>JANLPS010000374.1:0-13502 GCA_031367385.1 Archangium sp. | reverse complement strand
GCCAGCCGTTCGCGCTCACGCTCAAGCTCCCGCCCGGGCCGGTCTCGTTGAGCGCGAGGCGCTGCCCGCTGAGCGGTGACCAGAGATTGAGCTGCCCGTCTTCACCGGCCGAGGCCACCCGGCCGTCGGGCAGAAAGCGCGCTTCGATCGAGTCTGAGGCGTGGCCGCGAAAGATCTGCTCGACCGGCGCGAGCCCTCGCCACACCCGCACTTCGCCGTCAGCGTCGGCTGTGACGACGAGTTGGCTGTCGGGGGTGAAGGCGAAGGTGCGAAAGGGCGAGCTGTGCCCGCGGAGCACTTGCACGTCTTGGGTCTCGAGGTCCCACAGGCGCGCGGTGCGATCGGTCGAGACGGTGATCAGCTGTCGCCCATCGGGCGAGAACGCGCCGTTGATGACCCAGCCCTCGTGGCCCTTGAGCACCCGGCGCTCGAGGGTGACGAGGTCGTCGAGCACCACCAGCTTGTCTTGCCCGAACGAGGCCAGCCACCGGCCATCGGCCGAGAGGGCCACCGCAGGTACCGCGCCTCCCTGGTGAGGCGTTGGCAGGGCGCTGCGGACACCGCGGGCGATGTCGAAGGCCCACAGCGAGCCGCCAGCGCTGCTCCAGCCGACACGCGTACCATCGGCTGACATGCGGGCGCCGCCCTCGCTCTGCCCGACGAAGAGCGCGGGGCCGGGCTTCGCGAGCGCCAAAATCTCGAACTTGCCATCGAGGTCGTTCGCCACCACCCGCTGGTGCACGCTCGACGCTTCGAGCCAGTTGATGCGGGCGCCGAGCGAAGGGTGCGCCTCGAAGGTTTGACCGCTGCTCGACCAGAGGCCGCCCTCGTCACCACCCACGGCAATGCTCGCGCCGCTCACACACAGCGCGGTGAGCGGCTGGGGAGCGATGAAGAGCGTGACCGGCTCCGCTCCGTCCAGCGGCCAGCGACGCAGCGTCAAGCCTTCGGCCGCGAGCAGCGAGCGGCCATCAGGGGCGAAGCGCAGCACCGACAGCTGGCTTGCGACGCGGCCGAGCGACCGCGTGTGGGCGTCTGTCAGAGACCACAGAACGAGCCGGTCGCCTTCGATGCCGGCCAGGGTATTGCCGTCGGGCGAGAGCGTGACGCGCTTGCGGCCGCGGGTCAGCTGCGAGGCAACCCCTCTCGACACTGCCTCGGCGGCGATGCGCGAGACCGACGCGGGGCGCGCGCTCTTCGTCGCGGCGAAGCTGCGAACCCAGGCGAAGGCGGTCGTGGGGTCTTTCTCGAGCCACAGCTGGGCCTGCGAGAAGAGCAGCGCGTCGCGCCGGGCCTCTGCGGTGGCTCGCTCCTGCTCGGCGTGGGCCCGGGCGTCTCGGGCGAGATCGCGCTCGGTGACGATGCGGCCGAGGCTCACGATGCCCAGGCTCACCACCGCCGCCAACCCCACGGCGATGGCTGCCGCGACCGGCTTGTTCTGGGTCACCGCCCGCCGAGCGCGCTGCCAGAGTGAGTAGTCGTACGCGCCGACGAGGTGCCCGTCAAAATACCGGCGCAGCTCGGCACCCACGCCGCGCGCGTCGGCATAGCGCTGCGAGGGGTCGCGGTGCATCGCCTTCTCGACGATGGCGACCAGCTCGTGCGGTGCTTCGGGCTCGAGCGTGAGCAGGGCCTCGGGCGGGCGCAGCTTGACCTGAGCCAGCACCTCGTTCGACGGCGTGCCTTCGTAGGGCGCGCGGCCGCTGAGCACCTCGTAGAGCATCGCCCCCAGCGCATAGACATCACTGCGCGCGTCGACGCTCTGGCCCGTGGCCTGCTCGGGCGGCATGTAGTGGGGCGTGCCGCTGATCACCGCCGGGTCCGCCGCTCCCACCTGCCGGGCGAGGCCCCAGTCGATGAGCATCGTTTCACCGAACTGGCCCACCATCACGTTCGACGGCTTGAGATCGCGGTGAATGACGCCGCGCGCGTGCGCGAAGCCGAGGGCGTCGCACACCGTGAACACGTTGACGAGCAAGGGCAGCCGCGCCGAGCGCGAGGTGCAGCCTCTGACGAGCTCCCGCAGCGACTGCCCTTCGACCAGCTTCATCGCGTAGAACGGCTCGCCGCTGTGCCAGCGCCCGACGTCATGCACGGGCACGATCGCCGGGTGCTCGAGCCGCGCGGTCAGCTCGGCTTCGTAGAAGAAGCGCTGCTCGTGCTCTGCCGACAACCGCCGCAGCAGCTTGATGGCCACCCACCGGTTGAGGCGCTTGTCGCGGGCACGGAGCACCGTGCCCAGGCCGCCCGCACCGAGCTGTGGGTCGCTCGACACCTCATACCGCTCGACGTCGACCGGCCGAAGCGCGCTGCTCTGGTTGCCTACATCGAGTGCTGCGTCCTGCGTGTGGAGCGACATCAAAGGGTGCCGCTTGTACCGCTGTGCCAGGCACAGTGCCAGCTGCACTCATGTGCGCAGCCGCTCAAGAGGTTGATTGTTGAGCGTCTGTTGATGGCTCCGCGGTTGCAAACGCGGCCGCCATGAACTTGCTCCGACTCACGATGGCTCTGGCGTTGGCGTTCGGCGTGGCTTGCGGTGGTTCGTCTGCCCCTGCCACGGGGTCGGGCGGCGGCAGCGGCGGCGGCGGCAGCCATGGCACCGACGCAGGCGGCACCGGTGGAGGAACGGGCGGCGGGTCGGGCGGTGGCATCGGTGGCGGGTCAGATGCGGGCGGCGCGAACACCGCGCCCGTGTTCGGTGCGCTCTCGCCACGCACGCTCGACGAAGGCACGACGGCCACGGTGACGCTGACCGCAACTGACGCCGAGAGCGACGCGTTGACCTTCTCGCTGCAGAGCCCGCCCGCCTTCGCGTCACTGGTTGGCGCCGTCATCACGCTTGCTCCGGGCTTCACGAACGCCGGCACCTACCAGCTCGCCGTGCGCGTCTCAGACGGCAAATCGAGCACCGACGGAGTGCTCGCCGTCACGGTCACCAACGTGAATCAGCCCCCGGTACTGCAGCCCATCGCCGACGTGAGCATCGTCGCGGGGGCGAGCGGCCTGCTGACCCTGCAAGGCACCGACGCCGATGGTGACGCCCTCACCTACAGCACCTCGACACTGCCGGCCTTCGCCTCGCTCACCGCCGGCACAATCACCTTTACGCCGCCCGTGGGCACCGTGCTCACGCAGTTGATCACCGCCACCGTGAGCGACGGCGTGTTGACCGACGCCCGCTCGTTCAACCTCATCGTTTCGCCCGCCCCGAATCAGCCGCCCACGCTCGCCACGCCGGGCCAAGTCGATGGCGCGAACGGGCCGGTTGCCGCGGGCGCGACCGTCACGACGACGCCGCGACTGACCGCGACGGTGGCAGACCCCGAAGGCGATACCGTGAAGCTCGAGGTCGAGCTGCGCCCCCTCGCCACCGCCTTCACCAACGTTGCCACGCACAGCGCGGCGCTCGGGCCGGCAGGGCTGCTCCAGCTCTCGCTCGGCACGCTGAGCGCGGGCTCGTACAAGTGGCAGGTGCGCGCGGTCGACTCGAATGGGTCGGCCAGCGCCTTCACTGCTTTCAACTCGGGCAACCTCGCCTTCACCGTGCAGCAAGGCGCCGTCTCTGGCTCGGTGGTGGTCAACGCCGGAGCCGCTTCAACCATCACCGCCGCGGTCACCATCACCCTGAGCGTGATGGCCACCTCGCCCGCCACGCTCTCGCAGATGCGCTTCTCGAATGATGGCGTCACCTTCACCGCCTTCGAGAGCTACGCGGCAACGAAGGCCTGGGTGCTCAGCGGAGGTGATGGCGACAAGACCGTCACCGTCGAAGTGCGCGACAGCGTCAACGTCACTGCTCAGTTCACCGACACCATAACGCTCGATTCTGCCCCGCCGACCATCACCTCGTTCAACATCAACAACGCGGCAGCGGCCACCAACACGACCGTCGCTTCTCTGTCGTGGACGGCGACCGACACCGGCACCGGCGTCTCGAAGATTGAAGCCAGCAACGATGGCATCGCCTTCGTGGCGCTGACGGCGTCACCCGCTGCGTGGACCCTGCTCGCTGGCGCCGACGGCAGCCGCTCGGTGACGCTCCGCGCGACAGACGCCGCGGGCAACCGGTCGACCTCGACCGACAGCATCAACCTCGACACCACGCCGCCGGTGCCCGGCACTCTGCAGATCGACGGCACCAACCTCTTCACCACCAGCACCGCCGTGACTCTCGGCTTCACCGCCAGCGACGCGGCGAGCAGCGTCACTCACTTCTGTGCAAAAGAGCTCAACGCGCCGCCCACCTCGGCCACCGACGCGTGCTGGGCGCCGCTGGTCTCTTCGAGCGCCCCGTTCGTGCTCTCGAGCGCTCAGGGCGCGAAGACCGTGTACGCCTGGTTCAAAGACGCGGCGGGCAACTACACCGTCGCCAGCATCAGCGACACCATCGGGCTCGACTCGGTGTCGCCTTCATTGTCGAGTCTCCAGCTCAACGGTGGCGCCACCTACAGCAAGTCGTTGAGTGTCATCGCCACCACGACCGCGAGCGACCCCGCACCGGGCTCGGCGGTCACCCAGGCCTCGTTCTCGCTCGACGGCGTCAACTTCCCCACCAACACCGGCTACTCGGCCATGTTGCCGTTCACGTTCAGCGCGGGCGAGGGCCTTCGCACGCTGTACATGACGGTCGGTGACGGCGCCGGCAACACCAGCGGCACGGCCTCGGCCACCATCACCATCGACACGGTCGCTCCGACCGGTACGGTGAGCATCAACGGCGGCGCGAGCTACGCCACGACGCCCGCGGCGACGGTGACCCTCACCGCGACCGACGCGACCTCGGCCGTGACCAAAATGTGCCTCGTCTTCACGAACTCGCTGGTGCCCCCCGCGACCCCTGCGGCGAATGACCCGTGTTTCACCGCCTTCAGCAGCAGCGTGAGCGTCAACCTCTTCTCGATCACCGATGGCGTGCGTTCGGCGTGGGCCTGGTTTCAAGACGGCGCAGGCAACGTGAGCGCGGTGGCGACCGACAGCATCGTGCTCGACACCAACGCCCCCAGCACCCCTGCCGTGCCGGGCGTGGGCACCTCGCATCGCACCCTCGGTCTGACCTGGGCTGCCAGCACCGACGCGACCTCGGGCATGGCGGGCTACGAGGTCGGCACCAGCACCACCAGCGGGGGGCCGTATACCTTCGGCTCATTGCTCACCGTCTTCACCACCAACCTCACCAGGCCCAACGGCGTGCCGCAGTTCGCGGTGGTTCGCGCGGTCGACCTCGCCGGCAACAAGAGCCCGAACTCGCCCGAGGCCAACGGTACGCCGCAGTACGCCTTCAGCCACCAGTACCGTGAGCCGACGGCCAGCAACATCAACGGCGTTGCCTTCGTGGGCAGCGGCCCGACCAATCGCTACTTCGCGATCGGCTACGCGGGCCTGTTGGTGAGCTCCGATGACGGCATGGCCACGTGGGTACGGCGTGACCCGATGACCGATGGCCACCTCTACGGGGTCATCGCTGGCGGCGTCAACGTGTGGACGGTGGGGCAGCAGGGGCACCTCTCGCTGAGCAGCGATCTCGGGGTGGTGTTCAACCTCGTGCCCACCGGCACCACGCAAGACCTCTACGCCTTCACCTTCGCGGGCAGCGCAGGGCTGGCGGCGCACTACGTCGCGGTCGGCGCTTCGGGCACCATCGTGCATGGCATCAATGGCTTCGGCGGTACGTTCTCGCCGACACCTTCTGGCGTGACCGACACGCTGTTGACGGTCGCCAACTGCTCGGGCGGCACCGTGTGCGCCAACGGTGACGTGCTGATCGCGGCGGGCGCCAACGGCACCGTGCTCCGCTCGGCCGATCACGGCATCACCTGGGCGAAGATCACCAACCTGCCCTCGGGCTACGTCGGCGTGGCCGGCGTGACCTTCAACGCGGTCGTCAACGCCGCCGGTACCGACACGCTCTTTCTGGGCGGCGTCGTGCCGGTGGGTAAGTCTCCGCTGCTGCGCTCGAACGACGGCGGCCAGAGTTGGACAGCGAACAGCGGCCTGGCCGGCTTCAACGTGCACGCACTCGCGGCGCCCAACGTCACCGATTTGTGGGTTGGCGGCGACGTCACCGGCTCATCGGCGGGCACCATCGCCCGCATGCAGGGCACCACGCGCACCGACCAGGTGATACCGCAGTCGCCCAACATCATTCAGACCATCTCGTCGATCGTCGCGCGCTCGAGTACCGAGTTGGCGGCGGGGTCTCCCGGCGGTGGCTTGCTCAAGACCATCACCGCGGGCCCCACGTGGACCGAGGTGTCGACCAACACGCGGGCGGTCTTGCTCCAGGTGCACATACCGCGCGGCGGCCTCTTCAACCAGACGGCCTGGGCGGTCGGCGGCAGCGGGCTGATTCTGCGCACCGTCAACGGGGGCGCAGCCTGGAGCCAGCAAGCGTTGGTGGGCAATACCCTGTACGGCGCGCATCTGCTCGACGTCGGCGGCACCGCGGCCACGGCGCAAGGGTACGTCGTCGGCACCGCGGGCTACATCGGCTACACACTCAACGGCGGCACCGCGTGGACCACGCACGCAGACAGCGCCGCGGTCACCAACACGCTCAACGACGTCGACTGCCGGAGCAACACCGCGTGCATCGCTGTCGGCACCAACGCCACCGTGATGGTCAGCACTGGCGCCCTGCCCGGCAGCTGGACGGTGCAGACCGTCGCGGCGACGACCGAGAGCTACAACGGCGTGGCCACGTACCTCGTAGGCGGCACCACGCCGCGCGCCATCGTCGTGGGCAGCGCCGGCTCGGTGCGGCTGCTCAACAACACCACGTGGTCGAACGGAGCGGGCGTGCCCGGCGCGGTCTTCACCGACGTTGCCGTGAAGTCTGACTTCAGCGGCGTCGCCATCGCGGTGGGCGTCAACGGCACTATCTACAAGAGCCTCGACCACGGTGTGAGCTGGGCGCTCAAGCCGTCGGGCACCAACCAGGTGTTCAACGCCATCGAGCACGCCGCGGGAACCACCACTTGGTACGCCGGTGGCTACGGTGGGCTCTTCAAGTCGCTCGACGACGGCGAAACCTGGGCCCCGCTCATCACCAACTCGCTCAACACGGTGAACGGCATCACCGTGTCGACCAACGACCCGAACCGGCTCTGGGTGGTTGGCAACAATGGCAGCACGCTCTTCAGCGCTACCGCCGGGCGCTAAGGGCTCGGCGGGGGCCCAGCTACTCGACCGGCCCGCCCGCCAGCCGGCCCAATCGGGCCCTGCTGATCTCGACATCGAACCGGGCGCTCAATGAATTGAACTGCGACCCGGTCAACTTGAGCTGCGCGTTTCGCACGTCGAGGTTGGTGCCGACGCCGACCGTGTAGCGCTGCTCCTCGAGCTTGGCCTCTTCTTCGGCGAAGTCTTTGGTCTTCTCGGCCACGTCGGCGATTTGCAGAGCAGTCTTCAGCACCTCGTACTCACGGGCGATGTCGCCTTCGATGGTCGACATGGCCTGAGCGCGGGTGGCCTCGGCGAGGCTGAGCTCGGCGTGCGCGCTGCGGTCGCGGCCGAGGGTGGCCAGGCCAGAGAAGAAGTTCCAGTTCAAGGTGGCTCCGACGGCGAGCACGTGTTGGCGCTGCGGGTCGACGAACAGCCCGCCGGTCGGCGCTTCGCGGGAGTACTGCGCCGCCACCGACACCGAGGGTATGTACTCGCTGCGGGCGATGCCGATGGCGCCCTCGGCGACGCGCACCCGGCTCGCGACTGACCGCAGCAACGGGCGGTTCTGCTTGGCCAACTCGAGCACGCGCTCGAGCGTTGGTGCCGGCAGCGGGGGGTGCTGTTTGAGAATGTCGGGCGGGGTCGCCTGAATGGGCTCGAAGCCCCAGGCGAGCCACTGCGTCAGGTTGGCTTGCGCGGCGGTGATCTGCTGGTCCCACTTCAAGAGGGAGATCTGGTCGTTGCCCAGGTTGACCCGCGCATCGAGAATGTCGTGCTGGTGGCCTTTGCCTGCGTTGAAGACGGCCTGCGCACGGGTGAGCTGCCCCTTGCTGCGCTCGACCGCGTCTTCGTAGATCTTTCGGGCCTGCGCGGTGAAGAGCACTTCGTAGAACCGAACGACCGCCTCGGCCTCGCTGGCCAGGCGTTGCTCTTCGAGCTCGCCTCGGGTGGCTTCTTCGAGGGCTCCGGCTTGCGAGAGCTGCGCCCAGAAGCGCGCGTCGTAGATGAGTTGGGTGACTGAGATGCCGGCGTTCAGGCTGAGAATCTGTGCGGGGGCCTGGTCGATGCGGGTCTGGTTGAAAGAGACGACTCCGGCGTCGCTGACCGCTGGCACGGTGAAGATGCGGCTGTAGGGGGCGTAGGCCGTGTACGACGCGCCGGCCTGCAGCGAGGCGTGCGGCAAGATGCCCGAGATGGCGACGGTCTTGCCGGCCTGGGCCTGGGCGTTGACGACCTCGGCGCGAATCGAGTCGAGGTTGCGGCGAGACGCCGTCTTCACCTCGTCGAGGGTCACGGTCTTCGCCGCGAGCACCAACGTGACTGCGTGCAGGAGCATCATCAGAAGGGCCGCAGAAGACCGCTCGGCGCCGAGCGAAGCAAGCCCAGTGATGTACGGAAGGGGCGCACCCGTGGGTTCAACCGATACGCCTCACCCCGGCGGCAGGTTTGCGAACTGGGGCTGACCGCGAATCGCAGCCTCGAGCTGTGGGGTGAGCGTCTCGCCATGCGGCCCTCTCGAGCTCGAGCGCTCCCACCGCGAGTACCAGCGGGCCCCCAGCGGGTCGTCGAGCAAGTCCATCTTGGTGGCGGCGATGGTCGTCTCGCCCTTGGTACCGGTCGCTGCGCCTTTGCCGACGAAAAAGCCGGCCAGCAGCAACGACACCCGCGTCGGAGTCGCCGCGCTGTACGTCACGAGCTTCGCGCCTTGATTCTTCGCCTTGACCCGCACCGCCCTCAAGAAATCAACCGTCCACAGCGTGGGGTTCGATTCGGGCGAGAACGGGTCGAAGTAAATCAAGTCGACCACGCCATCGACCTCGTTGATCGTCTCGCGGGCGTCGCCCTGTATCAGCCGCCACGACAGGCCCGGAGCGTCCCACGTGCCTTCGCGCAGCAGCGCCTCGACCGCGTGCCGCCACGGCTTCATGAAGGGGAAACCCTCTTGATCGGCGAACGCCAGCTTCAGCGGCGTCAGGTCGTGCTCGAGGCTGATGATCTCGAGCGAGCGCTTCATGCCCTCACCCAGCTCACGTGCGCAGGTCAGTGCCGCCAACGCGTTGGTGCCGCCGCCTAGCCCCACGTCGAGAATGCGATACGGCTCTTCGCTCGACACGGTCAGTGCCTTGCCCAGCCGCGCCTGATTCACATAGAGCGCATTCGCCTCTTCCCACGGGCCGACGGGGTGCATGATCTCGCCATTGCCCACGTGACGAATCGAGCGCGCGCCTGATTTCAAAGTGACGACCTCGAAGTCGCCCTCTTTGTGCCCCTCGACCGCTCGCGCCTGCAGCTTGGGCGGCCCCACCATCTGGCGCAGCGTTCGATACTCCGCGTCCCACCGGTTCTCGAGAATCGCGGTGCGCATGCGATTCATCAGCGCCTGGTAGTGCCAGAGGTTGTGAATGGTCAAAAGCCGCGAAGACAACGAGTGCGGGCCCTGGGCCAGGTGCCTCAAATAGCTGCGCGAATAGTGGTGGCACACCGGGCACAGGCAGGTCGCGTCGAGCGGCTCGTCTGAGAGCTTGTACTCGGTGCGGGTGATTCGAATCTGCCCTTCGAAGGTGTACGCGTACCCCTGCTGCGCCATCTTGTTGGGGATGATGCAGTCGAACATGTCGACGCCGCTGTTCACCGACTCGACCAGGTCAATGGGAGTGCCCACGCCCATCAGGTACCGCGGCTTGTCTTGCGGCAGCAGCCGCGCGGTGTGCTGGGTCATCGAATAGAGCAGCTCGCGCGACTCGCCGACCGCCAGCCCGCCAATCGCGAACCCATCGAAGTCGTGCTGGCTCAAGAAACCCGCGCTCTCGGTGCGCATCGTCGGGTACACGCCGCCCTGTACGATGCCGAACAGCGCCTGCCCGGTCTCTTTGGCGTTCTTGGCGGCGAGCGAGCGCACGGCCCAGCGGTGGGTGCGCTCCATCGCGTCGAAGGTGACCTTCTCGTCGCTGGTCGACGGCACGCACACGTCGAGCACCATCATGATGTCTGACCCGATCGACTGCTGGGTGCCGATGCTGGTCTCGGGCGAGAGCATGCGCTGGTGGTTGTCGTAGGCGCTGCGAAACGTCGCGCCTTGTTCGCTGATCGAGCGGTCTCCCGGCAGGCTGAAGATCTGAAAGCCGCCCGAATCGGTCAGCACGCCCCCGCTCCACTGCATGAAGCGGTGAATGCCGTTGAAGCGCTCGAACACCTCGGGGCCCGGCCGCAGCAACAGGTGGTAGGTGTTCGCCAGACAGATCGACGCGCCAGACTGCGCCACGTCACTCATTTCGAGCGAGCGTACGTGGGCGTGGGTCGCCACCGGCATGAAGGTCGGTGTAGGCGTTACACCGCGACGGGTATGCAGCAGGCCCGCCCGGGCTCCAGAAGGAGCGCGGCCAAGCACATCAAACTTCAAGGGGGGTGACGTCATCGTCGCGCCCTCTATCGCGCACTGCGCGTGGAAGCGAGCCGCCAAAGCCGTGTAGGGTTCACCGATGTTTTCGAAGCACCGCTTCTTCGCGCTCGCCACGGTGCTGTCGGGTGTCACCGGCTGCAGCCTGGTCGACCCGCACCTCGCCGGTTTTCAATGTGATGACGCTGGGCATTGCCTGGTCATGCCGTCGACCGACGGGGGCCCTGGCACGGGCGGCGGCGCGGGCGGCGGCACCGGCGGCGGCACCAACACGGGCGGTGGCACTGGCACCGGCGGGGGGGCTGGCGGAGGGACCGGCACCGGGGGTGGCGGCGGCACGACGACCGTCGACTCGGGCACCGTCGACGCGGGGCCGCCTCCCTGCTCGAGCGCCAACTGCTCCGGGTGCTGCGACTCAGAGAATCAATGCCAGACCGGTAACACCAACCTCACCTGCGGCCTCTTGGGAGCCAAATGCGCGACCTGCAGCTCGAGCACCGGGTGCACCGCGGGTGATTGCGCTCCGCTCAAGGCCAACGGCACCAGCTGCGGGGCCAACGCCGAGTGCACCTCAGGCGCCTGTGTGGCCGGCGCGTGCTGCTCGAGCGCCTGCACCGGCGCCTGCGAGACCTGTGGCAGCGCTGGCTCACCGGGCATCTGCGTGCTGCGAGACGAAGGCACTCCGGCGGTGACCTGCGCGGCGTATGCCTGCGATGGGCTCAACCCGTCATGCCCGACGATGTGCACCAGCAGCCGGCAGTGCGCCCCGGGCCGGTTCTGCATTTTGGGCAAGTGCGACATGCTCAAAGACAAGGGCGAGACCTGCGCCGCCAACGGCGAGTGCCAGACGGGGTTCTGCGCCGACTCGGTGTGCTGCGACAAGGCCTGCAGCAACAGCTGTGACCGCTGCAACCTGGCGGGCAAGATCGGCACCTGCAGCGTCAGCCCTGCGAATGACCCAGGCCAGCCGCTGTGCGGCGGCAGCATCGTCTGCAACGGCACGCTCACCGACTGCCCGATCACCTGCGTCAGCGGGTGCCCGACCAACACCTACTGCAGCGGCACCTACTGCTCGGCGAAGAAGACCGACGGTACGGCCTGCGGCGCTCCCGGCGAGTGCACCTCCGGCTTCTGCGCCAACGGCGTGTGCTGCAACCAGGCGTGCTCGGGGGCCTGCCAGGCCTGCAGCACGACCCAGGGCGCGGTCACCGATGGCAAGTGCGCCTTCTTGGGCCCCAGCCGCACCTGCCGCGCGGCCGCTTCGAGCTGCGATGTCGCCGAGCACTGCGACGGCACCGCGGCGAGCTGCCCGAGCGACGGCTTCACCGACGGCGGAGTCACTTGCGGCACCACCACCGTCGGCGCGTGGACCGCCTGCAGCTACGGCTCGACCTGTGCGCGAGGCGGCAGCCGCACCCGGCCCAACACCAGCTACACCTGCTCCGCCGGCAGCTGCGGCTCGAGCGCCGGCACCGAGACCGACACCAGCGCCTGCGCGCGCAACACCAGCGGCAACAGCTGCGGCTCCAACGTCAATGGCAGCTGGAGCACCTGCTCGTACGCGTCGACCTGTTCGGCGACGGGCTCTCGCACCCGCCAGGTCACCAGCTACGCCTGCTCGGCGACCGGCACTTGCGATTCGGCGGTCAACACCGAGACCGACACGGCGAGCTGCACTCGCACCGTCGAAGGCAGCGCCTGCGGCACCGCGTCGAATGGTGCCTGGTCTGCATGCACCTACGCCACCGCCTGCAGCGACACCGGCTCGCGCACCAGAACCGTCACCGTGCCGGTGTGCCAGAGCGGCAGCTGCAACTCGTCGATGATGACCGAGACCGACACCACCGGCTGCGCGCGGAGCACGGCTGGCAGCACCTGCGGCACCACCGACACCGGTGCGTTCGGCAGTTGCAGCTACGGCGCCGCCTGCAGCACGTCGGGCAGCCGCACCCGAACCATCACGACCTACACGTGCGGCTCAGGCACCTGCAACGGCAACCCGACCACTGACACCGACACCGCCGGCTGCAGCCGCGCCACCGACGGCAATTCGTGCAGCGCGACCACCTATGGCTCGTACACGGCCTGCACCTACGCCGACGCCTGCGCCACCACTGGCAGCCGCACCCGATCGGTGACGACCTATGCCTGCGGCTCAGGCACCTGCAGCGGCAGCACCTCGACCGACACCGACACCGCCGGCTGCGCGCGCAGCACCAATGGCTCGAGCTGCTCGGCGACGACCTATGGCGGGTACGGCTCGTGCTCGTATGCCGATGGCTGCATCAACTCGGGCAGCCGCACGCGAGCGGTGACGACCTACACCTGCAACGCAGGTACGTGCGGGGGCAGCGGCTCGATTGACACCGATACCGCTGGCTGCGCGCGCAACACCGCCGGCGCGAGCTGCGGAGCGACCTCGTACGGGGGCTTTGGGACCTGCTCGTACGCCGACGTCTGCACCAACTCGGGCAGCCGAAGCCGCTCGGTCACCACCTACACCTGCGGCTCAGGCACGTGCGGCAGCACCGCGGGAACCGACGTCGACACGGCCGGGTGTGCGCGCGATACGAGCGGCGCGGTGTGCGCGGCCACCAGCTACGGCGCCTACACCGCGTGCAGCTACGCGACCTTCTGCAGCAGCAGCGGCAGCCGCACTCGAAGCGTCACCAGCTATGCGTGTGGCTCCGGGGCATGCAACGGCAGCACTGGTACCGACACCGACATTCCAGGCTGTGCTCGCGTCACGCAGAACCTCGAGTGCGTCGCGCCGGTGTGCGGCAGCTGGAGCGTGTGCAACGTCGATTGCGATCAGTCGAGAACCTGCACCCACTCAACCTGCTTGTCTGACGTTTGCACGTCGGGCTCGTACGTCGAATCCCGGGGCAAGCCGTCCTACTGCAACGGGTGTGTGCCTCGGTTGGGAGCAGGGGCTTCGGCGCGG
>JANLPS010000366.1:0-16141 GCA_031367385.1 Archangium sp. | reverse complement strand
GACCCGTTCTTCACGACCAAGGCCGTGGGCAAGGGCACGGGTCTCGGCCTGAGCCAGGTGTACGGGTTCGTCAAGCAGTCAGGTGGGCATGTGAAGATCTACTCCGAGCTCAAGCAAGGCACGACGGTCAAAATCTACCTGCCACGTCTGGTCGCAGCCGATGCAGCCGCAGCCTCGGTGGCCATCAGCCGGCACGAGCCGCTCGGGGGCATGCAGGAGCTCGTGCTCGTGGTCGAAGATGAGCCAGCGGTTCGACAGTTCAGTACCGCGGCCCTCGTCGAGCTCGGGTACCGCGTACTCGAGGCGGACGGCGCGGAGGCAGCGCTGCGGGTGCTCGATGCGCACCCTGAAATCGTTCTGATGTTCACCGACATCGTCATGCCGGGGATGAATGGCGCGCGGCTTGCCGAGGCGGCCTTGCTGCGTCGACCCGATTTGAAGGTGTTGTTCACCACTGGGTACACGCGCAACGCCGTCGTTCACAATGGCGTCGTCGACCCAGGCGTCGAGCTAATCGGCAAGCCGTTCTCGATTGAGCAGCTGGCCGCCAAGGTGCGCAAGGTGTTGGATGGCGTCTGAAAGCACCGTGCAAAGCCTCGTCACGGTTCTGCTGTGCCTGCTCGCGCTGACCGCGAACGCCAAGCCCCGGCCGGTGCTCACGCCGCAGCAGATCGCCGAGCGCACCATCCCCTCCATTGCGTTGATTCGCGGCAGTGACCGCCTCGGCACCGGCTTCGTCGTACGCGCCGACGGCCGAATCTTGACCAACTACCACGTCATCGCCGGCGTGCGCGCAGCGACCGTCTCCCTCGACAAGAAAGACTACGAGGTCATCGAGATCGTGGCGCTCGATCGCGATCACGACCTCGTCGTGCTGCACATCGCCGCCAAGAACTTGCCCGTGCTCGCGCTCGGAGACAGCGACAAGGTCAAGCCGGGTCAACCGGTCATCGCCATCGGGCACCCGCTGGGCTTGGGCAACACGGTCAGCAACGGCCTGGTCAGCGCGGTGCGCGAGGTCGAGAAAGGCCTCCAGCTGTTGCAGGTCTCGGCGCCGATTTCGCCTGGCTCGTCGGGCGGCCCGCTGCTCGAAGAGCACGGAGACGTCATCGGCGTCTCGACGCTGGTCTCCACCGGCGGCCAGAACCTCAACTTCGGCATGCCGATCAACTACGTGAAGCAGCTGCTCGCCGCGAAGGAGCAGCCGCTGCCGCTCGCCGACCTCGCCGACGCCGTGCAGCCAGGCATTCGCCGCGACGTGCCCCACCATGCGCTCTCGCTGCTGGGCGACTGCGCGAACGCCGAGCGGCGCCAACTGCTTCGCGCCATCGGTGAAGCGATCGAATTGGGAGCCCCGCTGTACAACGAGGGCAACCACGAGGCCTGCTATCGCATCTACGAGTCGACGATTCTCGAGCTCGACCGCTCGATGCCAGCCTGCGCGAACGCCCGCGGTGCGCTCAAAGACGGCCTCAAGGTCGCTGAAGGCAAGACCGGTGCGACCGCGAAAGCCTGGGCCTTGCGCGATGCCTTCGATGGGCTCATCGACGTGCTCGAGCGAAGCGAGCTGGGAGCCGCCGCAGACCCCGCGGCCAAGGTCGTACGGGCCGTGCCGCACCACGAGCTCTCGCTGATCGCGACCTGCAGCGACGAAGCCCTCAAGCGCGTCGAAGACGGCATCGCTTCGGCGATTGAGCTTGGGGCTCCGCTGTTCAACAAGGGCAACGTCGAGGCGTGTTTTCGCGTCTACCAGGGCGCGGCGCTCGAGCTGAACCGCACCGTGCCCAAGTGCCCGGGCGTGAAAAAGGCGCTGAACGATGGGGTGACAAAAGCGAACGCAGCGGGCAGCGCTGATGCGAAAGCATGGGCGATGCGTGACGCTTTTGACGGTCTGCTCGAGGTTCTTGCGCGACGCGGCGAGCCGAAAGAGCGCGTGCGCTGAGCGGGGCCGATCTGGCCACATTGCGGCCAGCCCTGAAGGCTATTTGCGAGCGAGGCGAAGCAGGTCGCCGTCATTCTCAGTCAGCACGAACAAGTCACCCTGCTCGTTGAAGGTCAGGCCTTCGATGCGCTTGAGCGGCTTCTTCTTCTCGTCTTCGATGGCGAAGGGGTCGCCTATCATGGTCGCGGTCACGTTCTGGCCCGAGCCCTTGAGCTCGATCTCGACCACCACCGCCGACGCGTCTGACGAGATGTAGACGTGCCCGGTCTTGGGGTCGACCGCGATGGCCGAGAAGTCTTTGCAGAGGTCGCGAATGCGCGGGTCGAGCTTCACCGTCGTGTACGACTTGCTGCCGCCCGCATCGAACATCATCAGCTGCCGCGGGTTGCCTTCTTTGACGCCCAACATCACCGGCACCCGCCACGGAGACTGCTCACCAGGCAGATACGCGAGGCCTTCGACGCCCTTGTTGGTCGGGCCGCCCAGGTGCTTCACGTCGATCTTCTTCTTGAGCTCCGGCGCCTTCGACTTGTCCGGGTTCCAGTCGTAGCGGTAGATCTCGCGGTTCTCTTCACGCGAGATCATCAGGTTGTGGCGAATCGGGTCGTAGGTCACGCCCTCCATCTCGCTCGGTTTCTTCTTGGGCAGGCCCGGCAGCTCCATCTTGGTGAGGTTGCCGTTGGCGTCGATCACACCCACCTTGCTCGAGGTGTCGCCGACGATCAAAAACCGCCCACCTGGCAGCGCGACCACGTCAGACGCCTCTTTGATGCCGGTCTTGATTCGCTCGGCAGGCTCGAAGCGCGCGGGCTCACCACCCCGGTGCTGCGGGTCGGTGATCGTCGTGGTGCTGCCCGAGGGCCCGGCGGCGGTAATTGGCATGGAGAACCATCAGGTTATCGGTGCAGACGCCCCGAAGTTGCTGACAAAAAAATGCCATGCGACCCCCTTGCCCCCACCGATGTGAGCCGAGGTAGGGTGTCTCCATGACCGAGGCGCTCCAACTGCTGTGTGCACGCTTTGTTCAAAGCCTCGGGCGGGCCGCCGAGGCAGAATTTTTCTCAGACGAAGACGCCTGGGCCACGGTCGACGAGCTGTGCGAAATGTCGGCAAAAGGCGAGGGGTTGGGCCCGCAGGCGCTCCAAGCCCTTCATAATTTAGGGTCGGCCCTCGGCCTTCGACCGGGTGCGCCATCGAGCCGCTACATGGGCGCCCTCGAGCGCTACTTCGGCCCCTGCACCCTCAAAATGGCTGATCGCAACAAGGTCGTTGTGTACGTGCACGCGCAGATGAACGGCGCCTATGCCCCGAAAAAAGAAGACAAAGTGACGCTCAATCCATCCGACCCGCTCGGACATGTGCCGCTGAAAAACTACGAGTACAAGTAGGGCCATCCTCGGGTAGAAGCGCCCTCTGATGCTTTGGGTGCTCTTGCTGACAGCGCTCGCGCAGCCCCTCACGGCACCTGATGCCGGCGCCAACGGTGCACCTGCGCTGGCCGTCGCCGATGACCCGGCCGACTCGATCGAGACCGTGCCTGAAGGCGAGTCTGAGCTCTCTGGGCTTCAAGGGGAGGCCACCGATGGCGGCCTGCTCTACTCGGCCGACCTGAGCGACGAAGAGCTCGAAGCGATGTGGAAGGACGACGCGGCTTCGCTGGGCACCGTCTCGGTCGGGTTCACCGAAGCGGGCCGGTTGATCAATGGCATTCAAATGCCGCCAGGCAAGACGTGGACGGTGATCGCCCCCGAGAACGCCTGGGGCACGCGCGAGACGGTCGACGGGTTGATCGCCGCCGCCACCGCGGTTCACGAGCAATTTCCCACTTGCGGGCCGCTGCGCATCAACCACATCGGCAAGAAAGACGGCGGGTACCTGCGACCGCACCAGAGCCACCAGTCGGGCCGCGATGTCGATGTCGGGTTCTTCTACAAAGACCCGGCCTCGTTGGGCCACCCGGTCAAGGCGAGAGAATTGCTGCTCGACCCAGCCGAGAACTTCACGTTGCTCAAGGCGCTGGTGATGCAGACCGACGTGCAGATGGTGCTGGTCGATCGCCGCGTGCAGAAGGTGCTCTACGATTGGGCGCTGGCGCATGGTGAAGACCGCGACTGGCTCGACTCGCTCTTTCACGCCGGGTTCAACGCGTTGGTGCAGCACGCCCGTGGGCACCGAGATCACTTTCACGTGCGCTTCTTCTCGCCGCGTTCGCAAGAGCTCGGCCGCCGCCTGCAGCCGCTGCTGGCCAAGGTGCCCGAGCAGAACGTGCTGATTCACCGGGTTGTCAAAGGCGACACGCTGGGCCGCATCGCGACGCGCTACGGCAGCTCGGTGGCGCTGATTCAACGGGCCAATGCGCTGGGCACCACGCCGCTGCGGGTGGGCCGAACGCTCAATGTGCCGCTGCGCGGGCCATGCATGAATTGCCCGGTGCCTCCGCCGCTGCGAGTGCCTCCGCGACGGTTGCCGCCCGAGCCGGTCGACACCGAGCCTGAGGCGCCGCCGCTCTCTCCGACGTGAACCGGTTGTGGAAGCTGGTGACCCGTCGCAAGGCGCTGCCGAGGCCCGAGTTCGAGGCGCTGCGAGAGGCCCTTCTGGCGTCTCCACTGGTGGGTCGTAGCACGCTGGCCGGCCCATTTCAGTCGAGCCGCGGGTTCGCGGTGACCTTTCGGGGTGACGCCGGTCGACAGCGCGTCGAAGACCGATTTCCCAGCGTGACGCCGTGGCTCGAGGCGGTGCTGGGCGCTCCGGCGACGCGGGTGATGACGCCGTTTTGGCGACGCCGAAGGCCACTCGAGCGGGTCCCCAACGCCTGGTACCTCAACGTGCTGCTGGTGAGCGAAGGAGGCGCGGTGGCCAAGCACCTCGACGTGACGCTGCGAGAGCCCGCGGGCGTCGAAACCTGTGCGCCTCAGATGGTGTCGGTGCTGTACTTGACCGTGCCCCCACAGGTGACTGGCGGAGCGCTGATGCTCTGGGACGGCAAGAAACCCGTCGCGATGGTGACCCCGCGTGAAAACACCGTGCTCCACTTTCGCGGAGACCTCTCTCACGCGGTTCAGGCCTTCACAGGGGCTCCGACCGGAGTGCGCGCGAGCCTGGTCATCGAGCAGTACCACTTCGACGACGAGGCGCTGGCGAGGCTCCCCGAATTTCAACTCGATTCGCGAGCGGGCTTCGAGGCGTTCATGAAAGTGCACGAGGGGCGGGCCGCGAAGTTCGGGCCCGCTACTCCCCCTTGACCCGCTCCCGCAACCGCCCCGCATATTCTTCGAGGGGAAACAGCTCGACCTCGGCCCCGCCCCGCCGCGACCCATCGGGCGCGTAGTCGAACGGGTCATCGACGTCTTTGATCAGCCGCAGCATGTAGACGTAGATCAGCGTCAGCACCGGCACCAAAATGAACTCCGCCAGCATCGACTTGTACTTCGCGGCCACGACCAGAATCAGAATCAACCCGAGCAACGTCTCGAGCAGCGCATACGCGGGCGGCAAGAACCCCGTTCGCGAAATCACATCGATGCGCGCGACCGTTTTTCTCAGCCCCGCCAGCTGCGGTATCGCCCGCGAGGCATACGGGCCTGCACCATCGCGCTCGAGCTGTGCCAGCACCGCGGTGAACACCGTCAGCGACTCGAACATCGCCGGAGTCGTCACCTTCTTGAACAGCCACCCCTGAATCGACTCGGTGAGCACCAGCACCTTCTTGCGCAGCTCGGGCAACTGGAGCGTGGGCCGCGTCGACGACGCCAACACCATGATCTCCTCGAGCAACTCGAGCGTCGAGGCGACCTCTCCGGGCAGCTTCTCGGCCTCTTTGTAGTCGGCCATTGTGCCGGTCAGCAGAAAGCCGGTCAGAAAAACGCCGGCCGTGAGCACCACACCCACATCAGCGAACTCCACCGCGCCTGGCCAGTTGAACCCGAACTCGAGCAACGCCTTGGCCGCCGACACCGCCACGACCACTGGCAGCGTGGTGATCATCAATTTCCACTTGAGCACGGCCAGGGAGTGTAGCTGTCCTCGCGAACGGAGAAAGCACACGTTACAAAGGGCCATGCGTTTTCAGGGCACCGACACCTATCTCACCAGTGAAAGCCTGCGTTCAGCGGTCGACTGCGCGCTCGTGCTGCAGCGCCCCCTGCTCGTCAAAGGCGAGCCCGGCACCGGCAAGACCCTGCTCGCCGAGGCCATCTCGAAGGCGCTTTCGCTGCCGCTGCTGACCTGGCACGTGAAGAGCACCACCAAGGCGCAAGACGGGCTCTACGTGTACGACGCGGTGCAACGCCTGCATGACTCGCGCTTCAACGATCACGATGTGCGCGACATCAACAAGTACCTTCGCATGGGGCCGATGGGCGAGTCGTTCGCGGGCAACGAGCGCAAGGTGCTGCTGATCGACGAGATCGACAAGGCCGACCTCGAGTTCCCCAACGATTTGCTGCACGAGCTCGACCGCATGCGCTTTCGCATCATCGAGACCGATCGCGAGGTCGCCGCCACGGTGCGGCCGGTGGTGATCATCACCTCGAACAACGAGAAAGATTTACCCGACGCGTTCTTGCGGCGCTGCGTGTTTCACTTCATCGATTTTCCCGACCAAGAATTGATGCGGCGCATCGTGCACGTGCACCACCCTGGGCTCTCGGAGTCGCTGGTCGATCAAGCGATGAAGATCTTCTACGAGCTTCGCGCGCTCACCCGGCTGCGCAAGCGCCCGTCGACCAGTGAGCTGGTTGATTGGCTCGCGGCGCTCAAAGCGAGCGGCATCACCTCGCTCAAGCTCGACGAAAATCTCCCCTTCTTGGGGGCCCTGCTCAAGCGCGAGCAAGACCTGCTGGCCTTCAACGAGGCGTTTTCTGGCGGGCGGCGCAGCAAGGCCTAGGTCGTCACGCCGTGCGCACGAGGTCGTGCGGGTTGGCCCCGAAGACCGGCTCGGCGCCCGCGGCAGAAGCCAGCAGCGCGTAAAACCCCTGCCACCCCGCCGTACCCTGTGGGAGCGAGCACGACTCGGCGATGATTCGCCCGGTCGTACCGGGCCTGATGCCCGTGCCAAACACGTTCGCGCAGGTCACGCCGGCGTGGTTCGAATCGGTATCGCGGCCGAACTCGCCCATGACGCAGGTGATCACCTGTCGATTGGGCATCGCCAACGTGCGGTTCAAGAACGTCCTCAGCGAGGGGATCACCCCGGTCGCGTACCGATTTCGTGCGAATTCACCCGTGGTGTCATCGTGATCGTCGTACCCACCGACGTCGCTGATCGCGATCACGTTCACGTCAGCCCGAACGAGCAGCTCGGCCGCCGCGAACCGTGAGGCGAGGTCACCGATGGCCGTCGCTCCCGCCGGCATGCCGTAGGCTCGCGCCACCTCGGCCCAGTTCAGCGTCACCGGCGGGGTCTGCAGCACCCCCTGCAACGCCTGGTTGGCCTCTGCGAATGGCAACAGCGCGTTCGGGTGCTGTTGGTAGCGACGCGCCGACAGCTTCTGTACCAGCCGAATTGCCGCCGATGACGCATCTCGGGTCGGCAACGTCGGGTCATTGCTCGAGAGGCCCAGCGCGGCCAAGAGGCCCGTCACGTCGGGTATCTTCTGCATCGAGACCTCGCCCATCGCCCGACTCGGGCCAGGAAACTCGGGGCCCAGTTGAACGCACTTGAGCGCGTGCGCGCCGCCCATGGCCGTGGCGAGCTTGATCGGCAGGCTGGTGTTGCCGTCGAAGAAGCAGGCGCGATACCCCGAGAGGTGAGCCCCGATGCCATGCGCAACACCCACCGTGGCCGCGTTGTTGAGGGCCAGGTCTCCCAGCTGGCCGAAGGTGCCTGCGTCGACGCCGAACCCGCCGGCAGTCATCACGATGTTGCTCGCGGTGACGCCAAAGCCGCCCTTGCTGTGGTTCACCATGGTGTCGGCCGACGAGAACATCTGGTGATGCCCGCCGGAGAGCCCCAACAGCACCACGGTCGTCTGCAGCTTCGGCGCCGCTCCGGCCTGGGTCGTTGAGAGCACCGCCGTCGCGGCCGCCGATTGAAAGAGGGCACGTCGAGAGAGCTTGAACGCCATGTCAGTACGCCACTCCCGCCGCGCTGCTCATGATCGAAGCGCAGACATAGGCCCACTGCTGCGCGGGCGTTTGGGCCAGGGTTGGTATCTCGTTCACCGCGAAGTCAGCGCAGTCGGCGACCTGCTCTTCGGTCGGCAGGTCCCACCAGAGGGTCATCATCCACCGTCGGCACTGCACTGGCGCAGTTTGGGCGGTCGGCGTCTGCTTCCACGCCTCGGGGGGCTGGTAAATCTGCGGGTTCGTCACCGCCTCGAGGCATGCCCGGTACGACGAATAGAAAAACGTCCACGCCAGCGAGATGCCGGGGGTCGTCGGCTGAAACCACCCCCGAAGGGTCAGCCCCTCTTGCTGGCCAAAGGCTTCGCCGAACTCCCTCGTGTAGAGGTGCAGCTGGTAGAAGTCTTGG
Organism: Archangium sp.; assembly: GCA_031367385.1. Classification (GTDB taxonomy): domain Bacteria; phylum Myxococcota; class Myxococcia; order Myxococcales; family Myxococcaceae; genus JAEUJT01. The sequence continues at coordinate 7,727 of JANLPS010000366.1, read as the reverse complement.
CCGAGGCCGCCGCGTTGGGTCTCGATCAACTGCCCCGAGGTCGGCAGGCGCGCAATGTCGACGCCGAGGTCGACGTTGGCGCGGTCGTACTCGAGCGGGTGACCATCGAGGCTCTTGTACGATCGCCCTTTGGGGCCGGTGCTGCAGACCGCGGCCTGAGAGGTGATCACCGGCGGCTGGGAGCCGTCGCCCAGGGTGCTGGGGTCATTGACGCCCGGGCCGTCGGCCGTCAGGGGCTGAAGTGGGCCCATGATCGTGCCCTTGCATGCGACCACGAGCATTGAGGCAAGCAGCAGGGCCGCCCTCATTGGCACACCTCGGGAGAACCAGCGATCGCCCCCACGGCCGAGATCAGCGAGCCGTCTTTCTCGAACGCGTCCATGCAGCGATCGAAGACCTCGCCCTCGCAGGTATTCTCTTGACGGCCCGTCACGAATTCGAACGCGAGCCGGCAGGTCCAGAACTTGAAATCGTTGCTGCCGACGATCAGCCGTACCAATTCTTCGTCATCGTGTACGAGTGTGCCGAAGATCAGTTGGGGCTCTTCGGGGGGGCCGGCGTGCCACTCCTTCTGGTTGTCGGGGCGCAAAAAGCTCACCTTCTTGCCGATGACCCGGGCCACCTTGTCCAACCCCCAGGGGCTGTCGAAATGGCACCCGCGGCAGTCGGCGCGCTCGCGGCCCTTCGAGGTCGTGTCTCCCTGGTTGTTGTTCGCCGAGGGCACCAACACCAGCCCGGTCAGGTTCTGCAGCATTCGGTCGGCCCCGATGAGCCGGTAGCTGTCAGGCGCGTTACCGGCGTACCGCGTGACCCAGCCCGGAGCGCGAAAGATGCCGAGGCCCTTCGGGTCAGGCGTGACCTGCGCGGCCGCACTGTCGGGGTTCGAAATCGCGTACCTGCCGATGAAGACCTCGCGCCACGGCAGGTCGCGGTCGAGCACGTAGGTGGCCATCGCGTACAGCGAGTCTTCGCCTCCGAAGTTGGTCACGCTGGGGCCGGGGCTGAGCTTGGTGTTGATGAAGGCCGCCAGGCGCCTGCGAAACTGCGGGTGCGCCAGGTACGGCGCGAGGTGTTGCTGAATCGGGTGCATCACCGGAGTGCCAATCGAGACTTGATTCAGCTCGAGCCCGGTCAGGGTCTGCACCAACCGGCGCGTGCAGCGCGCTTCGGCCTGCTCTGCGGGCGTCGGGTCGGCTCCCAGGGCGGTTGCGCACATCGACACACCAACCACCAAGAGCCAGCGCGGTGCAGCCATGGGGGCTCTTTCCGCGAGGCGCATGCGACCTTCCCCCCGGGCAGCTGAAAAGCTTTGGGCGAAACCCGAGCTATTTCAATCACCTGAAAACGGGAGCACACTCACCGACGAATGTTCGTGCCCTTTCTGTTTGAGCTTCGCTCGCGCAAGGTACCCGTCGGGACGACCGAGGCGGTCGCGCTGGCCCAAGCGTTGGAGCACGGGCTGCATGAGAGCTCGCTCGATGGCTTCTATTTCGTGGCCCGGTCGCTGCTGGTGCACGACGAGAAGCACCTCGACGCGTTCGACCAGGCGTTCGCCAAGCATTTTCAGGGCATCGACTCGGCGGGCACCGAGCTGCAGCAACAGCTGCTCGATTGGCTGCGAGACGCGAAGAAACGGCTGCCTGACCTGAGCCCCGAAGAGAAGGCGTTGCTCGAGTCGCTCGATGAAAACGCGCTCCAGCAGTTGTTCGAGCAACGGCTCTACGAGCAGAAAGAGCGTCACGATGGCGGTCAGAAGTGGGTCGGTACCGCGGGCAGCTCCCCGTTCGGCAACTCAGGCAGGGTCGATCGCGACGGCATTCGGGTGGGTGGTGAAGGCGGGCGGCGCAGCGCGGTGAAGGTCGCTTCAGAGCGCGCGTACCGGGAGTACCGCGACGATGTGGTGCTCGACACCCGGCAGCTGGGGCTGGCGCTGCGAAAGCTGAGGGCCTTTGCCCGCGATGGCCGTCAAGACGAGCTCGATTTGGACACCACCATCGATCGCACCGCGAAGAACCTCGGCGAGCTCGAGGTCGCGCTGAGGGCTCCGAGAAAGTCGAACACGCGCGTCATCTTGATGATGGACGTCGGCGGCTCGATGGACCCGTACGCACAGCTGGTCTCGCGGCTGTTCACCGCGGCGAAGAAGGCAACGCATTTCAAAGAGCTGCGCACCTACTACTTTCACAACTGCGTCTACGGGCGGGTCTATGCGAGCGCGAATTTTCGCGACCCGATGCCGGTCTCGCAGCTGATGACCGAGACCGATCGCCGCTACAAGTTGATCGTCGTCGGTGATGCCTTGATGGCCCCGTGGGAGCTGATGAGCACCGCGGGGTGGACCGATGACGAGGGCCTCGAGGGCGTGGTCTGGCTGATGCGCTTGCGCGAGCACTTCGCCTCATCGGCCTGGCTCAACCCCGAGCAGCCGTCGAGCTGGTGGCAGACCACCATCGACGTGGTTCGCAAGGTGTTCCCGATGTACCCGCTGACCCTTGAAGGCCTTGGCGACGCCGTGAATACGTTGACCCGAGCGAGGTGAGGCTTATGTCGAAAAATCTCGAAGATTTGCTCGATTGGCTGCCAAGCATCGCGATTTTCGGAGGCCTCGAGCCCCCGACCCTGAACCGCATCATCGCCATGCTGGGTGAGCACCGCTTCGAGCCGGGCGCCGAGGTCTGCACGCAGGGCGAAGCGGGCCGCGCGATGTTCTTGGTGCGCAGCGGCGAGGTGCTGGTCTGCCGCGACGGTGAAGACGGGCACCGGGTGAAGATGATTCGCATGGGGCCGGGTGAATTTTTCGGCGAGATGACGCTGATCGACATTCAGAAACGCAGCGCAACGGTGGTGGTCGAGAAACCGGCGGTCATCTACTCACTGGGCAACCGCGACTTGTACCAGCTGTACCAAGAAGACGTGCCCGGCTACGTGATGGTGTTGCAGAACCTGTGTCGAGAGCTCTCGCGGCGGTTGCGAAAGACCAACCAACGCCTTCAATCAATCGCCGAAGAGAACAACGAAGACGATCGCACCCTGATTCGCTCGGCGGTCAAACGCCCGTAGCGACCCCTTTCGGCACGCTCACCCTCACCACGATCTCGGGCCGAATTCGCAGGGTCCCCAGCAACGCCGAGTACGGCGTTATCCCAAAGACCCGCTGATCAAGCTTGAACTCAGCCACCCACCGCGTGGCCTCATGGCTCAGCACCCCGCGCACGGGTCTGCTCACTCCATGCAGCGTCAACACGCCTTCGACCTCGCGCTCACCCACCCGCGTCGTCTCGAACTTCACCGCCGGGTGCCTCCGCGCCTCGAGCACGTCTTTGAGAACGTTCTTCTCAATCTCGCCCCGCGCGAACCCCGGCAGCGCCCGTGGGGCGTCAACGCCATTCGCCATCGCCGTGACGACCTTGAGCGAGCTGCTGTCGAACTCGCCCCGTGCCGATGCCGCGTCGAGCTCGATCGAAAACCGGGTGACCTTCAGCTTCAAGTCATGCGCAACCGCTGACAGCAGGCCTTCTTTGAAGGTGAAGACCAACACCTCGGCGCTCGCCGCATCGTGACGCGTCATGGAGGGCATCACTGGCAATGAATTCGCGTGTCTGACCAGGCCACTTCGTCGAGCAGCACCGGGCCGCCTTCATTTACATCGTAGGTGGCTCCCACCACGACGCGATCGACGTTGAAGGCCCCGCCCGACCCCGAGCCGGGCAGGAGCGCCTCATCGACCCAGAGGTTGACCGTCGCCGTCGCCGTGGGGCCTGGCCGAATCTCGAGCTCGTAGCAGTTCCACCCGCCGAGGTTCAGACCCGAGGTGATCTTGATGGTTTGCATCGTCTTGCGATTGAACAGCGAAACGTCTTTCAACGTGGTCGCGTCGGTTTCGAAAATCATCACCACCCCATCGTTGTTGATCGTTTGCTGCGCCTCGACGATGCCCGGCCTTGGAGGGTGACCGGGATCGAGCTTCAAGAAAAAGCGAACGAAGATCGGCGTGTTGCTGTGCGCAATGTTCATGTACTGGCCCGAGTAGGTGTCGCTTCCACTCGGGCGGTCGACACGCAACGACCGTTTGCCTCCCGCGGCGTTGCCAACTTCAACCGTCGCGACGGCGTCTCCGAAATTGCCGAGCTCGAACCCACCATCTTCGAAATCGACGCAGCCGAGCAGCCCAGCGCGCTGTGAGCACGGTACGCGCGTGCCGGCGTCGAGCGAGGGCGCCGAACAGGCATCGCCCACCCCGTCGCCGTCGGTGTCTTCTTGGGTGGCATCAGCGGCCAGGGGGCAGTGGTCGACTGCATCGGGCCAGCCGTCGGCATCGCTGTCGAGCGCGTCTGCCGCCAGCGTCATCGTGACCGAGGTTTGGTCACCTGCGGTGATGTGCGCCACGCCGGAGGCGACCAATGCGGGCTCTGCCGAGCGCGCGACGAGCCGAACATCGGTCGACGCCGCGGCCAAGCGAACGAAGACGCTCCCCGGCGGAGCGCCCTTGAATGACTGCGACGCGAGCAGCCCATGTGGGCCGGCGACCGACAAGGTGAAGGCTGAGACGCCCTTGGGGCCACGCACTTCAGCGAACACGCCGGTGTCTCGCGCGCACGCGGCCAACATCAGAAAGCAGAGGCCGGCGAGCCACATGATAAAAGGAGCCCGATGCCGCTCGACGAAACCCAGACCAGCGTCGAGCGAGCCGAAGGCGGAGCGGCCACCACGCGCTTCGAGCTGTGGGTGATTGGGCCCGACGTGCATTACCGGTTGGTCCTCGAGCGGGGCACCGTCACTTTGGGTCGCTCCGAGCAGTGCACGATTCGCCTCGATCATACCAGTGTTTCGCGCCAGCACTTAACGCTCTTCATCGGCAACGAGGTGCATGTCGAAGACGTGGGCAGCCGCAATGGCACCCTGCTCAACGGGCAAAAGCTCACCCACACGACGCGGTACGCACTGACCCCTCGCGACGCGCTCGAGATCGGGCCGTTTCGGTTGTTTCTCCAGCCATTCGCCGACGTTCAGGCCGCGGGTGGTGAGTTGCCGGTCGTTCACAGCCAGGCGCTCCAGCAGACCTACGCGCTGGCGGCCCAGGTCGCGCGCGGCTCGATTTCGGTGCTGATTTTCGGCGAGACCGGAGTCGGGAAAGACGTGCTGGCGCAGAGCATTCACCGAGCCTCTCCCAGAGCGCAGGCGCCCTTCGTGCGATTGAACTGCGCGGCGGTGACCGAGTCGCTGCTCGAGAGCGAGCTGTTCGGCCATACCCGCGGAGCCTTCACCGGCGCCGTGAGTGCCCGCGCAGGCCTGATTGAAGCAGCGAACCAAGGCACGTTGTTTCTCGATGAGATCGGCGAGCTCTCGCCGACGCTGCAGGCGAAGTTGCTGCACGTGCTCGAGACGCGGCAGGTGACGCGGGTCGGCAGCACCGAGCCGATTCAGGTCGATGTGCGTTTCGTGGCGGCGACCCATCGCCGACTCGATGAGCCCAGCGCTGATTTTCGGCGCGACCTGTACTACCGGCTGGCCGGCGCCGTGATCGAGGTGCCAGCGTTGCGTGACCGACCCGATGACATCATCGAGCTCGCGCAGCGGTTTCTGAGGGCAGTGGCGAAGGGGCTGAATCGGCCGGCGCCGGTGTTGAGCGAGTCGGCGAAAATGGCGCTTCAGGCGCATGCGTGGCCCGGCAATGTGCGCGAGCTGCGAAACGTCATCGAGCGCGCGGTGTTGACGTCGGGGCCAACCATCGACGGGTTTTCATTCACCGCCGCGGTGGCGCCGGTGCCCGCGGTCGTCTCTTCGGCCACGACGTTCACCTTGTCGAGCGAAGAGCTCGCCGAGCGCACTCGAATCATCAACGCGCTCGAGGCCTGTGCCGGCAACCAAACGCGCGCGGCGAAGATGCTCGGGTGGGCGCGAAGCACCTTGGCGACCAAGCTGGTGACCTTTCGAATTCCCCGGCCGCGCGGGTAGCTCACCGGCTGAGCACCACCCGGCCACCTGACATCGGGTCGACGATCAGCAAGGTCGGCGCTCGATGAGGCGGTGGCTCCCACGAGGGCACGTAGTCGATCAGCGCGACCCCGTAGGGCGTCGACGTCATCGCGTGAATACCCTTGGCCCAGGCCATCGAAGCAGCGGCCACCACGGCGCGCCGACCGGTCGCCAGGTCGACGCTCACCAACCGTGCGGTGTCCCACACGAAGGCGGTGCCGGTGGCTTCGACAACCACGACGAACTCTGGGTCGCTCAGTTTGGGCTCACCGCCGATCGCCTCTGAGAAAACGCGGCGATTGCCGGTCTCGAGGTCGATGGCGAGCAGCGTGTCTTGATAGCGCAACCCCACGTAGGCGCTGTGCCGCGATGCCGAAACGCCGAGCGGGCCCACGTTGCCAGGGCCGGGGCCCGAGCCGACAGCAGCCGAGGAAATCACCCGTGATTGGCCGGTGGTTGGGGCGATGGCCAGCACGGCCTTGAGGTCGAGTGACGCGGCGATCAATTCGACACCGTTCGGCGAAAGCGAGAGATCGTTGAGCGCCCCTGGCGCGGTGGCGACAATGGCTCGGTCGCCGCTCACCAAATCGATGCCGACGATCAAGGTGTCGTCGACGATGTAGCTCGTCGTGCCGATGACCACGCCCGAACGCGGCTGAACGATGGCGTACCCCGCACCGACCAGGTCGCCCTCGCTGTCAGAGAGGATCGTGCGATTGCCCGACGCAACGCTGACGCCCCACACCCCGTCTTCGACGTCGTCGGCTAGAATCACCCGGCTGCCCAACGCGTCCCACGCGAGGCCGAGAATGCGGCCAGCCCAGGTGCCCGACCCGCGCGCAAGCGACGACTCATCGGCGAACCGCTCGATTGAAATCGTCGCCGCGGCAGCGTGCTGAACGCCCGACTCGGTGAAATCAACCACCAACGAGTTGGCGCCGACCGTCAGCGGTACCGTGACTTGCCAGGTTCGAAATTGATCGCTCGAGCTCGCCGTCAGCCCATGAACCTGAACCCTCGTCACGGTCAGCCCGCTTCGGGTCGAGCCGTGAACGAGCACCTGCGCTTCACTGGTCGCGCTCGCCGGCGGAGGAAAGTGCACTTCGAGATCGGCTCGAGCGACGACCTCGATGGCGCCGGCATCGGGCGGCTGAACGATGCCCGCGTCATGGGCACCCGCGTCGCGCACGACCGTCGAGGCATCGGGCATTGACGAAACTGCAGCGTCGAGCGGCCCGAGACCCGAATCAACCACCGCCGTTTGGGCATCGGCTGCGGTCGGCACGGCCTCTTCGCTCACCCCGACACAGCGCACGCACAGCAGCGCGAGAACGAGGGGGCGCCTCACGTCAGGCCCGCCAGTTCGCCCGTCAGGTCTTTCTCACCGAACGAGACAAGCCCCGCGCCGAATTGATTCGCGATTGAGACGAGCAAAGCGTTGTGGGGCTGCGTACCGGCGTAACTCAAGTACCGATTGCGCCGAAAGCTGCCGCCACCGCCGAGCACGATGAAGGGCATGTCATTTGACAGGTGCTGCGCGGGGTCGCCGAGCTCGTTGACCCAGAGAATAATCGTATTGTCGTACATCGTCTTGCCGCCTTCAGGCACGGCCTTGAGTCGGTCGCAGAGCTCCGAGATTCGCGCCGCGTACCACCGCTGCACCCGCGCGAGGTACCGGGCCGAGAGCTCGTCATCGGGCCGGTAGCTGTGCGCGACGTCGTTGTGCACCTGCCGCGTCGCTCCGCCCAGGT
>JANLPS010000364.1:0-6359 GCA_031367385.1 Archangium sp. | reverse complement strand
CTGCAGTGAGTAGTAGAGACACTCCGCGTAGTAATACTCGAGCTCGTACGCCTTCTTCGAGCGTGGGAAACGGGCGAGGTAGGTGCCGTAGCCCTTGGCGGCGGTCTCGAACGCGGGCTTGGCCAGGTCGAACTTGCCCTCTTGCTTGTAAACGAGCGCCTGGTTGTGGTGGTAAATCGCCGTCGAATACAGGCTCTTCTCCGCGAGATCTCCGGCGGCCTGAATCACGTCGGGGTCGCGCTTCCACTTGTCGTGCCAGGGCGTGCCGGCCACGAACATGTTCGAGAGCTTCGAGCTCTCGGCGAACGCGTCTTCGAGCTTTCGGTCGCGCTCATAGGCCTGAACGATGCGCTGCTGAATCTGCGGAGCGTCTTTGGTAAGCGGGTCTTTCTGCAGCACCAACCGGTAGGCTTCGATCGCCTCGGGGTGCTTGGTCTGGTCGAAGTACACGTCGGCCATGCGACGGTAGATTTCGCCCTCGTACTTGCGGCCGCCGAGCTTCGCGAAGGTTTCTTGCGCCTTGGCCAGCGAGCCCCACTTCTCGTCGACGAAGCTGATCGCGGTGTACTGCAGCGCCTCGTTGCGCAAGTCGCCGCCAACCACGTCTTCTTTCTTTCGCTTGGCCTCGGCCTCGTAGAAGTCGATCAACCCGATGAACTGGGCCACGGCGTCGTCGAACCGATCCATTCGGTAGTAGACCCAGCCGAGCTTGTAGAGCGCCTTGTCATAGAGGGGGTGCTTGACGTCTTTGACCGCGTGCTCGTACGCGTCGGCGGCTTTGGCGAGCGCGTTCGGCACGTCGTAGGCCTCGAACAGGTACTCACCGATGCGAACCCAGGCCTCGGTGGTAAAGCGCGAGGTGGGGTAGGTGGCGATCAACGCTTCGTATGACTTGCGCGCGGTCTCGAAGTCTTCTTGCTTCTCTTCGCAGTAGCCCAGGAGGTAGTACGACGCGTCGTTCAGCTTGTACGAGGGAAAATCGGAAATCAGCTTTCGGTACAGCGCGATCGACGGCGAGAAGTTGATCTTCGGCTCGGGCGGCGGAGTGATGTTCTTCTCAGGGTCGAGCTTCTTGAGCTGCTCTTCGTAGTCACGCATCGCCACGGTCTGATCATCTGAGCTCTTCTCGTAATAGAGCTCAGCCAGACGAAACATCACGTCGGGCGTGTAGCGGGGGTCTGACGGGTAGCGCGACAAGAACTCTTCGAACGCGGCGATTGCATCGAGGCGCTCTCGACGCTCGAGAATTTCGAGGTCGCGAATCGACTTCTCGTAGCTGTTGGCGAGAATGTTGCGCTTGTCTTCGTACTTCTTCTCGACGAGCAGCTGCACCTCGCGCTTGAACTCTTTCGACTCGCTCTCGTACTGCTCGAGCGCGCGCGAGACTTCTTCGAGCAGGGCCTTCTCATTCTCGGTGGTGCCCATGCCCTCGAAAAACTTGGCCTTCGGCGCCGTGTCGGGCACCGCGTCTTTCTTCGAGGAGTCGTCTGAATCACCCGTTGCGCTGACCGGAGCGGGCACGGCCGGGCCACTGACACCCGCGTCTGCGGCAATCGCTTTGGCCGCCGCGTTCTTCGCCGCAGCTGCCTTGGCTGCCGCCTTGTTCTGCGCCGAAGCGGGCAGGGCAACGCACAGCAGCACCATCAGCACTCGCGCGGTCATTCGACGTCCTTCAAGACTTCTTTGAACTCATCGTCCAACTGCTTGAGCTCGCGGTCTTTCTGCGAGGCGAGCTTCTGAATGCTCGAGGTCTTGTCTTGCTTGCGTTGAAACGACACGTCGACCACGCCGACGTTCGCTTTGAGCACCAGGTCGTAAAAGCTCTGATGCACCCGCTTGAAGCTGTCGAAGGCGATGCGGCCGACCAGGTTGCGCGTTTCACCGGTGATGGCTTCGGTGTCTTTGGCGTACCCTTCGATCAACTGCTGCTCGAGAATCACCTGCTCGCGCAGCTTCTGGGCCCGCTTCTCGACGCGCTCTCGAATGATGCTCTTGGCGCGAACGACCCGCTCACGCACCGCCGCGGCATCGGCCCGAATCACGTCTGAGCGCAGCATCACCGTCTGGGCATCGTTGCTCAGCGATTGGCGAACCTGGTTGAACACCTTGCGGTCGCTCTCGAGCATCTGCGCATATTCTTTGCGCAGCGCGTCTTCGCCCGAGATGGCCTTGTCGGCGTTGGTGCGCTCGTCGAGCAGCGAGGTGCGAAACTCTTCGAGCTCAGCCTGCAAGCCGTCGAGGCCGAGCTGCTCGTTGGTGACCCGTTCGAGAAAGTTCTTCTCGTCGTTGGGGTCGGTCTTGCCCTTGCGCTGGGCCCTGGTGTCATCGACGTATTTTCGAACCGCGGTCAGCTGCGCGTTCTGCGATTGAATCTCGAGGCCGACTTGAAAAGCCTGCCGGTCGAGTGCGTCGATCGCCGCTTGAATGCGATCTTTGCGCGCCTTGACCTGATCTGACGTGGTGGGGAGCGTGTCGATGCGCTGCTTGAGCGCTTTCTCTTTGCTCGTCGCCTCATCGATGGCCCGCTTCTGCTCGGGCGAGAGAATGCCGTCGACCAGCGAACCCTCGACCCGGGTCAGGTTCTCTTCAGTCTTCGAGATCGCCGTCTCGACCGCGTCGGCCCGCGTGTAGCCCTCTTGGAGAATGGGGAAGCTCTCGACCCCGCGCTCATCGAGCGACTTCAAGATGCGGGTGGCGATGTTGCGCGACTCGACCAGCCCCTTGCGGCTGGCGTCGAGCGACCCGGTGATCTCGACCGCCTGGGCGACGTCATCGCGGGTGCTGGCCCACTTGAGCGCCTCGGGCGGCAAGAGCTTGGTGACGTCGAGGCTCTTGTCGTTTCGGGTCAGCATCTGGTCGAAGTACTGCTCGGGGTTGGCGACCTTGATCAGCTCCTCGAGGTTATCGGCGATGGGCAGGTACTGGTTGATCACGCCGTTGTAGGTACTGATCGCGTCGTCGTACTTCGAGAGCTTTTGCAACAAGGTGCCCTGCAGAATGGTGGCCTCGGGCGCGAGCACCGAGTCGGCCGCGACCAGCAGCAGCACCTCGGTCGCGTTCTTGGCCTTGTCGAGCTCACCCTTGCGAACGTACGTCCACGCGACTTCGTAGAGCGAGTCGGGGAAGTTGTCTGACGATTGCGACACCTTGGCGTACGAGTCGATCGCCTCGTCGTAGCGGGCGGTCTCGAAGTACACGCGGCCCAGTGACAGGTCGGCCAGCTCGAGCACCTTGCGGTCTTTCTCGTCGCGCGGAGTCATCTGCGTGACCAGCTTGAACTGGTCAATCGCCTTGTCCCACTGCTTGAGGCGCACGTAGCCGACGCCGATGTAATAGGCCGACTGAAATTTGAACGGCCCGGTCGACTCGTTGGCGAGCGTCGCGAAGATGCCCTGCGCCCGCGCCACCCGGTCAGCCACCGGCAGGTCTTCACGGCGAAAAAGCCACTTGGCGTACACGTAGGTCAGCTCAGGGGGCAACGCTCCGCCCGACAGCCCGCGCGCCTGGTTGATGTACTCGTCGATGCCGATGAACTCGTTGAGACGCCCGGCGATCTCGAGGTACCGGGCCAGGGCCTCTTTGTAGTGCCCCGCCTTGAGCGCCAGCAGCTGCCGAAGATACAGCCGCGCGCCGAGGTAGTTCTTGAGTTGGTAGAGCGAGTCGGCCAGATAAAACAGCGCGTCGTCGTACTTGGGGCTGGTCTGAAAATCTTTGTTGGCGACCAGGTCGTAGAACAGCACCGACGCGTTCGAGTAGTCACCCAGCAGGTACTGAATTTCGCCGTCTGAAAAGCGCTGCAGGCGCAGCACCTCGTCAGACATTTCTTCTCGCAACGTGTACTGGCTCTCGACCAGGTCGATGTTGTTGCGCGCGTTTTCGATCAGCTTCGCGGTCTGCTCGACTTGCGCCGCCAGCTCGTTCACCGACGATTTGCTCTTCTGCGCGAATGCAGGAGCCGTCGCGAGCACCGCAGCCAACAGCCAAATGCGTCTCACGCCAGCCCCCGTCACGGTGACCTCTATTGCTTCTGGCCGCCCGCCGGAGGCGAGTCGGTCGGCGCCGGCGCAGGGGCACCCGCTTGTTCAGCGGCTTTGTTGAGCGCCTGGTCTTTGGCCGTGGTGATGTCGTAACGAATACCCGGTTTGTCTTTGATGTCGGCGGTGATGCCGCCCTTTTCGTACCCGACGACCTTCACCGTGGTGACCTTGCCACCCTCGGCGGTGAACGTCTGGTTCGAGGCGAGCTTGAACTTGTACCCTTCGAGGTAGCTGAAGATGCCGTAGCCGGAGCCGCGGTAGACCATGCGCACCACGATCTGGTGGTTGCCGGGCACGATGCGGCCGTTGAAGATCTCGAACTCTTCGCGCTTGTCCAAGTCTCCGTTGGTGTCGACCTTGGTGAAGATCGGCGCTCCATCGAGCGCGTAGGCAACCGACTCGAGCACGAACTGCGAGCCCATCTCGTTGCGGTGAAAGATGATCGCACGGGCACCCGTCGAGAGGTCACCACCGAGCACGGTCTCTTGCAGCAGCAGCAAGCGCGCCTTGGTTCGAAAGATCTTCTCTTTCAAGTCGACGACCTGCTCTTCGAGGGTCTTGACCCGAGTAGCGAAGGCCTCGTCAGCCGTCTGGGCCGCCGGAGCGGGCGCGGCCGCAGGAGCCGCCGCCGGGGCTGTCGTGGTGGCAGGAGCCGGAGCAGGCGTAGCTTGAGCCAACGCCATCGAGGCGAACAGTGAAGCCAACAAACCGAGCGACTTCATCCCTGGCCGCCTTTTCGGAGCTCGGTGAGCACCAACTTCGCAGTGGCTTTCAACGTGTCGAACACGCCAACCCCCGTCGGCGCAACCGCCTGCCAATCAGGCACGTTGCGCGGGTTGAGCACTTTGCGAAGCTCGTCGACCTGCACCGCATTGGGCAAGTCGCGCTTGTTGTACTGAATCACGAACGGAATCTTGTTCAGGTCGTAGCCCTGCTCGGCCAGGTTGATGCGGAGGTTCTCCATCGACTCGATGTTGGCCTCCATGCGCTCGACCTGAGAATCGGCCACGAAGACCACGCCATCGACCCCCTTCAAGATGAGCTTGCGGCTGGCGTCGTAGAAGACCTGACCTGGCACCGTGTAGAGGTGAAACCGGGTCTTGAAGCCGCGAATCTCGCCCAGCGAGAGCGGCAAGAAGTCGAAGAACAAGGTTCGGTCGGTCTCGGTCGAGAGCGAGATGAGCTTGCCCTTCGTCTCGGCGTTGGTCTTGTTGTAGATGTACTGCAGGTTCGTCGTCTTCCCGCACAGACCGGGGCCGTAATAGACGATCTTGCAGTTAATCTCGCGGCTTGAATAGTTGATGAAGGACATGGCGCGCGGGGTTACTCGCTGAAGAGGTTGTCGATGTCGGCGTCGGAAATTTCGGCGAACGGTGAACCTGCTCCGGGCGCCGCCGAACGCGCAACGAGAGTCACAAATATCTTTTCGAGCTCGTCGGCTGCCTTTTTGATGCGCAGACGTACCAGCCCAAGCGACGTGCGGTTGTCGAAAATGACCACCAACACCACACGCCCTCCGACAAGCGTCATGTAGAGCGAGTCTTTCGCCCCTTCGTGAAACTGATTGGGAAACTCATTCTCGCCGATCAATTTGGCCAGGCCGCCCATGGCGGCGACGTTTCCGGCGGTGAGCGACGCAAGCGACGTGGTGTCGATGTTGTGCGTCTGCCCGGCCGCAGAAATCAGCTGACCATTCTTGTCGACGAGAAAAACCACCTTGGCGTTGGCGTCCTTCGTGAGTCGGTCGCACACCGCATTAATTCGGTGGAATTCCTCTTCGTACATCACCAGCTGCGTGGCCATGAGGTCGAGGCACTCCCTGTTGTCAGGTTACGCGAAGGCTACCGGCCTGTCCTACCCCATTACTGCCTTCTGTCGAACAAGAGTTCACGGGGGTCGAATCGAAATCGATGTCAACGAACATTTCATGCTTGTCGCCCCACTGGAGCGATCTTCAACCCGCACCGCCGGGTTGGCCGAATCGGCCACGAAATCGACGGTGTGCTCGTCGATGCCCACCTCGAACTCGAGCCGGCCGACGAACAGCCGGTACTCGGTGCCAAAGGGGGCTGACCGCGTGGGGTTGACCTTCTCGCGCCACCGCCGCGTGCGCCCGGTGTCGCGGCTGACGCACTGGCCGCGGGTCACCAACGCGTAGTGCTGCCCCGCTTCGATGTGCTGGGTGCTGAAGGTCTTGGTCTCGCCCGGGCCGACGCTGGTATTCACCGCCCATACATCAGGCGCTCCGCCGAAGACCGCCATGGCGAGCAGCGGCCACATGGCGAGTTACAGGTCTCGGCGGGCCGACAGGGCTCGGGCCAG
>JANLPS010000253.1:0-50702 GCA_031367385.1 Archangium sp. | reverse complement strand
CCTCGGTGTGAAACCAGTGCACGTTTCTGGCGAGAATCATCGCGCGACCTCGGCGACTTCGGGCCAGCGGCAGTAGCGCGAGATGAAGGCCGAGAGCAGCTCGGTCTTGCCGAACACCTGGCCACCGCTCGTCGGAGTACGGCCCTCGACCAACGCCTTCGCTTCGAGCTCGTTCAAGACCCAGATCGCGTCGGCATCGGGAGCGATGCCTTCGACCGCTCCGCACCAGGTCAAATCTTTGTTGAACACCGCCGCCCAGCACTCGACCTGGGTCGTCGTCTTCACCGCGATCGAGATCGCTCCGGTCAGCGGAGACCCTTCGTCGTCGCCGTGGCGCGCCCAATCGTCGAGGCACGCGAGCAACGGGTGAGAAATGGCGGGTTCGGGAGCCAAGGGAAACATCGTGTATACCCCGCCCCCACAGGGCCTGGCGAGGCCACGGCACGACACGAAAAAGGACCGAAAACGCCTGTTTACAGCACGCCCGGCGAGGCGCACGAGAGCACGTCTCTCATGACTTTGCGGGCCGCGGGTATGAACTCCGCACCTTTGACGGCCGAGTCGAGCTTGGCGACCAGCTTCATGTCAGGTGTCAGCCGGTACAAACCCTTCGATTTCTGAACCAATGAGGCAATTTTCACCGGCTCGAGCAGCGCATCGGTGCCGAGGGTGATGACGACCCGGCCAGGCCCGCCGTCCATCTGGCGCAGGCGCAGGCGACGGAGGTCGATCTTGAGCATCATCAGCTCCTGCAGGTTGTCGACCTCTTCGGGGGCGTCGCCGAAACGGTCGATGAGCTCGGTTCGAAGGTCAGCCAGCTCGTCGCCCGAGGCCGCCTGGCTGAAGCGCTTGTAGAGCACCAGCCGCTGGTGCACGTCGGGCACGAACATCTCGGGCAAGAACGCCGGCACCGGCAGGTTCATCTCGGGCTCGACCTGCTCTTTGAGGGGCTCACCTCGCACCTCGGCGATCGCCTCTTCGAGCATCTGAGCATAGAGGTCGAACCCGACCGCTTCGATGCTGCCCGACTGCTCTTTGCCCAGCAGGTTGCCGGCGCCGCGAATCTCGAGGTCGTGCGAGGCGATGTTGAAGCCAGCGCCCAGCTCGGTGAAGGCCTGCAACACCTCGAGCCTGCGCTGCGCGTCTTTTGAAATCTGCCGGCCCTGCGGCACCAGCAGGTACGCGTAGGCTCGATCTTTCGAGCGCCCGACCCGGCCGCGCAGTTGGTAGAGCTGCGAGAGCCCGAACTGATCAGCCCGGTTCACGATCATCGTGTTGGCGCTCGAGATGTCGATGCCGCTCTCGACGATGCTGGTGCACAGCAGCACGTTGGCGCGCCTCTCGACGAACTCGAGCATCACCTTCTCGAGCGCTCCCTCGGCCATCTGCCCATGCGCGACCACGATGCGCGCTTGCGGCACCAGGTCTTTCAAGAACTTCTCCATCGAGGCGATCGACTGCACCCGGTTGTGAATGAAGAAGACCTGGCCGCCGCGGGTCAGCTCGCGGGTGATCGCCTCTTTGATCTGCTGCGGGTCGAAGCGGTTGACGAAGGTGCGAATCGAGCGCCGATCGGCCGGAGGCGTGGTGATCAACGACATGTCGCGCATGCCGCTCATCGCCATGTTTAAGGTGCGAGGTATCGGCGTCGCGGTCAGCGTCAGCGTGTCGACGGTGGTCTTGAGGCGCTTGAGATATTCTTTCTGCTTCACGCCGAACTTCTGCTCCTCGTCGATGATGAACAGACCCAGGTCGCGAAAGCCCACCTCGCTGGTGAGCAACTTGTGGGTGCCGATCAGCACGTCGAGGCGGCCCTCTTGCGCCCGCTTGACGATCTCGCGAACTTCGGCCGATTTCTTGAGGCTCGAGATCACCTCGACGGTCACCGGGTAGCCTTCGAAGCGGCGCCTGAAGGTGTTGAAGTGCTGATGCGCCAACAAGGTGGTCGGCACCAACACCGCGACCTGCTTGCGGTCGAGCACGGCCTTGAACGCGGCCCGCATCGCGACCTCGGTCTTGCCGTAGCCGACGTCGCCGCAGATCAACCGATCCATCGGCAGCTCTTTCTGCATGTCGGCCACGGTGTCTTCGATCGCCTTGAGTTGATCAGGCGTCTCTTCGAACTCGAAGTCGGCCTCGAACTGGCGAAAGTAGCGATCAGGAGGCCCGAACGCGTAGCCCGGGTGCGCGCGCCGCTGGGCATAGAGCTGCAGCAGGTCAGCCGCCATCTTGAGCAGCTGCTCTTTGACGAAGGCCTTCTTCTTCTCCCAGCTGTTGGTGCCGAGGCGGTCGAGGGTGACCTTCGAAGGGTCACCGCCGCTGAAGCGCGAGATCAGCCGCATTCGCGCGACGGGCAGATAAATCTTGTCGCGGCCAGCGAACTCGAGCACCAGAAAATCGGCGCTCACGTCGTTGATCTGCATCGTGACCAGGCCCGCGTAGCGGCACACGCCGAACTCGGCATGCACGACGAGGTCACCTTCTTTGAGATCTTGAAAGCTGGCCGCGAACCCAGCCACGTCGTTGCGCTTTCGGCGCACTTTTCGGCGGGCACGGGCCCCGAAGATGTCTTCGTCGCTGAGCACCGCGAGGTGGGCAAAGCCGTCGACGAAGCCTTGAGAGACTTCTCCGACGAAGAGGTTGGCGAAGTGGGTCAGGTCGCGAATCGAGGTCGGGTCGCCCAGCGGCTCGGCGTGTGCCTTGACCTTGATGTTCTGATCAGAGAGCAACCGCTTGAGCCGATCGACCTGGCCGCTGGTGCCGCAGCCGATCACCACCGAGTAGGCCTCGTCTCGCCAGGTCTTGAGCCGGTCGATCAACGGAGAGAGCGCCGACTCTTCACCGTGGTGTGATTTGATCGCCTCGCGAAGGTCACGCGTCTGCCCGAAGGCGAACCGCACCGGCGCCTTCTCATCGAGCTGACCGGTGTCGAGGGTCAGGCCTCCGCCTTCGACCATGCGAAAGGCCGAGAGCTTCTGCAGCACTTCGTCTTCACTCAGAAAATGCGCCGAGGGCGGCAGGGTGAGCTCCGCGCGCCTGACCGCGTCGTCGTGGCTGCGCTCGATGTCGATGTACAGATCGTCGAGGGCCTGCTCTTGCGCCGCGGGCTCGTCGATCCACACCAGGGCGTCTTTCGTCCACATCGGCAGGTAGTCGAAGAGGCTGGCCAAGCCTCCTTCGAAGAACCCGGGCAGCAACCCTTCGAGCCCCGCCGCCGCGATGCCCTCGCGAATCTGCTCTATGCGCTCTCGCACCTTGGTGGTCGGCACGTGCTGTTGCTCAGCGGCCTCGCGCACCGCCGCCTCGGCTGATTTCTTGGTGGCCTCGCTGAAGAACAGCTCGCGCGCCGGAGCGATGGTGAGCGACTTGACCTGCTCGAGCGTGCGCTGGTTCTGTGGGTCGAAAGTGCGCATCGACTCGACGGTGTCTCCGAAGAACTCGAGGCGCACCGGTGAGTCATGCAGCGCAGGCCAGACGTCGAGAATGTCGCCGCGCGCCGAAAAGCAGCCCGGGTCTTCAACCAGCGGGGCGTTGCGATACCCCATGTCGTTGAGCTTCTTCGCCAAAGCGTCGCGCCCGTGGTCTTGCTCGATGCCGACGATCTCAGCGAGGCCGTTCATCACCGAGTGTGGCAACACCTTCTTCGCGAGCGCCCGAATCGACACCACCAGGGCAGGAAACCGCGTGCCCTGACCCAGGTGAAACAGAGCGCCGAGCCGTTCACCGACCACCGCCGAGTCGGGCACCAGCTCGTCCCACGGGAGCACCTCGTCGGCGGGCAGGCGCAAGACGGTCGGCTCGAGCTTGGTGCCTTCTCCGCCCATGAAAAACGCGAGGTCGCCGGCCAGCTGATCAGCCGAGTCTTCGTCGGGCGTGACGCACAGCAGCGGTACCTTCAGCTCGCGTTGCAACCGCGAGAGAACCCAGGCCCGAGAGGCGCCGCTGAGGCCGACGGTGCGCACACGTGTGCCTGGTTTCAGAGAAGAGACCAGGGTGCTGAACGCGTCGGACATCGGCGGTGTGGGTATGAGGCGCACCTCTCGAAGTCAACCTCCATTGAGGGCAGCCCAGGGTCGAAGAGCAGGTTGACCGAATTGTGATCACCGCACGAAGAGGTGCCCCGAAAAAAGTGAGCTGCGGCGCAAAGCGAATTGACACGCTCCCCATGAGGGGGCCCGCGGCACGCTTACTGCTCAGTGCCCGGGTATGAAAATGTGCGTCTTGGCGCTGTGCTTTCTCTCGGCGTGCGGCATCGCCGAGTCACAGGGCGGTGACGACGAAGAGGCCTCGATCACCCCCGAGCTCAAGAAAGCGAAAGACGCAGGCGTGCGTGACGCTGGAGCGGCTGATGCGGGGCGCGTCGATGCCGGTTCATCGCCGAGCGACGCCGGCAGCTTCACCGGGCCGGTCATCTTCACCGTGGTCTTCGAGAACCACGACTACGCGGAGGTGGTGGGCTCGTCAGACGCTCCGTTCTTCAACGAGCTGATCGCCAAGTACGGCCTCGCGACGAACTACAACGACTGCAACATTCACCCGTCCCTGCCGAACTACCTCTGCATGATCAGCGGCGCAGCGCAGTTCGCGGGAGGCTCTGATCCGCTCCCGACGACGTCGCCCTTCCCCGTGAAGGCAGCGCATCTGGGCACTCAGATGTTGGCCGCGCACATACCCTTTCGCTCGTATCAGGAGAGCATGGGCACCGCCTGCCGCCTCACCAACTCCGGCAAGTATGCGCCGAAGCACGACCCATTTTTGTACTTCGCCGACATTCAAAAAGGGGCGAACGGCGTGTGCGCCGACACCAACGTCGACTATTCGCAGTTCGCCGCCGATCTGAAAGCCAATCGCAACCAGTACTATTTCATCACCCCGAACCTCACCAACGATGGCCACGACCCGATTCTCAACCCGCGTGCGGGCATGCGGCAGTCAGACACCTGGGCCCGTGCAGAGATCGGCAAGCTGATGCAGAGCGAGGCCTACAAGAACGGCGGCGTGCTCTTCATCACCTGGGACGAAGGCGAGGGCCGTGTGGGCTCTGAAGATCAGGTGCCGATGATCATCGTCTCGGAGAAGATCGTCTCGGCTGGCTACCGCTCTTCAACGCCCTACACGCACGCAAGCTATCTCGCGACCGTCGAAGATCTGCTCGGGCTGCCGCGCTTGCCAGCCGTGTCGATGACGCCCGCGATGGGCGAGTTCATTCGACGCTAAGAGGCGTGCTGTGCTTGCCGTCGCAGCGACTTCGACTCGGCTTTGAGACGCAAGCGGGCCAGCTCTCGCGCTCGATCGTCGTTTTCTTTGGCCGTGATCACCTGAGCCGGGTCAACGCCGCGGGTCTTCAAGAAATCACCGATCAACCCAGCGAGCCGCTCGGGCGCCAGGCCGGTGAAGTCACCAATCTGCTCGTGCAGCCACGTGGCCCAGGCAGAGAACGCCGCGAACGGTGAGGGGTCAGTGCCCAGCAGCAACCCCCGGAGCGCTCGGTAGCGACCGCTGTTGCCCACCAAGTCCCACGCGCGGGCGAAGCGCTTCAAGGCCTGCAGCTGCGAGAAGGTCAGCGTTCGACTGCGCAGGAGCTCGTACGGAGGACTCTCGCTGTACACCATCGCCCACTCGGCATCATGGCGAATGATCGGTGTGCCCCGAAGGCGCTTCAAAATACCGACTTGAATCTCATGCGGGTCGAGCGCGACGAGCCGGTCGAAGCCTCGCGCGATTTGTTCGAGTGATTCACCCGGCAGGCCGATGATCAGATCGGTGTGCAGGTGAACCTGGGTATGCGCTCGCAGGTAGCGAAGATTTTCTTCGGTCTTCGCGTAATCTTGCCGGCGCGAAATGCGGGCCGCTGTCTCGACGTCCCACGTTTGAATACCGACCTCGAACTGCAGCGCCCCATCGGGAAATTGCGAGATCAGCGCCCGCAGTGCGGCAGGCAGGCGATCAGGCACCAGCTCGAAGTGGGCGAAGACTCCGGGCCGCGCCAAGAAGAACTCGAGAATGCGCGTCGTCACCTTGAGATCGAGGTTGAACGTGCGATCGACGAACTTGAACTGCCGGGCGCCCCTGGTCATCAGCGCGTCGAGCTCACCCAAGAAACGCTCGGTCTCGAAGCGGCGAACGCCATCGTCCATCGACGAGAGGCAAAATTCGCACTGGTACGGGCAACCCCGCGAGGCCTCGACGTAGATCACCCGATGTCGAAGATCGTCGTCGGTGAACAGCCCATAGGGCAGCGCGAGGGTCGAAAGCGCTGGCGGCTGCACCGGCTTGACTCCGCGCGCGGGCGGCGACCCGGCGAGCACCGTTTCGCACAGCTCGCGAAATGCATGGTCGGCCTCGCCTGCAATCACGTAATCAACCAGCGCGCAGATCTCTTGCTTGGCGTGCTCGTAGCGAACCTCGGGCCCCCCGAGCACCACCACCACCTCGGGGGCGACGCGCTTCAGAATTCGCACCACCTCGAGCGTCGGCTGCACGTTCCACACGTACACGCCGAGGCCGATGATCTTCGGGTCGAACGCGAGTAACCGCTCGGCGATGTCAGCGGGGCGATCATGAATCACGAACTCGCGCAGCACCGAGCGAGCCTGCAAAGCACCCAGATTGGCCTGCAAATACCGGAGCCCGAGCGACGCATGAATGTACTTCGCGTTCAGCGTGCTCAACACAATCTCGGTCATGGCGTGATACTCAATGGCACCCTATGCGACTTTTGACTCTGCTCGCGATCGTCTCGACCCCTGCCTTCGCCGATATTCTGCTCAACGGCAAACCCAGCTCCGACCGGCCGCCCGAGCACTTCAGCGGCGAGGTCACCTACCGCGAAGACGACAAGAAAGTCAGAACGCGTGAGCAGTACGTCGACGGGCATCGAGAAGGCCCCTACGTCGAATACGACGTTCGCACTGGCAAAATCACCGATAGCGGCACGTACCACAACGGCAAGTACCAGGGCGTACGCCGGCACTTCAGCGACGATGGCGTCATACAAATGGAGCTCTCGTATGGCGACTCCGGCGAGCAGGTCGGCGTTCAAAAGATGTACGAAAACGGCGTGGTCAGCCGCGTGTACCTGATGGTCGCAGGCAACAAGATGCCCGACGTCGATTTTCAGTTGACCAAGAAGGGCCAGCTCTCGACGCTCTCGTGCGGCACCCGCTCGATCACCGCGCAAGACGCCGAGTGGTGCGGCATGAACGGCAAGCAGAGCACCGTCTCGCTCTACAACGACTCCGGTGATGTCAGGGCCACCGAGCAGTACCTGTGGGGCAAGCGGCATGGCCTGAGCCGCAAGCTCGACACGAAGACGGGCAAGCCGCGCGAAGAAGAAAAATACGAGCACGGCAAGCTGCTGCGCGACGGCGAGAAGCTCTTCAACAAAGACGGCGAGCTGGCGGTGAAGACCGACTGCGACGACGCGCGCGTCAGCTGCAGCGAGACGACCTTCTTCGAGGGCGGCACCCAAGTCGACACCCTCACCGTGTGGAAGAAGGGCCGCCTCGAGCAACGCACCTCGCACTACCAAAACGGCAAGACCCGCGAGGCGCTCAAGAGCGAGAAAGACGGCTACCGCATCACCCGCTTCGACGACGAGGGCGGTAAGCGCTCAGACGGCACCTACATGGTCGCGCCCAGCTGGTCATGGGACGAGTACGTACCCGATGGCACCCTCGAGCACTTCTCCGAGGGCCAGCTGGTTCGGCGCGCGAAATACAAAGGGGGCCTGCGTGAGGGGTTGAGCGAGGTCTTCTTCGTACAAGAAGGCAAGCGCCTGCGCATCGAGGCCATCTTCGCCAAAGACAAGCTCACCCAACAGAAGCTCTTCGTCGACGACAAGCTCGCCGCGCAGCTCGACTACATGCCCGATGGCTCACTGAAATCGCGCAAAGAATTCAACCTGCCCAAGGGCATCGAGATCTAGCGCGCGGTGCAGGCGTCGACCTCGTTCATCGTCTTCGCCTTGAGAATGCAGTCACGCTGCGAGGTCACGTAGCGCTTGGGGCAGTCTCGCTTCAGCTCGCCCAGCCGGGGGTCTTCGAGCGCCGCTTTGAGCGCCTGCTTCGAGGTCGCGGCGCGGGTCTCGGGGTTCATCTTCTTCACGTCGGGCTCGGCCGCGAGCGACTCCTTGACCGACAGGGTCATCATCGTCTCGAGCATCACGGTGCACTCCGCGGGGGTCAATGGCGCGCCCGCGTCGGCGTACAACGGGTCGGCGGCCCAGGCCGAGGCCGTCACGGTCGTCACCACAAGCGCAGCTACTGACATTCGTCGCATCGGGGGAATCTAGCGGACAACCTGACTTCGCTCTGTCACTTTGCGCGCGTGAAGCGCTCCCTGACTGACCAGCTCAAATCGGGTCTGAGACGGTGGACGGAGTCGATGTCTGGCCCCGACCTCGAGACGCGGCTGGCCGTCACCAAGCCGCAAAACGAGTACGGGGTCGACCCGTTCGGGTTCAACCTCGACTACGCGCTCTCGGCGGTCGGGCCGTTTCTGTGGCTCTACAAAAAGTATTTTCGCTGCGAGACCACCGGCCTCGAGAACGTGCCGAGCGGGCGGGTGCTGCTCGTCTCGAACCACGGCGGTCAGTTGCCCATCGACGGAGCGATGATCGCCGTCGCGATGCTCACCGAAGCGCGCCCGGGCCGGGTGGTGCGCGCGATGGTCGAGAAGTGGGTGCCTACGCTGCCCTTCGTCTCGACCTTCTTCGCGCGCGTTGGGCAGATCGTCGGCACGCCTGAGAACTGCCGCCGGCTGCTCGAGAAAGACGAGGCGATTCTCGTTTTCCCCGAGGGCATCAAGGGCATGTCGAAGCTGTATTCAGAGGCGTACCAGCTGCAGAACTTCGGGCTGGGGTTCATGCGGCTCGCGCTCGAGACCAACACCCCAATCGTGCCCATCGCCGTCATCGGGGCCGAAGAGCAGGCGCCCGCGTTCGCCAACGTGAAGCCGCTCGCCAAACTGCTCGGGTTCCCCGCGTTTCCTGTCACGCCGCAGGGCTTGCCGATACCGCTGCCGACCAAGTACCGCATCTCATTCGGACAGCCGCTGCGCTTCGTCGGCAGCCCCGATGACGATGACGCCGAGCTCGTGAAAAAAGTGACCGTGGTCAAGTCGGCGATTCAGACCATGCTCGAGCAGGGCCTCAAGGCACGAAAGGCCGTGTTCTGGTGAGCCCGAAGACCGACCACCGCCCCGCGGTGTTGCTGACCGGCATCTCGGGCAACTTGGGGCGCATGGTGACCAAGCTCCTGCACACCCAGGAGCGCGTCATCGGCATCGACCGCCGTCCCATCTTAGGCAAGCCGAAAGACGTCGAACATTTTCAAATCGACCTGCGAAAGAAGAAGACCGACGAGGTTTTTCGCAAGACGCCGATCAAAGCCATCATTCACATGGGCATCATGCACGACCCGCGCATGAGCGCCGAAGATCACCACTCGTTCAACGTGCTCGGCACGATGAAGGTGCTCGAGTGCGCGGCGAAGTACGGGGTGAAGAAGGTCGTGGTGCTCTCGAGCGCGAACGTCTACGGCCCCTCGCCCGAAAACTCGAACTTCTTGACCGAAGACGCGCCGTTGATGGCGGCGTCGCGCTTTCCCTCGGTGCGAGATTTGATCGAGGTCGACATGCTCGCCCACGGTTTCTTCTGGCGCCAGCCGGGCATCGAGACGGTCGTTCTGCGGCCGGTGCACATCGTGGGGCCGAGCGTGAAGAACGCGCCGTCGAACTACCTGCGCCTCGCCCGCCCGTGGACGATGGCGGGCTTCGACCCGATGATGCAGCTCATTCACATGGAAGACGTCGCGCGCGCGTTGATCGAAGGCCTGAAGGCCGGGCGCAAGGGCGTGTACAACGTGGTGGGCCCGGGGCAGGTGCCGCTGTCGACCGTGTTCGCCGAGCTCGGGCGCCGGTCAATTGCGATGCCGCAGTTCATCGCCAAGCCGCTGCTCTCGACGCTCTTCAAGTACCGCCTCGCGAGCTACCCGCCCGAAGAGCTCGATCACATTCAGTTTCTCTGCATGGTCGACGGTGCGCGGTGGGCCACCGAAACCGGGTGGACGTCGCGGTACTCGATGCGAGAGACGATTCGCTCCGTGCTGAGCGAGTAGCCACAAAAGGCCCAGGGCACGACGTCGCTGTCGCGGTGATCCACGCAGGCATTGCGACCTGCCGGGTGCGACACGCGCGCAACCAATCGAATTTCCTTCGAGATGCGGGCGGCGAGGGCATGGCACCGACGTTGCTCAGGCTCCCTCCCGGTAAGGGAACTCCATTGTGGCGTTCCCGACACCCGTCGCCTCGGCCGGCCCCGAGACGACGGGTGTTTTTTTTTGTGCGCAGCAGAACCGCCTAGAGACGCGCAGCGAGTGAGCGCAAGCCCACCCCGCGAATCAGGCGATCGGCGATCGACTCAGCGACCGCGGCAATCGTCAACGACGGGTTCGCCCCCAGCGCGGAGGGGATCATCGCGGAGTCGATGACGAAGAGGTTCGGGTTGCTGAAGCACTCGCCATTCGCATCGATGACGCCCTGCGTGGAGTCGCTGGCCATACGCACGCCCCCCAGCGGATGGGCTGTGTGCACGGTGCCTTCTTTTCGGTACCCATCGAGGTACAGCTGGCCGCCGAGCGCCTCGTAGATTTTGCGCATCGTGGTGACCGCCGCGCCCCACCGCGCTTCGGTGCTCGGGTCAGTCTCGCGCCACGTGACTTCAGTGGCTTGTTCATTCGCTGACAGCCGAATTTCACCTTCGCACGCATCGAGGGCCAGGCAGCCCATCGTGAGCATTCGGCTGCCGAAGGTTTGAAGGCGCTGTTTGTAGGCCAAGCCCCAGTCGCGTTCAGGGCGCCCATCGGGGCCGTTGGCGACCTCGGTCGACGCGCGACCCACCGCGAGCGGGTTCTTCGGCTTGAGCAGCGTCGAGAACTGGCCGAGCGCGAGGTACAGCGGCGCCGCGTAGAAGGGGATGAGGATGAACTGGTGCTGGCGAAAAAAGCTCGGGCAGAAGCTCGCCATCGGTTTGCCCTTGAAGCCCTCGACGTCGCGATCGAACGCGGGCCCGACCTCGCCGGTGACGCCGTAATCGCCGTTGCCCGAGACGTGCTTGCCAAGCAGCTGATTCGGGTCGAGCTCGCGGGCCCCTGAGAATTTCTCGCGAGACTTGAGCAGCAACCCGGTCGAGCCGAGCGAGCCACCCGCGATGATCAGCACGCGGCATTCTTCTTCAATCGCGCCGAGCGTTCGCGAATCGGTGCCACGCACGACGTAACCGTCTTTGGTGGGCTCGATCGACTCGATGGCGCAGCCCGTCCAGAACTCGGCGCCGTGGGCCTTCGCGTCGAGCAGGTAGTTCTTGGTCAGGCTCTGTCGGCCCTCGAAGCGCTGACCCTCGTTCCACCAGCCTTCGTTGGCGTCGTTGCGATCAGCGATCTTCAACGGCACCGCGGTCGCACCGATGCGGCGGCACCCTTCGGCGAAAATGAAGTCGCGCTTGGTGAGCAGTTGCCAGTGCGGCGCCTTCGCGTCGGTCCACTCCGGCTTGACGACGTTGAGTCGTTGCTCTGCGAGCGCGTAGTAGGGGCTGAGCGAAGCGCGCGAGTAGAGGCTCGGCCACAACCGCCTGCCACCGCGTTGCTGCTCGAAGGCTTCGGTCGGAGCGCGCAGGGACACTCCGTCGTACACCTGCGAGCCCCCGCCCAGGCCGGTGCCGGTCACCACGGTCATGCTCGGGCTGCCCGGCTTGAACGCGCCCACCGGGTCGGTGTGGAGCTGCGCGATCGTCGACAAGTAGGTGGGTGAGAGTGAATGCCGAAAGCGATTACCCTGCGCGTTGAGTGGCGTGCCAGCGCTGCGCTGATCGAACGCCCCGGTGGCGTCGGCACCCTTCTCGAGCACCAACACCTTCGAGCCCGGCTTGAGGGTGCTCAGCGCGGCTGACAAGCGCGCGGCCATCACTGCGCCGCCAAACCCAGAGCCGATGATGATCACGTCTCTCACAGCAGATCTCCCTCGGGCGTGAGCACCAGGCTCAGGTCGTCGCCGTTGGTCGGTGGAGGCTGCTGGTTGAAGGTGTAGTCGTCGACTCGCCCGTCGGTCATGCGCGGGTACCCGCTGACCGCGACGCCATCAGCGAGGTTCTCGAACTTCGGGTAGCCCAAGGTGCGAAGGCCGAGGTCGCTGGGGCCTCCGCCGAGATAGGCGAGAAAGCAGACGGCACGAATCACCAAGAAGGTCGGGCGGCGGAGCGGGTCATCGAACGCCCGCGCGACCACGGTGATTTGCGTCGCTGACGGCAGCTGCGAGAAGCGCGCCAGAGGCACCTCGAACGAGGCCAACACATCGAGGTCTCGATTGAGGGCAACCCGCGCTGACGTCGCGAGCTGATCGAGCGCGCTCACGACCGTCTCGGCCATCGGCGCGATGAACCCCTGAGCGATCGCCAACCGCACCAACCCTTCGGTGCGCATTACCGCGTCGACATTCACCTCACGCGCGCCGGGGCTGTTTTTCTCAGCGGGTAAGAGAACATCGAACAGCGCATCGACGCTGTCTGCGTACCTCGGAGCCCCATCGACCTCTCGCGACGGCACTTCGTCGGGCAAGGTGAAGCCTTTTGGCGCTGAAACGGCAGAGCCGCACCCGGCAAGGCCCAACAACCACAGTGCCTCACGGCGCGAGAAGAATGTCTGCATCGGCTCCCAGCACTACCCCTGGGGCCCTCGTGGAGTGTATTTCCAAAATGGCAACACCCGTATCCCAGGGCTGCGTTGCTCGTTTTTCGACGTGGCGGGTATTCGAAAGGCCATGTCGACCATTGCTCTCCGTTTCTCGCTGCTGCTGATCGCGATCAGCGGGTGCGATGCGTCGACGGGCAAGGTCGGCTGCTCGACCTGCGGCTTCGCGGCTGATCAGTATGAGGTCATCGTGGTCGGTTCGGGCGCTGGTGGCGGGCCACTGGCGACTCGCCTCGCGCGCCGTGGCATTCGCGTGCTGTTGCTCGAAGCCGGAGACGATGTCGGCGGCAACCTCAAGTACCAGGTGCCCGCG
This sequence comes from Archangium sp., assembly GCA_031367385.1. Taxonomy (GTDB): domain Bacteria; phylum Myxococcota; class Myxococcia; order Myxococcales; family Myxococcaceae; genus JAEUJT01. The sequence continues at coordinate 37,646 of JANLPS010000253.1, read as the reverse complement.
ATGCACGCCTTGAGCACCGAAACGCCCGGTATGGCCTGGTGGTACTTCGTACAGCACAGCCGCGACCTCGAGGTCGACAAGACCGACTCGAAGTACACCGCCGACGGAGTGCTCTACCCCCGTGGCAGCGCGCTCGGCGGCTCGACCGCGGTCAACGCGATGGTCACCGTGTTGCCCTCGCGCAGCGACTGGAACCGGCTCAGTGCACTGACCGGCGACCCGGGCTTTCGCGCCGAAGCGATGGACCTGTACATCGACCGCGTTCGCGAGTGGCTGAGCATTGAAATTGCCGACCCACGATTGGGCCTGAGCGACAGCAAGGTGACCAACTTTCTCACCGCGGCTGCGGCCACGTACGCGCAAGGCACGGGCTCGACGATGGTCGATCTCGCGAGCACCGCCGCGAACCTCGGCAACGTGCTGCAACATGACGTGAACGCAGCGCTCCGCTCGGGTGAGACGACCGGCCTGTTTCGATTGCCGCTGGCAACCAAAGACGGGCACCGCAATGGCACGCGCGAGCGCATTCTCGACACCGTCGCCGAGGGCTACCCGCTCACCGTCATCACCGGCGCGTTCGTGACCCGCGTGTTGTGGCACCCACAAACGCCGGGCTTGGCCACCGGGGTCGAGTTCGTGCGCAAGAGCAACGTGTACGGCGCGAGCCTGGCGATTGAGCCCGCTCCAGCGCAGCGAGAGAGCGCCTTCGCCAGCCACGATGTGGTGCTCTCGGCCGGCTCGTTCAACAGCCCTCAGTTGCTGATGCTCTCAGGCGTGGGCGACTCGGCCACCTTGGGCTCGCTCGGCATCGACCCAGTCGTCGACCGGCCGGGCGTCGGGCAGAACTTGCAAGACCGCTACGAGGCGCCGGTGGTGCACCAGTTCACCTCTGTGCTCGACGTCGTGGCACCGTGCAGGCTCGGCACGAGCGATGCGAATGACCCGTGCCTGACCGAGTGGCAACAAGGCCGTGGTGTGTACGAGACCCCCGGTTTTCTGGCCTCGGTGTTGATGCGCTCGCAGGCGACCTCACCGCTCGCCGATCTCCAGGTCTTCGGAGTGCCCAGCGACGCCCGTGGCTATTACCCCGGCTACTCGAAAGACAGCGCGGCCTCGAAAGACAAGTTCACCTGGTTGCTGCTCAAGGCGCACACCCAGAATCACGACGGCGTGGTCTCACTCTCGAGTGGCGACCCGTTCAAGCGCCCGGCGATTCGATTCAATTCGTACGACGAGAAGAACCCGCTCGGCGACCCTGACCTCCTGGCGCTGGTCGAGGGCGTGAAGTTCGTGCGCCGAATGCAGACGCAGATGCGCGACACCCCGGTCACTGAGGTGTGGCCCGGTGCGGGCGTGAAGAGCGACCTCGAGCTCGCTTCGTGGGTTCGCAAGGAGTCATGGGGCCATCACGCCTGCTGCACCGACAAGATGGGCGCACAGAACGACCCGAGCGCGGTGATCGACAGCCGCTTTCGCGTCATCGGCACCTCGCATCTTCGAGTCGTCGACGCCTCCGCGTTTCCCGAGATACCGGGCACGTTCATCGCCTTGCCGACCTTCATGCTCAGCGAGCGCGCAGCCGATGTGATGCTCGAGGACATGCGATGACCCGCCTCGTTCTCTTCGTGCTGCTCTGCGGGTGCGCCTCGTATCGCAACGTGTGCGGAGACCTGCGCGATGGCCTGAAGCGGTGCGGCTTCGCGGTGACACAGGTCGACTGCAGCCAGCTGGCGTACTCAGACGTCGAGACTTTGGTCGAGAAGCTCGACGACAAGGGCTGCGAGGCTTTCGCCGCGGGAGATGATCGCTCGGTCGACAAACGGGTCTGCACGCTCGGTGGCTTCAAGTGCCCGGCCTCTCCGACTCCGCAGTTCACGCCAGCGTCGCCAAAGGCCCCGGTGGTCTTCGTCGGCGGCATCGACGACAGCGCCGTGCTCGACTGGAGCACCCAGATCATTCGCACCGCTGACGGCTCGGGTTCGCATCACATCACCGTGTTGCCGTGGTCGACGACGCCAGACCGGGCGCAAGACTTGTGGTTCTCGCTGCAATCGCTGAGCGCGCACACCGGGGTGAAGCGGGTGAATCTCATCTGCTACGCAGTGGCAGGGCTCGACTGCCGGTACCTGGTCAGCGCGGGCGGGTTGTTCGCATCAGACCCAGCAAAGCTTTCGGCCGCGCGGGCGATGGTGGCGTCGATCACGACCATCGCGACTCCGCACCAAGGCACGCGCGTGGCCGATGCGGCGCTCCGAGCGATTCACGACGGCACGGCAGACGAGGTCTTGCAGGCGTTGGTGGGCAGTGATTCAGCGGTGCACCTGCCCGATGACGCTGCGCTCAAGCGCACGCTCGACGGTCTGACGCCAGAGGCCGTCGGCGCGTTCAACGCACGAGTCACTGACGCTGCCTCGGTCTTTTACCAGTCGTACGCCGGAGTGAGCGCGGTGAGTGGCCGAAGCTCAGCCGCAGCCGAACAAGAAATTCGCGAGCACTGCGCAGCGCCCGACGGGTCATTCTTGTTCGAGCGCCACCCGAGCACGACCGACGCGATGAACCCTGCGTTGTGGGCGACGGCTCCGTTCAGCACCGTGACCCGCGGGCCCGGCGGTGAGACGTTGAGCAGCCCGTCAGACGGCATGATCTCAGTCGCGAGCGCGAAGTGGGGCCTCTTTCGCGGCTGCATACCCGCCGATCACTATGATGTCATTGGGCAAATCGGTCACGTGACGCGCGACCCTGCAACCGGGTTCGACGCGCCGCGGTTCTACCAAGAAGTCGTCTCAGAGCTCGCCGCGAGGGGCCTGTGATGACTGACAAGAACAAGCCCCTGCTGGTGCTCGCACTCACCCTCACCGCGTGCGCTCCCGCGAAATCTGTTCGCTGCGCCGAGCTGCAAGCTTCACTGACCGAATGCATCGGCTCGAAAGTGCCCCAGCTCGACTGCACCAACATCAGCGACGCCGATCTCGAGCGCGTTCGCACCGTCACCCGCACGCTCTCCTGCGACGTGATTGTCACCGCACTGCCAGTCGACGGAGACGTCGCCAGCGCCGCCTGCCGCCTCGCCAACGTGGGCTGCGTCGCGCCGGTCACGCCCGCCCCTGAGAAACGCCCGACCCGCTACCCCGTGCTGCTGGTCAACGGCATCGATACCTCGCCACTCTTTCGCTACAGCCAGCGCATTCAGACCACGATGACCGAGCTCGGCGGCCACGCCGTCTTTCTCGCCACGCTGACCCCCTACGAAACGCCGCGTCGACGAGCCCCCGAGCTGTGGGCCCGCCTCAAAGAGATTCGCGAAAAAACTGGCGCCACCAAGGTCAACCTCATCTGCCACTCGCTCGGCGGCCTCGACTGCCGTTACTTGGTGAGCCCGCACGGGTTGACGTTGGATCTCGAAGGCGCTCCTGATCTCGCCTCATCGGTCGCGTCGATCACCACCGTCGGTACCGCGCACCGAGGCACCCGAATCGCAGACGTGCTCCTCGGCCTGACGCCTGACGAAAACCGCGGCCAGCTGATCAACGACTTCGCGACCTTCGCCGGCGATTGGTTCAGCGAAGACGCACTCACCCACGACGTGCATCTCCGCGAGGCGCTGCAAGCCCTCACCATCTCGCAAGCCATCACCTTCAACGCTGAGATCGACGACGCACCAGGCGTCGAGTACCAGTCTTTCGCTGGAGTCAGCCGCCCCTTCGGTGAAGCCTCGGCGGAGCACGACGCCCGAATGCGCGAGGTGTGCACGACGAGCGACGGTGCCCAAGGTCTGCTCGGCTTCGGCAAGCACGACTTCATGGCACTGACCCTGGTGCCTTTCACCGACACGGTTGGCGGCTCGACCGGTGAGCCCAATGACGGGCTCTCTGCTGTTGCCTCCGCCAGGTGGGCGAACTTTCGCGGCTGCATACCCGCTGATCACATGGAGCAATTGGGTGAGCGCAACATCCCCGATGTGAATGTCGAGAACGGGTTCGACGTGGCGCGCTTCTACGCGAACATCGCCGGCGATTTGTCGAAGAGGGGCTTCTAACTCATGCGCGCCCTGCTCTTCATCACCTTGCTCACCGCGTGCGGCACCGAAGTTCACACCGCCTTCGCAGACCCCTGTGAAGAAGCCACGCACCTCATCGCCACCTGCGGCGCGACGGTGCCCTTTCTCACCAGCCGCGGCTGCACTGGCCTGGCCCGCTTCACCGCCACCTGCATCACCCGGCATGCGACCGATTGCGACAGCCTCGCGACGCTCTCGGGGCGCCTCGATGAGTGCATGCCCGACGCAGGCGACGCGCTTTTCCCCAGTGCTGAAGACCTTCAATTTCCAGTCGCACACAGCGACCCCGACGGTGGAGCCAACCCATGATCACTCGTTTCGAACGCTTCGGCACCCGGCTCGCCACTGCAGTCACCGCGCGACCGAAGCTCACGCTCTGGGTGTGCATCGGTCTGTTCATGCTGAGCTCGGTCGGGCTCGTCTGGGCGCGCTTCTCGACTGACTACCAAATCTTCTTTTCGCACGAAGACCCGGGCTTGACGGCGTTTCAGCACCTCGAGCGCGACTTCACCAAGACCGACAACGTGCTGTTCGTCGTCAAGGCCAGAGAAGGCACGGTATTTCAGCCCGACGCCTTGCACGCGCTGCAATCACTGACGACCGCTGGGTGGCGGCTGCCGTACGCCTCGCGCGTCGACTCGCTGACCAACTTTCAACAAGTGACCGCAGACGGTGACGAGCTGGCGATGAAGACTCTCGTGCCCGAGGCGATTGACGGGCTGTCTGCCGAGCAGCTCGAGGCGCTCCGCACCACCGCCATCGCTGAGCCAATCATCTTCGGCAGCCTGCTCTCGCGCGACGCCCAGACCGCCGCGGTCAACGTGACCTTGCGCTTGCCACGCAAAGACCCGCTCGAGGTCACCGAAGCCGCCAAGGCCGCGCGCGCGCTGGTCGCCCAGCTGAGCGCGAAGTACCCCTCACTCGACATTCGCCCCTCGGGCATGGCCTTCGTGAACGACGCCTTCATGCAGGTCTCGATTGAAGACATGGCGGTGATGATTCCCCTGATGGTGATTGCGATGTTGCTGGTGATGGGCTTCATCGTTCGAAGCGCGAAAGCCACTGGAGCGGTCGCCGTCATCATCTGGATGTCAGCCACGGTCTCGATGGCGGTCGCGGGCTGGCTGCACTACCCGCTCAGCCCGACTTCGGTTGCTGCGCCGATGATCGTGCTCACCGTCGCGGTGGCCGATGGCGTTCACATCGTGCTCGCGGTGCTCGACGCCATGCGCCGCGGCTTGGCGAAACGTGAAGCGATCATCGACTCGGTTCAATCGAACCTCGAGGCGGTCACCTACACCTGGCTCACCACCATCGTCGGCTTTCTGTGCCTCAACTCCTCCGATGCGCCGCCCGTCACGCACCTCGCGAACATGACCTGCGTCGGAGTCACCGTCGCCTGGCTCTACTCCGTCACGCTGTTGCCGGCGATTCTGATGCTGGTGACCGTCAAGGTGCCCGCTGCAAAGAAAGAGAAAGAATTCCCCTTCATGGCGCGTTTGGCCGACGTGGTGATTCGCCGCCGCGCGATCATCTTCGCCGGAGCGGCGATTCTCACCATCGCCAGTGGCATCGCCGCGGCCCAGCTCGAGCCGAATGATCAATTCGTGAGCTACTTCTCGCAAAACGTCGCCTTTCGCCGCGATGTCGACTTCACGATGAAGAACCTCTCGGGCATTTACCGGCTCGAATTTCAGGTCGGCAGCGAAGGCCCCTCAGGCGTCACCAGCCCTGAATACCTCGGTCACCTCGAGGCGTTCGCGCAGTGGCTGCGCACCCAGCCTGAAGTGCAACACGTGTTCAGCGTGACCGACATTCTCAAGCGTACCCACCAGGTCATGAATGGTGGTCACAGCGACGAGTACGCGCTGCCTGACACCCGCGAGGCCGCCGCCGAGTCGCTGCTGTTGTACGAGATGAATTTGCCCGCCGGGCTCGACCTCACCGACCGCGTGAACATCGATAAGTCAGCCTCGCGTCTGACGGTGACCGTTCGCGACTTGTCGACCCGGCAAATGACCAACTTCGCCGCCCGCAGCGCGCAGTGGCTGCGTTCGAATGCACCGCCCGCGATGTGGGCCGAGGCCACCGGCCCGGTCGTCATCTTCTCTCAGCTGGGAGACCGCAACGCCCGCAGCATGGTCAAAGCCGACTTCTGGTCGCTGCTGTTGATTTCGCTCTGCATGATCATCGTCTTGCGCAGCTGGAAGATGGGGCTGATCAGCGTCATCCCCAACGTGGTGCCGATCTTCGTGGGCTACGGCGTCTGGTACCTGGTCGTCGGGCAACTCAACATCGTCGCTTCGATCGCCGCCAGCATCGCGCTCGGCATCATCGTCGACGACACGATTCACTTCTTGACCAAATTCCAGGCCCTCCAACGCAAAGAAGGCATGTCACCCGAGCACGCGATGCGGCACACCCTCGCGCACGTCGGGCCGGCCATGCTTTCGACCAGCGTCATTCTGGTCATCGGTTTCGGAGTGCTCACGTTGTCGAACTTTCAGATGACCAGTCACCTCGGCTGGTTGTGTCTGCTGATCGTCGGCATCGCACCCATGGCTGATCTGCTGATCGCTCCCGCGCTGGTGCTGCTGCTGGTGCGCGAGAAGACGCCGAGTGTTCACGTCAGCCCCGTACCCTTGTTCCAAGTCGCATCGAAAGTGAGCCCGTCATGAACCGAGCCCTGCTCATCGCCCTTACCGTCGCAACCGTCGTCCACGCCAAGTCGATGAAAGAGCTCACCACCACTGGCACGCCCGAAGAGAAGGGCCTGGCCATCGCGCAAGAGCTCGCCGCTCGAAATGCAGGCTACCGAGATCTCGGAGGCCAGGTCGACATGGTGCTCAGCGACGCCAGCGGTAGCGAGGCGCGGCGAAGCTTCTCGCTCAAGGTGCTCGAGAAGGCGAGCGGCACCGATGGAGACAAGTCGCTCATCGTGTTCGACGCTCCGGCCGATGTGAAGGGCACCGCGGTCTTGTCGCACGCCAGCCCCGAGGGCGAAGACGAGCAATGGCTGTTTCTGCCAAGTGCCCACCGCACCAAGAGAATTTCGGCCGCGAACCGCACCGGAGCTTTCGCCGGCAGCGAGTTCTCATTCGAAGACCTCACCGGCAACGACGCTCGCAAATACGGGTGGAAATACGTGGCGAGCGAAGGCAACATCGTCACCGTCGAGGCGACTCCCAGAGACGCAGCCTCGGCGTACTCGAAGCGCCTGTTGCACATCGACGCCACCGAGATGCGAATCAGCAGCATTGATTTCTTCGACCGCCGCGGAGAAAAGCTGAAGACCTTGACCTACAGCGACTACAAGCAGCTCAATGAGAAGTTCTGGCGCTCGCACACCTGGTCGATGAAGAACCTGCAAACCAGCAAGGCGACCACGATTCGCTTCACGACGATGAAGCTCGGCACTGGGCTCTCGGTCGCCGACTTCGCGCCCGGCAAGCTGGGGAACTGAGCGGTCGCGGTGCACAAATCGGCTCTCAGCGCACTGGTGTTGATGGCGTGCGCATGTGCGTCGATCTCCACTGAAATCGGAGGCTTCGTCGCCGCAGATGGGCGCGTCTTCATCGAGCCTCCGAAATACGCGGGGCAAGCGGCTGGCAACGGCGTCTCGCTGGTCACCGAGCCTCGCATCGAGTTCAAGAGCGGCAACTCAACGCTCACGCTGAAGCCGTTTTACCGCCTCGACCCGAACGATGAGCGCCGCTCGCACTTCGACGTCAGAGAAGCCAAGTACCGCCTCTCGCTCGAACACTTTGAGTTTGCCATTGGCAGCGACGTCGTCACCTGGGGCGTGCTCGAGTCGTATCGCCCCACCGACATCATCAACCAGATCGACTTCGTCGATTCATTCAACGGCAGCGCGAAGTTGGGTCAACCCTTCGTCGAGCTCGGCTGGGTGGGCGTGGCCTCGTCGTTCAAGCTCTACGTGCTGCCGTACTTCAGAGAGCGCACCTTCCCCGGCGTGCGAGGTCGGCTCCGTTTTCCCGCGACGCTCGATGTCGATCACCCTGAGTACGAATCGCCGCTGCGGCAGTACACGCCGAGCGCGGCCGCCCGCTATGCCTTCAACTTCGGCGACCTCGATGTCGGCCTCTGTGCCTTCGGCGGAGTCTCTCGTGAGCCAAGGTTCATTCTCGAGCTCACCAGCGGCAACGTCGCCCCGAGATACGACATGTCGTACCAGGGCTCGGCCGACGCGCAGTTGACGCTCGATGCGCTGACCTTGAAAGCCGAGGGCTTCGTTCGACTGTGGACCAACCAATTGCAGGTCTTCGGCGGTGGCGGCGCCGGCCTCGATTACACGTTCTACAAAGTCTTCGACGAAGCCAACCTCACCTTCGCGGCTGAATTCGTCTTCGACACACGCCCTCTGACGGGGCCGATCACCTTCTTCGATCACGACGCCTTCGCCGGAGCCCGCCTCGCCTTCAACGATGTCGCGAGCACCGAGATCAACGCCGGAGCCCTCGTCGATGTCGTCGACGGAGCGACCTTCGGCACCATCGAGGCCAGCCGCAGGCTCGGCGATCACTGGCGGCTCACCGTGACCGCGAATCTGTTCTTCGGCACCCCGGGCAAATTGCAGACCTCGTTCGTGCGCGACAACTTCGGGCAGCTTCGCGTCGCGTATTTCTTCTGAACGGTCACTGCAGTGAGCGCAGTGCCTCGGTTGCCGAAGCCCGTTGCGCCGCCGAAATCGTTGAGTCACTCAAGAAGCGCTGGTACGCCGCCCGAGCAGCTGCGGTGTTGCCCTGCGCTTTCTCGAGCTCGGCGAGGTTCAAGTCGAGCACCGGCCGCGTCTCGTGTGACCTCTCGAGCAAGGCCTGACATTCGAGATACGCCCCACGCGCTTGCCGAAGTGCTCCTCGGCGAAAGAGCGAGTAGCCCAGATTGTTCAGCGCCTCCGCACGGGTTCGCGGCCCGAGGTGGAGGAGCTGACCTTCCGGTTGACCCGCCGCGGTGAGCACCGACTCCCAGAGCTCGACATTCGCGCCGGTGGTGGCTGGCCGCCCCGCCGACAGGTAGGCACGAAAGATTCTGAGCCACGCTCCCTCGGCGATGAAGCGCTCACCGGCAGCCCACTGGGCATTCGCGTGTTGTGCGCCTTGCAGCAGCTCCAACAATGCCCGCGCCTGCGTATCGGCGTCGATGATGCGTCGATCGTCGTCGGTGATGACCGGGCCTTGAGCCTGCAGGTACCCGGCGCACGTCTCCATTCGGTTCTGCTGGCACATCGCGCCGCACAGCGCTTCTGTGGCGCCCGACTCATCCTCCGGCACCTCAGGCCGCACGCGAACCAGCTCGTACTTCGACCCGTGCCGTTCGACCCTCACGACACAGTCACTCGAAAAGCGCACCGTCTCGTCTGACTCGGCCGTCACCGCCTCGACCTGCTCAGGCGTGGGGCACCCATCGCGATCGAAGGGAGCGGCCTGGCTCAGCAACCGCCCAGATTTGAGGTCGACCAAGAACAGGCCCTCATCGAATGCAGGCCCGTTCAACGCCCCCGACTTGAGCACCGCCACCAACCGCACGCCCACCTTGGGCACGTCAGCCGTGTGCTGGTCGACCACGACGGAATCACCCAACCACTTGATAAAAGGCGCATCTATGAACAGGCGGGGGTCAGAAGCGAGGGTCAGAAGGGTGAGCAAGGTCAGCATGGGGCCCCTTCGACGCAGCGGCTCACGGCGTATTCACGGGCTCGAGCCAGTACACGCCATCGTGGTGCCCGACCAAGCGCTCGTGCCCCACGATGACCTCGAGATCGCCGCCCGGCTGATGCCCTTCGTCGAATGAATTCAACACCAAGGCGCTGAGCTCCGCAGCGGGCATCTCCACCGTCTTTCGAATCTCGCCGCGGTTGTGAGGCCGCACGCGATCGACGCGAACCACCGGAGGCAGCGATTGCATCAACGCGATCAGCTCGACGCGGCTCAGAAAATTTTTCACGGCGTCGGGGAGGTGAGTGGAATCGACAGGAACGGGCTCGGCTTGAACGCGCCAGTCACCTTGCCGTCGTCTTCGAACGCCGACCAGCCGCTGTGGCCGTTGACGATCAAGTACTTGCCCACCACCACGCCCAGCGACAAGTCGTCGGCGCGAGCGTCACCCACCAGCAGCACTCTCTGGCCCACGACCTTGAGCCCGGTCGAGTCGAGCGAAAACTGAATCACCCGCTGCGGCGAGATGCCGTTCTGCGTCGCCACTAGCGTACCGTTCGCGAAATACAACCCATCGATGCCAACCGTCGCGACATCGAGCGGCGTCTTCAGCGCCGTCACTTTCTTGCCATCAACCGCGAACAGCCCGAGCGCATAATCGGCCACGTACATTCGCCCGCCAGCCCACGCCATGCCCTGCAGCGAGCGAAACGGCCCCGTCACCCACTCGACCAACGCCCCTTTTTCGAGCCGGTAAATCGAGGGCGGCGTCGTCTGGCTGCGGCTGTCTGACGCGTAGGCGTCTCCGCTCGGCGAGACCACCACGTCACCCAGCACATGGCCCCCGGGCAGCCACCAACTGCCAACCAGCGCCCCGGTCTTGACGTCGAACTTGAGCAGGCCCGTCTTCTGTGCGGTGAACCCTTCGACCTGCGGCAACCACGCCGTGGTCGCCCAGAGCACACCGCGCTTCGCATCGAGCGCCAACCCAAAGACGCCGCCGATGTCGAGCCCTTCAGCGGTGAAATCGCTCGCCACTCCGGCCGAATCGACCGCGATGATCTTGTGGTGCCGCACGCTGCCGACCAGGTACCGGTGCCGAGCCGCGTCATAGGCAACGCCCTCGACCAGCTCGGGGCCCTGCAGCGTGAACACCACCGAAGCCGACCCCTGCACCGCCGCCCGGTTCTTCGCGAAGTGCGCCGCCACGGCCCGAAATGCCGCAGTCTCTCGAATCGCCGCGAATTCGGGCTCGTCTTCAATCGCAAAGACCAGCCCCATCGCCGCCAACCGCTCCAGGGTCGCCGGCACCTCATCGAGCGCGCCACCCACCGCCTGCTCGTGCACAAGCGCGAGCACCATGCGCGGCCGGGTCGGCTCCTTGGCCGCCGCCTCGCGCGCCGCCTCCAACGGGGTCGCGGCCAGCACCGCCGCCAGCAGCAGCGCCCCCACCTACTGACTCACGGCAGCAGGAGGCGGCAGCGGCGGCGCCCCCAGCATGTCGGGAAAGGGCCCCGAGTCTTGGCTCTCGAGCAGCCACCGCTTGTCGCGCCAGACGTAGAGGCTGGTGATGGTCGCGGTCTGCTCACTGGTCGACGGGAGCCGGTACCACGACAATTTCGAGACCGCGTGAGCCTTGGTCTGGTCGTCAGACGTCTTGGCGTCTTCGAGCTGAAAATCGGTGATGAACAGGTCGCGCTCATCGTTGGTCTTGGTGCGCGCCTTGATGAAGCTCTCTCGGCGCTCGGGCACGATGCCCTCGGCGGCGACTCGAAAGTCTTTCCACCGCAGCTTCTGGTGAAATGACTCGATGGCGGGCTTGAGCTCTTCCAAGTCGCCCTTGGCCCAGAAGGTGGCACAGGCCGAATTCAGCAGGCACAGCACAATCGCGACGTGACGCAGCATGCACGCGACGGTAGCACTCACCTTGTGTAAGGTCGCGCACCGTTCGAAAGGCTGAAAAACCGCTCTCTATGTCCAAGTCGATGGTCGAGAAGTACGAGCAGATGCTTGCGCAGGACCCGACCTCGACCGTCTTCGTCGAGCTTGCGCGCGCGTACTTGGAGCGTGGTGACAACGAGAAGGCCATCTCGCTCTGCCAGCAGGGCTGCGTGCACCACCCAAGCTCAGTCGTCGGCCGGGTGCTGTGGGGCAAGGGGCTCATCAACGTGGGCCGCGCCGCCGAGGCGATGAAGCAGTTCGACCTCGCCACCAGCATCGATAAAGAGAACCCCCACGCCTACAACCTCATCGGCGAAGTGCTGCTGCGCAAAGGGCTCTACCGCTCGGCGCTCCCGATTCTGCGCAAGGCCGCCCAGCTGCAACCCAATGACGGCCGCATCACCCAGTGGCTCGAGCAGACCCGCACCGCGCTGACCGGAGGCCCCGCTCCGGTGCTGTACGACAACACCACCGTCGAGACCCGCCCCCTCGATGAGCGCACCGGAGCGCCACTCGACGTGGCGTCAAAGACCCAGCCCTCGGCCCCCCGCACGGCCCCGATGGACTACGGCGATGAGGCCCCCACCGTCGCCGCGCCCTCGATGGCCCCGATACCCAGCCTGCACGAGATGCCGGCCGTCTCGCAGCCGCCGTTCGATGTCTTCGCGGGGCCGAATACCGGCACCGACCTCACCAGCGAACCCACCGTCATCATGCAGGCCTACGTGCCTGAAAAAGAGCGCGAGCGGGCCATCGCCAACGAGACCGAGATGTCGGTCACGACCGAAATACCCACGGCGACCTCGAAGCAGCTCTTCTCGGCCTTCAATTCGGGGCCGCTTGCCTACGACAACCGCCTCGGCCCGCCGGTGCCGCTGCTCGACGAGCCGGTCTCTGCGTCGCACATGCCTCGAATTCACGCGAGCGCGAACACCGATACCTCAAGCCCAATGTCGCCCTCGCAGCAAGAGCTGCCCGTGGTAGTCGGCTCGGTCGAAATCTCCGCTGACGCGCCTGACCCGTTCAGCGCGATGGTCCCTCAAGCGCCCGCCCCGCAGAACGAGACCTTTCGCGGCCTGACCAGCACCTTCGAGGCGCTCGATCAGCCCGGTGGTACGCCCTTGCCGAGCGTCGCCCCGGGCATCGCTCCGGCGGGTCAACGCGCGAACCACCTCTCGCCAGATGGGCCGCCGATGCTCACGCCGGTGGGTGATGCACCCGTCACCTCGCAGCCCACGCCACGCCCTTCTTCGGCCTCGCAGTCGGGCCGGCTGCTCGACGAAATCGTCTCCGCGCAGTCAGAGATACCGACCGGAGAAACCAAGGCCGCCCTCTCTGCCCCCACCCTGATGCCGAACCAGCCTTCGGCCTTCGGTGGCGGGTTGCTCGACGACATTCCTGACGAGGCGCCGGCCGCTGAGCAGTCGCGCAGCTCGACCTTCTCTGCGCAGGCCACCGAGGCCATCGCCAAAGAATACGAGCAAGAGCTTCGCGCCAAGCTCGAGGCGAATACCAAGAAGAAGACCTTCTTGCAGAAGCACGGGTTCAAGCTGGCGGTCATCGCCGCGACCGTCGTCGTGCTCGGCGTCGGCGGGGGCTCGATTTGGTACACGAAGTACTATTCGCATCAGGGCAAAAACCTCGGCACCACCCTCGCCAAGGGTGAAGCGGCGATCAACGCAGACACCAAAGAGCAGTACCTCGATGGCCTGCGCTCGATGCAAGAGGCCCAGACGATGGACGACAGCAGCGCCGAGTCGTGGGCCTTTTCTGCCTACGCCCACGCGATGCTCTTCGCCGAGCATGCCGGCGGCGATGGCGAGCGAAACGCCGCACTCACCGCCATCAGCAAACCCGACGTGCGCGCCCAATTTGCCGACCTCGCTGCGGTGGTCGATTTTCTCACCACCGACGAAGCGGGCCTCACCGCCGCGCGCCAGCAGCTGCTCGGCTCGACCCTCGAGAAGAGCGCGGTGCTCACCCAGGCGGGCCAGGTGTTGCTCGCTGACAAGAAGCTCGATGACGCGTTCAAGAAGCTCTCAAAGGCCGTCGACCTGAACCCGAAGAACGTGCGCGCGCTGGTACTGCTGGGCGACTACTACCTGGCCTCGAATGACTTCGAGAACGCGATCTCGATTCTCGGAGGCACCGCCGAGCAGCTCTCAAAGTACCACCCCCGCCGCGTGATGGGCCTCGCCCAGGCCAGGCTCGAGCTCAACCGCGAGGTGCCCGAGGCGCTCGCCGACCTCGAGGGCCTCGAGGGCAACGCCACCGTCTCCGCGAAAGACTCCGGCCGCTTCGCCCTCGTGTTGGGTGAAGCCCAATCGGCCAACGGCAAGCACGAACAAGCCCTCAAGACCCTGAACGAGGGCCTCGCCGCGCACCCCGAACAGCCTTTCGAGTACGACATGGCGCTGGGTCAGGCCTTTCGCAACGCCGGCCAGATGGATCGGGCGCAGAAGTCATTCGAAGCCGCGCTCGCCCTCGACACCAAGCGTGAAGAGGCCAAAGAAGGTCTTGGCCGGGTGCTGCTCGCCCGCAGCCGCGAGAAAGAGCTGCTCGAGCGCCTCAAGCCCGAGGCTGACGCCAAGCGGGTGAGCCTGGTGCGCGGCATCGCCTTGACCCGCCTGGGAGACTTCAAGAAAGCCCGCGTCGAGCTCGACAAGACCCAGGTCAGCGGCCGGTACCCCGCCGAGGCCGCGGTGTACCTGGCCATCGCCAATGCGTCTGAAGAACAGGGTGACAAGTCGTTGCAGCAGCTCGAGAAATTCGCCAGCCAGACCAAGCGCAACAAGGCCACCGTGCAGCTGGCCCTCGCCCGCCTGTACATGCAGCGCAACATGCTCGACAAGGCGCGCGCCCAGCTCGAAGAGGCGTCGAAAGACCCGCAAGACTACGAGGCGAACACCCAGCTGGCGGAGCTGCTGCTCAACGCCGGGTTGCCCTTCGAGGTCGCGCTCGAGCCGCTGACCCGAGCCGTCGAACGCAACGGCAGCCACGCCCCCGCTCGGCACTTGCTGGCGCGCACCTACACCGCGATGGGCCGCTGGGCCGACGCCGTGAAGCAGGTCGACGCGTGGACGCTCGACAACCCCGCGCTCGACCTGGCGTGGAAAGACGCCGCCTTCGTCTACTTTCACGTCGGCCGCACAAAAGACGCCGAGGCCGCCATCGCCAAGGGCGTCAAGCCCGACTCCGACGACGTCGACGGGTGGCGCCTGAAGGCCCAGATTCTCTTCGCCCGGGCCGACGCGAAGAACGCCTTCGCGGCCCTCGAGCGCGCCAACAAGCTCAACGCCAAAGACGCCGACACCTTCTGCGAAATCGGCAACGCCTACGTGCGGCAGGGCAACAACGACGTGGCGCTCAAGGCCTACGAGGCCGCGCGGCGTGAAGACCCGAAGTCGTTCTGCGGCCAGGCCGGGCCGTACCACGCGCGCCCCACCGCCCGCGGCTCGAAGCCGACGCCGCATGAAGAGCTCGCGGCGCTGCTCAAAACCGCAATCAATTCATGGGACAAGGGCTTCGCGCAGGCCGCGCTGGCCCGGGTGATGATCGAAGAGAAAGACCTGAAGGGTGCGCAGGCGATGGCCGAAGACGCGACGCAGACCGCGCCTGCCTCGGCGGCCGCCTGGTTTGCGCTGGGTGAGGCATCGAAGAAGATGAAGAACGACGCCAAGGCCCTCGAGGCGTATGGCAAGGCGGCCGAGTTCGATGGCTCGTGGTCGACCGCCCGCCTCGGCTACGCCGACCAGCTGGTGCATGCCGGGGGTGAGAACGTCGCCCGCGCGCTGCCCGAATACGAAGCCGTGCTCACCTTGAGCCAGAACGACGCCGACGTGGCCCGCGCTCGCAAGACCGTGCTCGCCCTGAAGAAACAGCTCAAGTGACGCAGGCCCGCATCGCGATTTTTCGCATCAGCCTCACCAACGCGACGGTGCTCTCGGCCTTCTATCTGGTGCTGGCGACTGGCATCGAGCTGCTGCGCCGGGCGACCGGGGCGCGGTGGGCCGAGCGGGTCTCCAAATCACTCGAGCTCTTTCCAGCCGGAGTGCTGCAGTTCTTCGGCCTCTTTCCCTCGTTGCAGCGGGCCTGGGTCAATCAGGAGCTGACCGATACCCAGGTGCGGTTGCTCTACGGTGCGACGGTGGTGGTGATCATCTTCGCGCTCGGGCTCTCAGTCGGCTCGGGCATGTGGCTGGTGACCTGGGTTCAACGACGTCGCGCATCGTAAGTGACAGTTTCACTCTGACCCGGTGTTCAAGCAGACGAACCCGCGAAAGAAAGAAACGAAAGTGGCCGTCGATGTCGAGCAGCTCTACCGAACGCATGGGCCCGCAGATACTCGCAGCTGACACCGGCGGCACGTTCTAGCGGCGCCGGCGAATCGGTACGACCGCGGCGACCTGCGGCACGTCGCCATTGGCCCGGGCCATCACGCAAATCTGCAAAATCTTCGGCCCGAAGCGCTCCCAGCGAGATTCGCCGGTGCCTTTGACGCGCATGAACTCGTCGCGCGAGGCCGGCAGGGCCGCCGCCAGCGCGAACAAGGTGGCGTCATTGAAGATGATGAACGGCGGTACGCCCAGGTCAGCCGAGAGCTCTCGCCGCCAGCGCTTGAGCTCTTCAGCGGCCACCGTGCTGTAGCGCTCGGGCAACACCCGCGGAGCCTTGACCCCAGGGGGCGCTGCGCCCACCAACGACCTCGTGCCGGTGAGCTTCAACTTCGGGCCCTGGCACACGTCGCAGGTGCCGCAGCTCTGACCGAAGGGCACTTCTTCACCGAAGTAGCGCATCAAGAACGCACGCCGGCAGCGCTTGGCGTACGCATAATCGGTCATTCGCTTGAGCAGCAGCAGCTGGTTCCGCTCCTGCTCGCGCATTCGCCGCAGGTCGACGCCCGCACGGTCCCACGGCTCGTGGTTGAGCACCGAGATGGTTCGCCCCGAGAAGGGCCGTGTCACCGTCATCGTGCCCGCGCGCTCGAGCAAGGTCAGCGCGTGGCGCAGCCGCTCTTCGTCGAGGCCGGTTCTTCGGGTCAGCAGGTACAGCTCGGTCGACCCCTGCGCCCCCGTGGGGAACATCTTCTTAAGCTCGCTCAACAACACCCGCGACTCGTTGCTGCGCGGCATGTAGCCGACCGCGCCGGGCAGCATGGTGATGCCGTAGCGCCCTTCGCCGCGATGACCCCGCGAGAGCACGCCTTCACGCTCCAGAATGCGCAGCGCGGCCGAGACCTCGAACTCAGAGGCACCGAGCTGCGCGGCCAGCACGTTGACCCCGCGATCGAAGTTGTCGACCCGGCGCAAGAGGTCCCACACGTCGCGAAACAGCGACTCAGGGGGGAAGTTCGAGGCGATCAACCGCTCCTGCGTGTAGACGTCGGCGTGGTTGAACAGCAGCACCGCGTGCGCGTCATTGCCGTCACGGCCCGCGCGGCCGATCTCCTGATAGTAGGCCTCGACCGCCTTCGGTATCGACGCGTGCGCCACGAAGCGAATGCCCGGCTTGTCGATGCCCATGCCGAACGCGTTGGTCGCCACCGCCACCGAATTTTCGACCGCCATGAACCGCTCCTGCGCGGTGCGGCGGTCGTCGTCGTCCATCCCCGCGTGGTACATCACGGTCTCGACGCGGGCCTTCTTCAGCGAGTCGTGAATCGCTTCGGTCTGTTTGCGCGTCGAGCAGTACACGATGCCGCTGCCCTGTTTGTCGAGCTGGGCGACGGCGCTCTTCTTCTCTTCGTCTCCGCCGACCTGCAGCACGTCGAGATACAGGTTGGGCCGGTCGAACCCGGCGACGTACACCTCGGGCTCTTTCATCAGCAGCACCCGAACGATGTCGTCTCGCACCTCGGGAGTCGCCGTCGCCGTCAACGCCACCGTACGCGCCGGCCGCAGGCGCTTTCTGATCTGCCCCAGCATCGCGTAATCAGGGCGAAAATCGTGACCCCACTGCGAGATGCAGTGCGCCTCGTCAATCGCATAGAGCGCGATGCGGGCGTCGACCAAGGCGCTGATGAACGCCTCCGACCGAAATCGCTCGGGCGCCACGTACACCATCTTGTACTCGCCCTGCCGCATGCGCCGTTGCCGGTCGGCCCGCTCGGCGTCGCTGAGCGTCGAGTTGATGAGCGTCGCCGAGATGCCCTTGCCTTGCAGCGCGTCGACCTGGTCTTGCATCAGCGCAATCAACGGAGAGACCACCACCGTCACCCCGTCGAGCAGCACCGCGGGCAGCTGGTAGCAGAGCGACTTGCCGGCGCCGGTGGGCATCACCACCACCGTGTTGCGGCCCGAGATGACCGAGCTGATGACCTCGGCCTGCCTGGGGCGAAACGCGTCGAGGTTGAAGTGCTTCTTCAGCCCCACGGTCATTTCATTCAAATAGGGGAGCTCGGCCGACACCGCGCGCATGAGTGCACCTCAAAAGATCGAGCGTCAAGCCTGACTTGCGCTTTGCATCGCCGAGCGGAGCACCGGGCCGGGCGCGATGAGCCCCCGCTCGGCCAAGGAGACCCACCCCAGGTGCCCCAGCACCAGGTGGTCGAGCACCCGAATGCCCAGCATCGCCCCCGCTTCGACCAGCCGCCGGGTGAGAGTCACATCGGAGACCGACGGCTCCGGGTCGCCCGAGGGGTGGTTGTGCACCAGCACGATCGCCGACGCCCGCATCGCCACCGCCGGCGCGAACACCTCGCGCGGGTCGACCGAGCACTGGTCGACGCACCCTTCAGCCACCCGGGCATGGTGGAGCAGCGCATTTCGCGAGCTCAAGCACAGCACGTGCACCTCTTCGCGCTGCAAGGTCACCAGGTGCCGGCGCGCGTAGTCACCCAGCGTCTTCGCGCTGTGCATGACGGGTCGCGGGTCGGTCGCCAGCAACGCCCGCCGCCCCAGCTCGAACGCGGCGACCAGCCGGGTGGCCGCCTTGGGCGAAAGCCCTCGATATTCAAGGAGGTTTTGCGCCGTCTCGCCCAGCAGGGCGCGCAGCGAATGCCGCAGGGGCCTCCCGACGACGAGGGCAATGAGCTCGTCGTCGCTCAGCGCTCTCGCGCCCAGGTGCTTCAGCCGGCCGAGGGTGTTGGTGGTTTCCATGACCTGGCCACATCGCAATGGTCGTGCCGGTCACCGCACCAGCAGACGGCTCACGGCGACCGTCCGCTCCGGGAGACCTGACGTAGACACTCCACTGGGCGCTCTCGGGCGGTGAGAGTATTCTCTTTGAAACCCATGACCACGGCCACCATCGAGTCAATCTGCGCGGCGTGCAAACGGGCGTGGCCGATCGAGCTGACGCAGGAGATCTCGAACAACCAACTGGTGTGGAAAGAGCGCTTCGCCTGCGAGTGCGGGCATGGGTTCGAAGCGGCGGGGGTCGGGTTGCCGACTCCAGGGGTGCGCAAGGCGCTGCTGGCGCAGCTGGGCACGGCGAAGACCTGGGTCGATGCGATGAAGTCGAAGCCCACCGCGGTGAAGCTGTTGGCGATGCTCAAGGGCGTCGAAGAGAAGGCCATCACCGCCTCGCTGAAAAAGCTCCCGGCGGTGGGCTACGAAGGCACGCTCGTCGAGGCCCAATTCGTGGCGATGGCGCTCGAGCGGGCCGGAGCCACCGTCAGGCTCGTCAAACCCAAGAAAACCTCCCGTTCGTCCTGAGCAGGGACACGAAGGACCCTCACGGCCCTGGAGGCCCGCCCCTCAAGAAACGGCCTCACGATATGGCGCGGCAGGGGGTACGTTCACCCACGCATGCGCCTGACGTTCTTCGTCGCTCTGATGCTGTCTGCCTGCGCCACGCTCTCGCCCCGAGCCGAAGACACCTCTGGCATCGCGCGCACCTATGATTTCTCAGAAGAGAAGACCCAGGCGTTGGTGCGTGCCGCCTTCGAAAAACGCGGAGTCACCTTCACGCCCTCGACCGACCCCCACGTGTGGCTCACAGCGCCCATCGATCGCACCACCCGCCGCGTGCGCACTGGCGCGTTTGCGCTCGGCGGCGCCGCCAAAGAAGATCAGCCCTCGCGTGCTGGCAACAGCGGAGACGACTTCTCCGACCTTCGCGCCTGGCGGGTCACGTTCTCACCGAATGGCTCCGGTACGAAGGTGATGGTCGAGCGCGCTGAGCGCTACGGCTGGAGCGACCAGGCCGAGCGCATCTCGGGTGGGGCCTTCGATGACCCGGCCAAGATGGGAGCCGCTGCGCAGGTCGAGACCCGCTCAACCGCCGCGACCCCATTCGTTCGCGACCGTGAGACAGAGGCCGTCATCGCCGCCGAGATCGATGGCTCGGCTGACCTCGAGGTGAGTCAGTTTCACGAAGAGAGCCTCGACGAGGTGATGCCGCTGCCCGACCCGGCCGAGCCCGCTCCGGCGGCCGACTTTCAACCCAACATCGTCGAGGCCGACCCCTGCCCCTCCATCAGCGACGCCTTGACGCCGATGGTCGCCGCCGGGCACTTGATTTTGCTGGGTGACCCCTTCGGGGCCCATGAGCCGTGGGAGGCCCTCGAACGCCTCTCCTGCGGTGTCGCCGCGCTGGGTGTCCCGCTCACCATTGCCCTCCCGCTCCCTCGCAGCGAGCAAGCATCGCTCAACGCCTTTCTGACCTCCGCAGGCACCGCGGCCGACCGCAAGGCCCTGGTCTCGACGCCCTTCTGGCAACGGCCTTGGCAAGATGGTCGAAGCGCTCGGGCGAATGCGTTCTTCATCGAGCACGTGCGGGCGCGGCGAGCGGCGGGCGCGAAGTTGAACCTCCTCGCGGTCGAACCGAACGCCTCGGGCAACCTTCGCCAGGCCGGCATCGCCGCGGCGATTCTGCGGTACCGCGAACAGAACCCGAACCGGCTGATCGTCGTGATGGCTGGCAACGTGAACATCTCCAAGCGCAAGGGCACCGAGTGGGACCCCGAGCTTTACCCCTTCGGCGCCAGGCTCGCCGCGGTGTTGCCCGAGAAGACCCACGCCTTCGACGTGTCGTTCGAGCCCGGCCACCACTGGACCTGTCACAGCACCGGAGGCGGCGCGATGAAGTGCGGCACCTGGTCGGCGCAACCAGGCCCCAGTCAGCGGCTGGGCAGCCTGCAGCTCGTGCGCGATTTTCGGCTCTTCGAGCGCACCTCACCCGAGGGCTTCGACGGGGTGTATTACGTCGGCGCATTGTCGGCCTCTGCGCCCGCGGGGCTGCCCCTCTTCGACGACCAGGGCACGGCCATGTGGCGCGGCGCCGAAGACCCGTTCATCACGCCTTGATTCGGTGCTGAGCCAACAGCGCGCACAGCACGAACCCGAAGGCATTGAGTGCCCCATGGGTCGGCACCATGTCGACCACGGTCAAGGCCGGCACCGCGGGCCAGTAATTGTTCGCGGCCCAGCTCACCGCCAGCACCATCGAGACCCACGGCGAGAGACACGACATCACCATCAGGGCGCGCGGCCAGAGCCCCAGCGAGCGCAGCTGCCCGACATGCTGCAGGGCCACCAGCCAGGTTCCAGCGGTCATCACCAGCGCTCCGCCGACTTGACCGACGCTCGAGCGGGCGATGAACCCGAACGCCACCAACCCCGGAGCGATGATCACCAACCCCAACGTCACCCGAGCCACCCGCGACCCGGGCAGCCGCTCGACCAGCCTCCGCGCGAGCGTGAAGGTGCCGACGCCCGCGTACGAGAAGTGCAACGCGGTGAGCTTGATGATCGGCTCGGTGATGCCGAACAGCGACCACTCGAACCGTGAGAAGATCAGCGCCGACGCCGAGACCAGACCAAACCCTGCGGCGATGACGTCGAGCGCGCTGGCCGACCGAATCAACCTGGCCCCAAGCAGCCCCACCCACGGCAGCAACAGCACGGCGGCCACGGCGCCTGCGTCAAGCCACAGCGAGCCAATCACGCACGCGGCGGCCACCAACCAAGGCCACCACGAGCTGCGAAACGCGAGGGGCATGATCACCGCCACGGCCAGCACCAACGCCGCGTTCATCACCGGTATCATCCACATCGAGCCGCGTCAGACTGCCACTTCACGAGCCGCGATGGAGCCCCTTCGTGAATCTTTCCCACTCCGGGCGAAACGAGTCGGGGTCGGCACCGAGCACTTCTTCGAGGGCTTGCCACCCGCTCGGGTCGACCGCCTTCAGCTCGACGGCGCGGCGTACGAACTTGGCCAGCACCCCGCGCTCCTGCAGCCAGTAGCAAAGGTACCGGGCTTCGGCGTAATGAATGCCGGTGTCATCATTGTAGAAAGCGTTCGACGCGAAGTGCACCAGCGTCTTGAACGATGGCACCGCGTTGGCTCGAAACCCGGCCAACAGCCCCGGCAACCGCCAGTTCACCTTGCCGATGAAGTGCCCATCACGCTCGGCCGGCTGCTCGAACAGCGACGCCACCCCTTCGTTGAGCCACGCCGGCCCCTCGGGCCACGCCTGGTGAAAGAACGGGTGAAACAGCTCATGGGTCAACGTGCCGTAGCCGGGCTTGATGTTCATCACCAGCGCGCGGCGATCTGACAGGTAGTACCCATACGGCGTGTCAGGGTCGATCTTGAACAGCTCCCGCGAGTACTTCTCGTAGGTCTGTTTGTCTTTGAGCACCCAGACCTCCTGCAGCACGACCGGGGCCTCATCGAAGAAGTCTTTGAGCAGCAGGTCTCGCTCGCGACGCACCAAGGTCTTGGCCCGCTCACGCACTTGGTCGCCCGGCTCATTGCCCACCACCAGAAACGGCTTCTCCCACACCAGCGTGCTGCCGGGCGGCAACGTCGGCTTGAGCTCCATCACGTGCTGCGCGACCTCGGCCGCGGTTGGGGTGACCTCGGCAGGCAGCACCGGCGCCTTCGAGGGCTTGGGCAGCTCGAAGCGAATCACCATGAACTTCTGGGGGCTCGACTTGAAGAGCCACAGCTTCATGAACTCGGCGCGGGCCATGTGGCGGTCGGTGCCGTTGTCTTCAGCGGGCTCCTGGTAAATCACCTCGTCTTTGGCCGCGTCGTAGCCAGTCACCAACCGAAAGTGCTCGGTCGTCTTGGGCTGCGCGTCGTAGTGCATGCACACGATGCTCGGTTGGCCCTTCACGAGGTCAGCGTGCAGCGCGCGCCACTGGGCCTCGACCTGCGCCGTCGCCGTACTCGGGTCTACACGAAACCACACCGGCCCCGGGTTGACGCCCAGCGCCTTGAGCCCCCGCGCGAGATCATCGGCGTAGGCCCCTCGGCCCAGCGCGGGGTCGAGGCCGGTCGCGGCGAAGACCTGATCTTGCGAGACCGGGTACCCGAAGTGCTGCATCGCCATCGACACGTCGGCTTCGCCGCAGAAATCAGGCGCCTGCCGCACGAAGGGAAAATCGGTCAGCTGCACCGAGGCCATCGGCTGCGCAGCGACCGCCATCAACAGCAGTGAGAGGGTCATGGGGGCCGCTCCGACAAAGTGCCTTCAGCCCCGGTTCCGCCCCTCATTTCAAGCCAGGCCGTGCTCGGTCATCCACCGCTCGGCTTCAATCGCCGCCATGCACCCGGTGCCGGCCGCGGTGATGGCCTGGCGCCAGGTCGCGTCCATCACGTCTCCGCAGGCGAAGACGCCCTCGAGGCTGGTCTTGGTGGTGCCGGGCTCGACCCACAGGTAGCCGTTGGGTTGGAGCTTGAGGGTGGTCTTGAACAGCTCGGTCGTCGGCTCATGGCCGATCGCGACGAACACCGCCTTCGCTTCGATCTTGCTCGTGTCGCCGCTCTTCAGGTTCTTGACGACCGCTCCGGTCACGCCCTTCGCGTCGCCGACGATCTCTTCGATTGCCGAGTTCCACACGAATTTGATCTTCGGGTTCTGCATCGCTCGCTCCTGCATGATCTTCGAGGCGCGCAATTCGTGGCGCCGTACAACCACTGTCACCGAGCTGCACATCTTCGAGAGGTAGCTGGCTTCTTCCATCGCGGTGTCGCCGCCGCCGACGACGATCACGTCGAGCTTCTTGAAGAAGAACCCGTCGCAGGTCGCGCAGGCCGAGACGCCGCGGTTCATGAACTCGCTCTCACCCTTCGCGTCGAGCCACTTCGCCGAGGCGCCGGTGGCGATGACGATGACCTCAGAGAGGTACTCGACCGATTCGCCCTTGATGTGAAAGGGCCGCTTCGACCAGTCGACGCTGAGCACGTTCTCCATGTGCACCTTGGTGCCGAAGCGCTCGGCCTGCTTCTGAAACTTCTCCATCAGGTCAGGGCCCGTCACCGACTCGGGAAAACCGGGGTAGTTCTCGACCTCGGTGGTGATCATCAGCTGGCCGCCGGGCACGCGGCGCGAATCGGCCTCCGAGGGGCCTCCGGCGAAGACCACGGGGCTCAAGTTCGCGCGAGCGGCATAAATGGCGGCGGTGTACCCGGCCGGGCCCGAGCCGATGATCGTGATTTTGTTGGTCTGCATGCCTGCCTTGGGGGTCTTTAGGAGAGGCGCCTTTATAACGCGCTTCACCCGGGGGCGCTCCAGACCAAATTGGGGACAAGGGCGGCCAGTCTGCTACGACTGCCCGACCGATGGACGTCGCCATTCTGAAAAACGTCGCGTTGTTCGAGGGCATGACTTCGGCGCAGCTGCGCAAGCTCGGAGCCGCCCTCAACGAAGTCAGCTACCCCGCCCAGGCCCACGTCTTTCGCGAAGGCGATGTGGGTGCGTCGATGTTCATCATCGTCGAGGGCAAGGTGCGCATCTCGAAGATGGTGCCCGGCATCGGCGAAGAGGCCTTGGCCATTCTCGAGCGCGGCCACTACTTCGGTGAGATGTCGCTCATCGAAGACGGCCCCCGCTCGGCCGACGCCATCGCCCATACGGGGTGCCGGTTGTACGAGCTGTCGCGCGACAAGCTCGACCAGGTGATGTTCACCGACAAAGAGCTCGCCTCGGTCTTGTTGTGGACCTTCGTTCGCACCCTCTCGAGCCGCCTGCGCGAGACCAACGACAAGATTCGCGCCTTCTTCGCGCTCTCGAGCTTCGGGCCCAAGTAGACGCGCCCCGAAGTTCTAAGCCGCTCGATTTCACGCACCCCCTCTGGTACGCGACGCCTCGTGCTCCTGCGACGCGCCTCCCTGGTTTGCCTGGCCCTGCTGATCGGGTGCTCCCAGGAGCAGACGCTCAAGCAAGACCCCAACGTGGTCGCGACCGTCAACGGAGAAGTCATCCCCAAAGCCGATTTCGAGCTCGAGCTTGGCCGCGAAGCCCAGGCGATGGAGGGCGTCGCCTCGCACACCCCCGAGCAAATCGAGCCGTACAAGCAGACCCTGCTCACCACCATGGTCGAGCGGCTGGTGCTGCTGCAGGCCGCCCGGGCCGCGCACCTCGACGTGACCCAAGAGGAGGTCGACCGCCGCATGCTCGCGCTGGCCAGCGAGTACCCCGCGGGCACCTTCGACGAGGCGCTGGCCCAGACGCACACCACCCGCAGCGAGCTGATGCGCAAGACCCGCGAGCAGCTGATCATCGAAAAACTGTTTCAAGATCAGGTGTTTTCACGCGTGGCCGTCACCGAAGACCAGATTCGCCGATCGTTCGACGAGCACGCCGATGAGTACTCAGAGCCCGAGCGGGTGCACGCGCTGCAGCTGGTGGTCAAAGGCCTCGACGAGGCGAAGAAGATTCAGCAGCTGCTCGCCCAGGGTAAGAAATTTCAAGACCTCGCCCGGCGCTTCTCACAGACGCCCGACGCCAAAGTCGGTGGCGACCTGGGCTTCTTCAAGCGTGGTGAGATGCCGCCGGTGTTCGACGAGGTGGTCTTCAAGCTCTCGGCTGGGCAGGTCAGCGAGGTGGTGTCGACCGAGTACGGGTTTCAGCTCTTCAAGGTCATCGAGAAGAAGCCACCCCGCAAGCGCGAGCTGACCGAGGTGCGCGCGAGCATCGAGCAGGCCCTGGTCGAGAAGCTCCGGGCCGAGCGGCAGCGTGAGTTCGTCGCCGGGCTGCGCGCCAAGGCCAACGTGAAGGTCAACTCGAGCGTGCTCCAGTCGCTGGTCAGCCGCCCGATGGGCGCCCTGCCGCAAGAGCCGTGACGCCTCACATCAATTGAATGAATCGGCGGCTGCGGGTGATGAGCCCCACCAAGCCATGCTCGGTGGCGAGCGCCTCGAGCCCCTGCTGTACCCGCTCGGCTTCATCGGGCTTGCCGGTGCTCCGCAGCCACATCGCCTCGGCGATCATCGCTTCGATGACCAGCCACGGAGCCTCGAGCCGCTCGGCCTTCTCGCGCAGCGAGCGCAGCGCGGGCACGGGGTTGTTGCCCCGCGCCCAGCTCAGCTTGGCCTCGAGCAGCTCACGGTGCAGCCCGGTGGTCTGATAGCTGCCGAATGAGCGCAGCGTTTGAACCAGTGCGTTCGCGTCGTCGAGCAGCCGGGCATCGCGCGGGGCGGCCACTAGCTGGTCTCCTCGCCGCATCGCCTTAGCCAGATAGAAGTGCCGCAGCGTCTGCACGTGCAGCCCGGGGGCGATGCCGTAGGCGTCATGCTGCGTGAAACACGCCTCGAGCTCAGCATCACTGGCCCCGGTCAGGTGCAGAAAGTACGCGCGGTGCCCGAGCAGCAAGATCAACCGAAACACGTCGTCGGGGGCGTGCTGGCGCAGAAACTCGCTGTACGCGTCGAGGCTCGCCAGGCCCTCTTCGGGCTTCCCGAGCAGGGCGTCGATGGTGCCCAGATACGAGCGAAAGGTGTGCCCGCGGGCGATCAAGCTCTGGCCGGTCGATTCCATGCGCGCGAGACCGAGGTTGATGAGGTGCTGGGCCGTTCGAACCTGCCCTCGCATCAGCACGTTCCAGGTCACCCCGGAGACGACCGTCAGGTAGCTCGAGACGTCCATCCGGGTGCCGTTTTCGACGGCGGCGATGCCCAGGCGCTCGCCCTCCAGCGGCTCACCGCCCATGTCGACGGCCAACGCTTCGAAGCCCGAGACGAAGGCCTGCGCCGCGGGGTCGCTGACCTGGGCCGCGACCTGGTGCCCCATCTTGATCATCGACCGGCTGAGCCCGCGAAACCCGACCACGCTGGCGATGACCGACGAGAAGCCGTACCACTCGGCCATCGCTCCGCTGGGAGGCAAGCGGCTCATCGGGGCGAACCCTCGCAGCGAGCCGCCCAGCAGCAGCTTGCGGTCGAACAGAAAGTAGCCGGAGAACCCCGACATTGAATACAGCTGCGCGGCGAACTCATCGCGTGAGCGCTGGCGGCCGCGGCCGAAGAGCTTGGTTCGCAGCAATGTAAACAGCACGATGAAGACCGCGCCCAGCAAATCGAGCAGCGAGGGTCTGACTGGCTTGAGCCCCAACGCCTCGAGGGCCTTGCCCGACTCGGCAAAGGCCTCGCGGGTGTTGAGGCTGCTCATGAACAGGCGCGAGAGGCCGGTGTGGGCTCCGGCGCGGGTGGCCGCGTCGTCGCTCTTGGCCAAGACCCGTTCGAACGCCGCCTTCGCGCCCTCGACGTCGTCGGCCGCCAGACAGACATCGCCCAACAGCCGGTCGAGCTCGGGGCTGAGGGCTTCTCCTTTTTGCGCGGCGATGGCCTGCGCGCCGAGCAAGAACTCGCGGGCACGGGCCGAATCGAAGGTGGCGACCGCCTCGAACGCAGCGTCGCGTTGCACCGCGAACGATACGTCGCTCGAGATCTGCGGGCCGGCCAGCCGCGCGTGGTTCGCGAGGGCGAAGAGCCGCCCAGGGCCCTGCTCAGACTCTTTGAGCCAGGCGTGCACCAGGCTGGCGTGCACCACCTGCGCCCGGCCAGGCTCGAGCCGCGCGCTCACCACCTCGCGAAACTTGTCGTGGTAGGTGTCGACGAACTCTTTGTTCTCTCGCCGGGTGGTGCGAATGAAGTGGGCCGCCCGCAGCTGTTGGTAGAGGCGCGCCGAGTGCTGCACGCCCGAGGCGTGGGTGGCGACCTCGAGTGGCACCACGCTGCCCGCCAGGCACACCACCTCGAGCAGCTGCCGAATTTCAGGCGCGAGCGCGGCAATGCGGTTGGCCACCACGTCTTGCAGGCCCTGACCCAGGTTGGGCTTGGCGATTTCGGGGTTCTGCGCGGCCGCGTAGAGCAGCTCGTGCAGAAAAAACGGTTGGCCTTCAGACTCGGTGAGCGCCCAGGTCACCAGCGCCGGGTCTTTGATGCCCGCCTCGGCGGCCATCACTTGGGCCAGCTCAGCGCTCTCTTTGGCCGAGAGCGGCTCGAGCGACATCACGTCGGCCGAGTGACCGGTCTCGCGGCGAAACAGCTCGCCCAGCTCGCGAATGGTGGGGCTCGCGGAGTCTTCGGTTCGAAACCCGCCGATGACCAGCGCCGGAGGCCCACCCGGCACCGAGAGCCGCATCAGCACCTGCGCACCGACCTGATCACCCCACTGGAGGTCGTCGACGCACACCGCGAGCGGCACCTTCTTCGCCAGGCGCTGAAACACCTCGGTCAGGGCCCGAATCGCGCGGCGCTGCAGGTCGGCCGGGTCGTCTCCAGAATTTCGCTGCTGCGCCTCGGTGACCGCGAATACCGCCCGCAAGACGGGAAAGGCGCGGGTCAAGGCCGCCACGTCTGACGGCTTGAGCTCGTCGACCCAATCGCGGTGGCGCTCGAGCTCGGTGGTCAAGGAGTCGACCAGCTTGTCGACCGTCTTGTACGGCACGATTTCTTGCTCGTAGCAGCGCCCGTGGAGCACCAACCACCCGGTGCGCTCGAGCTCCTGCAGAAATTCGGCGATCAGCACCGTCTTGCCGACGCCGGAGCGCCCGCGAATGAAGATCGACGTCGGCTTCTGCTTGCCCTGGGCCGCCAAGGCCCGCAGGCGCTGGCGTTCATCGTGCCGGCCGATCAGCACGCCGCCTTGACCGCTCGATTGCGCGGTGACCGCGTCGGCCTGGCCACCCAACACGGCGATGATCTCGGTGAAGGTCGGGCGCAGGGCCGGGTCAGGCAGCAGCAGCCGCGCGACCAGGTGAGAAATCGGCTCGGCGGTGCCGGGCGCGAACTGGTTTACGCGTGGGGGGGCCACATCGACCTTCGCCCGGTAGCTCACGCCAGAGGCCCACGGCCGCCCGCCGGTGAGCGCCTCGAACATCAGCACGCCGAAGCTGAACCAGTCAGACGCCGTCGAGGCCGCGTGCCCCCGCAACAACTCCGGCGCCAGGTAGGCCGGAGTGCCCACCACCACGTCGTTGATGCCCGCGTCGGCCTTGGCGGCCTGCTTGGCGATGGCGATGCCGAAGTCGAGCAACACCGTGCGCCCGCTGGGCGAGACCAGCACGTTCGACGGCTTCACGTCGCGGTGCAGAAAACCCGAGCGGTGAATCGCCTCGATGCCCAACGCCAGCTGGCGCAGAACGGGCATCGCCCGCTCGACCTCGGCCGCGGTGAGCACCCGCCGTATCGCCAGGTCGGGCTTTTTACCGGCGGCCTGCGGCTCGGTCACCGCGTCAGGCTCGGTGAGCGAGGTCGGCACCGTTCGGGTGCGGTCGTCGGTCGGCTGGCTGGGCGTCATGGCGATGTTGGCGTTGCTCTTCGAGCTGCCGCTCACCGGCGTGTGCATGCGCGAGGGCGGGGTCGTGCCGCGCAGGTGGTAGAGCAGCTCGACGCCCTCGAGCAGCTCCATCAGCAAGAACCACTGGCCGTCGTTCTCGACCAGCTCGTGCTGGCTGATCAGGTTCGGGTGAACCACGTCGGCGAACGAGCGAAACTCGTTCTTGAGACAGAGCAGCTCTTTGCCGACGAAGTTGGTCAGCGTCTTCACCGCGATCACATCGCCCGAGCGCTTGTCGAGCGCCTGATACACCTTGCCCATGCCGCCGACGCCCAGCAGCTGCTGCAGCTCGAGCCAGGGCGGCGCGCGCACGTCTGACGAAGTGGGGTGATCAGTCGAAGACATTGTTGCGGAGGCTCACCAAAAGCCGCGCGACTGCGGCGCGCCACGAAAAAAAACCGCCTCCGGTTCATTGGAGGCGGCCTCACTACGAACTTTTTAGGGCCACTCCGTGGAGGCCCTGAGCCAAGGACATCAGCTCAGAGTGTCGCCACGGAGATGGTTCCTTGTATGTATCTATGCAAGGCACCACCTCCTTTCGTCACCCCGAAGGGCTGCGCGTATTCTGTCGCGGCCGCGGCCAAGCGCAAGCAGGTGCATGTACGACCAGGTAGGCGCACAAACCGTTCAGGCAGCGGCTCATCAGAGCCTGAAGCGCCTGACAATCGTCTGCAGCTCTTCGGAGATGTTCGAGAGCTCCTGGGCGGCGGCGGTCATGTTCGACACGGCGCGGGTCTGCTCTTCGATGACCTTGGTCACGCCCTCGGTGCTGGCGGCGTTGTTTCGCGCCACCGACGAGATCTCGGTGATCGCGGCGACCATCGACTCAGAGCCCTTCTGCTGCTCGCGGGCGTATTCGAAGATCAGCGCCACCTTCTCGGCCCCGTTGCGCGCGCTGTCAGAAATGCTGCCCATCGAGCGAACGATGGTGCTCAGATCTTCGCGGCCCTCTGAGAGCTCTTCGATGCCCTCTTTCATCGCCGAGACGACCGACGACGACTGCTGGCTGATGTCGCGCGCCAGCCGTGAGATCTGCTCGGCGCTGCGCCCGGCGCTCTCAGCCAGCTTGCGCACCTCATCGGCGACCACCGCGAACCCCCGGCCGTATTCGCCAGCCCGCGCCGCTTCGATGGTGGCGTTGAGCGCGAGCAGGTTCGTCTGCTGCGCGACCTGGGTAATCACGTCGACGATCTTCGAGATTTCTTGAGTCTTTTCGCCGAACTTGAAGACCTCTTGGCTCGCGGTCTCGATGCGGCTGAACACCTTGCGCACCTTTTCGCCGGCCAACCGGGCGGCTTCAGAGCCCTCGACCGCGGCCGACGAGGTGCTGGCCGCCGCCTTGGTCGTGTCTTCGGCGCTGGTCGCGGTGCGCTGGAGCGCATGGGCCATGTCGGTGATCGCTCGCGAGGCCCTCGTCACCAGCGCGCTCTGGCTCTCGGCGCCGGCCGCGATGCGCTTCATCGACCCACCGACCTCGGTGGCCTGGGCGTTGACACCTTGAGCGCTGTCTTCCAACGCGGAGGCTGAGTCAGACACCGACTCGGCGGTGCGCTGAATCGAGCTGACCAGCTCGCGCAGATTGTCTTGCATGTCGGCGATCGCCACCGCCAGCTCGTCGATGTCGTCTCGGAGCACCGGCGTCTCGAGCTGAACGCGTCGTGAGAGGTCTCCGCGCGAAATCTCGAGCGCGGTCTGCGACAAGACCTTCACGCGCGAGACGCGAAGCAGCAGGTACGGCAGCACCAGCGCCAGCACCGCGGTCACGATGCTCGAGACCAGAATCTTGAGCGAATCGGGCCAGGCGGTACCGGCCATGAAGACCCCGATGACGGCGGCCGAGACGGCGATGTAGCCAAAGAAAATGCGCAGATGGAGGGAGATCTGCGCGCGGCGCTCATCGGCGCTCCGAACCACTCGAGCCACGGGCGATCGGCGAGAAACTCCATCGACGTCTTCTCGAATCGGTCGGGCCACGGAGTGTGGTTGTACTCCGCACTCTTCCTTTCGCGAAAGGAAAGACCGAATTCGCACGCCTCGAATGTCGAAAGCGGCGCAGGAAGCCGTACACTGTGCTCCCGGCCGCGTCGCTCAAGCCCACTGGACACATTCGCCCATGCCGTCACGAATTCTTGTAGTGCTCAGCCTCGCGTTCGCGATGGCCGGTTGTTCTCGAACGACCGTGTACTTCTGCGGCAGCCCCGGCGACGCGGTCTGCCCACAGGGCTACGCCTGCGTCACCAACCGCTGCGTACCCGACACCACCGGCGGCCTCTGTTCAGCAGGGCAAACCAAGTGCAGCGGCGCCTGCGTCGACCTCACCTCGAGCTCGAGCAATTGCGGTGGCTGCGGCACGGTGTGCCCCAACAACGGCCTGTGCAAAGCCGGCCAGTGCGGCGCGGGGTGCCCGGTTGGCCAGACCAACTGCAACGGCACGTGTGTCGACTTGCAGGGTGATCACGGCAACTGCGGCCGCTGCGACTTCGCCTGTTCGGCACTGACCGTCTGCCAGGGGTCGGCCTGCGCCTGCCTCGCGCCGCTGACCAGCTGCAGCGGAGGGTGCGCCAACACCCGCGCCGACCCGAAGAACTGCGGCGGGTGCGACAAGGTGTGCCCTGCGGGCAATGCGTGCCAGGCAGGCACCTGTGTGGGCGCGTGTGACTTAGGCCTGGTCAACTGCAACGGCGGCTGTGTCGACGAGGCCAGCGACGCCTTCAACTGCGGAGGCTGCGGGGTCGCCTGCGGCCCCACCGCGGTGTGCAAAGCCAGCCAATGCGTGTCGATCTGTGGCCCGGGGCAGATCACCTGTGAAGGGCACTGCATCGACCCCAAGAGCGACGGCACCAACTGCGGCGGCTGCGGCATCTCGTGCGGCCCGGGCGGGAGCTGCTTCAATGGCAGCTGCACCCCGGCGTGCCCGATTGGCCTTCGCAACTGCAACGGCGCGTGCGTCGACACCCTGACCGATGCGACCAATTGCGGTGGCTGCGGCGTCTCGTGCGGCGCGGGAGCGTTCTGCAGCGCGGGCAGCTGCAGCAAAGACTGCAACCCCCCTCTTCAGATCTGCAACGGCCGCTGCGTCAACGAGCAGGTCGACCCGGCCAACTGCGGCAAGTGTGGCCTGGCCTGCGACGCGAAGCAGACCTGTCAGAGCGGTGGCTGTGCGTGCCCCACGCCTCAGAGCAGCTGCAATGGCGCGTGCACCGACACGGCCAGCGACCCTGACAACTGCGGCGCCTGCGGCAAGATCTGCCTCGCGCCCCTGGTGTGCGGCAAAGGCGCGTGCTCCACCAGCTGCCCCGGTGGCACCCAGCAGTGCGGCAACAGCTGCGCCGACGTCACCACCGATCGCAACAACTGCGGCGGCTGCGGCAAGGTCTGCTCGGCTTCGGAGCGCTGCCTGATGGGCATGTGCAGCACCAGCTGCGCGTCAGACGAGATCTCCTGCAACGGCGCCTGCACCAACCCGATCAACGACGTGCAGAATTGCGGCGGGTGCGGCATCGCCTGCGGCGGCGGCCAAGTCTGCTCGGCGAAGAAGTGCGTCTGCCCCTCGGGCACGAGCCTGTGCAACGGCCAGTGCGTCGCGCTGTCGACCGACTCGAGCAACTGCGGCCGCTGCGGCAACCAGTGCACCAACGGCATGACCTGCAGCAACAGCACCTGCGCGTGCCCCGCGGGCACCAGCCTTTGCAAGGGCCAGTGTGTGGCGACCGATTCAGACGCGGCGAACTGCGGCAAGTGCGGCACCGTGTGCGCGACCGGCCAATCGTGCCAGGCGGGCACCTGTGCCTGCCCGGCGGGTCAAGCGGTGTGCAACGGCGCGTGCGCGGCGACCGACTCCGATGTGAACAACTGCGGCAAGTGCGGCAATGCGTGCACCGGCGGTCAGACCTGCACCAGCGGCGTCTGCGGGTGCGCGCCTGGCAGCTCGTTGTGCAATGGCAAGTGCATCGCGACCGACGCCGACCCGCTCAACTGCGGCGGCTGCGGCACGGTCTGCGGCTCGGGCAAGAACTGCGTCAGCGGCAAGTGCGTGGTGGGCTGCCCGACGGGGTACATCACCTGCAACGGCGTCTGCACCAACCCTTTGACCAGCCCCGGTAACTGCGGAGGCTGCGGCATCGACTGCGGCAACGGCCGCTGCAACAACGGCGCATGCCAGTGCCCCGGGCGCGGTGAGCAGGTGTGCAATGGCAGCTGCGCCAATACCCAGACCGACCCCAACAACTGCGGCGGCTGCGGCAAGGCCTGCGGGGCCAATGAGGCCTGCCAAATCGGCAACTGCACGACGATGTGCGCGCCGTTTCTCACCAACTGCAACGGCACCTGCACCCTGACCGCGCTCGACCCGAACAACTGCGGTGCCTGCGGCAACGCGTGCGGCCCGGGCTCGACCGGCTGCATTCAGGGCGCCTGCCGCTGCGGCCCGGGCAGCACCTCGTGCAACAACACCTGCGTGAACGTCGACACCGACGCGAAGAACTGCGGCGGCTGCGGCAACGCGTGCACCTCGAGCCAGGTGTGCAGCAGCGGCACGTGCGCTCCCGCCTGCCCCGCGGGTCAAAACGTCTGCAGCCAGGCCTGCTTCGACCTGCAAATCGACACCGCGAACTGCGGCAAGTGCGACAACGACTGCGCGCAAGGTGAGCAGTGCGTCGGCGGCATCTGCTACTGCAGCGGTGGCCACGCGGTGTGCAGCGGCGGCGTCTGCCGCGACCTGCAGTCAGACCGAAACAACTGCGGCATGTGCGGTAACCAGTGCCCGTTCAACCAAGGCTGCGTCGCCGGTAAGTGCCAGTGCCCGGTGGGCCAGACCAGCTGCAACGGCACCTGCGTCGACTTGCAGACCAACCGAAACAACTGCGGCATGTGCGGCAATGTCTGCATGGGCAGCCCGCTCACCATCGGCTGCGTGCAGGGGTCGTGCACCTGCCAGACCGGCCTGACCCAGTGCAATGGGCTGTGCGTCGACACCCAGTTCGACCGCATGAACTGCGGCGGCTGCGGCAAGGTCTGCGCGAGCACCCTGACCTGCCGGAGCGGAAGCTGCGTGCCCCCGTGACCCGGTTGGCTGCAGCGCTATTGGTCTTGCTGAGCGGGGCGACCGAGACGTTGGTCAACGTCGAATACCGGGCGGTCACGCTCGAGCCGGGGCAGCGAAAAGGGTTTCGGGTACCGACGCTCGAGAAGGTGACCGCGACCTCGAGCACCTGCGTCGAAGAAGGCATGGACTTGGACCAGGCGGAGACGTTCTGGATGCAGGCCGCCTGCTCGGGCGTGAGAACCGCGTTCGCGTGGAGAGCCGATGGGCACCGCGTCTACGTGATGGCTTGCGCGGAGGACTCCGCCGCCCGGCCGGCGGCGCTCGTCAAGCTGCGGCAGAAGGTGCAGGTCGAGGCGAAGCTTTCGAAGAGCCAGACCGCGTGCGTGCGAAACGGGAGGGTCGAGCTGTGGGGGTGGGCGAAGAGCGCTGAAGAAAAGGCGGGGCTCGATCAATTCGTCGCCAAGCACGCAGACCAGGTGACGAGCTTCGTCGAAGTGATTGACCCCTCCGAGGCCGAGCCGTGAGCGCCGACAGCCTGCTCGACATCTTTTTTCCACCGACGTGTGTGGCGTGTGACGAGGTGCTCCCGCGGCCCGGGTATTTTTGCGTGAACTGCGCGCCCTCGGTGACGAGAACGCCGTCGCAGCACTGCGAGCGTTGCGCCGAGCCGGGCGACTTCGATGACCGATTGTGCCCTCGGTGTACCGCGCAGAAGCCGATCTTCGACCGGGCATACGCGCCGTTCGAGCACGAGGGGGCGGTGGCGACCGCGATTCACCGCTTCAAGTATTCGGGGCACTCCGAGCTGTCGAGGGCGCTGGGCAACCTGCTGGCCTCGAGCGCGTTCGCGGCGTTGGCGAAGTCGCCGGGGTCGATTTGCCCGTTGCCGCTGCACGAGGGGCGGTACCGCGAGCGTGGGTATGACCAGGCGACCCTGCTGGCGGTTGAGCTTGCGAAGGTGCTGAAGCGGCCGTTCACTGATCGCTACTTGACCCGCGAGCGCGCCACGGTGCGGCAGGTCGGGTTGACCGAGGCCGAGCGAGACAAGAACGTGCGCGGGGCTTTCGCGGCGAGCGCGAAGGTGAACGGGCACTCGGTGGTGCTGATCGATGACGTGCTGACGACCGGTTCGACGGCGCGCGAGGCGGCGAGGGTGCTCAAGGCTGCCGGTGCGGTGCAGGTGTCGATTCTCACGGTGGCAAGGGCGCGGCGAGAGTCGTTCACTGCGAGCTCTGGGTAGCCCAGCATACCTTCGGCAACGACGTGGCTCCCCCTTACCGCGTGACTTTGAAGACCACGCGCCGGTTGCGGGCGCGGCCCTCTTCAGTGTCGTTGGTGTCGACGGGCTGCGAGGCGCCGAACCCCTTCGAGGCCAGGCGGGCGGAGGCTACGCCCTTGCTCTCGAGGTACCGCTTCACCGCTCCGGCACGCGATTCTGACAGGGGCAGGTTCAAGTCGGGTTCGCCGGTGTTGTCGGTGTGCCCCTCGATGGTCAGCAGTTTGACCCCGTCGGTGGTCTTCATGATCTGCGCGACCGCGTCGAGCAGGTCGAGCGAAGCGACGTCGAGCTCGGCTTGCCCATGGGCAAAAGAAATCGACTCGCGGACCTTGATGGAGTCTGCCTCGAGCGTCACCAGCGTAGAGACATCGGGCCGTACCCCGGCCCGCCCACCGGCGCAGCCCACGAGCACCAGCGCACACACCTGAAGACACCCAGCCCGAGAGCGCATCACGTGAGTCTGCCATGGCAGCCCGCGCGCGCGACTTTCTGAGCAACGGCCTCTTCGGGTGAGGCTTTTTCAGGGCCCGACGTGCTTGAACATCTCGCTGTTGAAGGCCTGCACGTAACCCACATACCCCGCACGGTAGTCAGCCAGGGTGTGCGAGTAGGTCACGTCGGGGGTGACGCCGTTGTCTTCGATGATGCGCGCTTCGGGGTACGCGCCAGTCGGGTCGTACACCGAGCCCAAGCCACGTGAGATCGACAGGCTCGCCTGGGTATTGGTGAGCACGGCGACCTCTTCGACGTTGCCCCCGCCGCCCATCGTTCGTTGGCCGAAGAGCGTGCCCACGCTATTGGCTTGAACCAGCAATGGCACAAAGTCAGCGCACGACACCGAGAGCTCATCGGCCAACACCATCACCGGCTTGGTCCAGTGCGCGGGGTCGGCTTCGATCAGCTGGTTGTCGAAGAAGAAGGGTATGAAATCAGAGAGCGACTTGTTGCTGCTGTACGCTTCGTCGACGAGCCGCGCGCGCGCATCGAAGGTGGCAGCCGACGGGTCGTTCGGGTCGTTCGCACGCACTGACCGAGCGGCGCGCTCGTAAGAGCCAATCCACTGACGATCTCCGTGCATGCGCTGCACGTACCCATTGATGGTCTTTTTCGTGAGCAGCGAGACGACTCCGGCGGCGAAACCGATGCTGCCGCCAGGGTTGTGGGTCTGGTCGAGAATCAATGCGTCGACGTTGTCTTGCTGCTCGCTGAAGAGGGCGGTCAAGTACGCAAGCGCCTTGTTCGCGTCGCTCGGCTGGTAGTCGGGCAGGCGAACCAACAGGTACTTCTTGCCGCTGAACGCGTAGGTGACGGCGAAGTAGTTGACCGCGTCGGCATCGGCTTGGGTCAGCTTGACCTTCTGCAGCGCCGCCAGTGACGGCTTGACTTCGGCGGTGATCTTCAGCGCGGTCTTCACCGCAGGAGTCATGAAGAACGGCACCCGCGCTCCGAATTGGGTGAGCTCGCCATTGACGGTGCGCTCGGCCCGCGTCGACATCGCAGTCAGGTTCTTCTTGTCTGATTTGCCCAGCGACGGCACCACGGCCACGCTCGCAGGAGGAATGAACTGAGGCCCCTGGGCCCAGGCGAGCGTCTCTTTGTGAACCGTGCCATCTGCACGGCGGAGCTGGAGCACCACCGGCGCCTTGTCTTTGAGCCCAGCCGACAAGTAGCTCGGCCGAAAGGTGACCAGCTCGGCGGTCATGTGCCCAGACGAGAGCGGGTTGGGCGTGCCGACGTACTTGGCGAACTTGGTCATCAACGAAGCCACCGAAGCGCCGTCGATGCTCAGAAGCTCCTCGCCCTTCTGCACCTGGGCTGAGACCGATTTACCGACGGCGTACACCACGAATGTCTGCTCGACGGGCATCACCAGCAGCGGTATCGAGAATGATCGAGTCACATCTGAGGCGAACGGCGCTGCGAGCGAGACGTGGGCATCGCGAAAGTTCGAGATGAACTCCTGAAACAAGCCCATCACCGCGGCCTCGGAGGTGGCGTTGCCAACCTTGGTTCGGTAGCTGGCCGCGAGGGCGTCGAACTTGAAGCCGTAGCGGGTTTCTTTGCGCTCCATCGCGCCGTACAGACCCTTGAACGATGTGGCGAGCTGATCGAAGTCGGCCAGCGCCTCGGCCTTG
>JANLPS010000331.1:0-6901 GCA_031367385.1 Archangium sp. | reverse complement strand
GCCGACCGTGATGGAAGCGGCGCTCTTTCACGCGGCGGCGCGCAAGCACCAGACGCACTTCGAGACCAAGGGCACGCACTCGCTGACCGAGAACTACTCGGTGATGTCGCCCGAGGTGACTGAGCTCTCGGGCCACGTGGTGGGCTCGTTCAACGCCCCGTTCTTCAAGATGCTGATGGAGTACGACCGCATCTACGTGTTCGGCCAGGCGAAGAGCCACTGCGTGCTGTCGACGCTCAACGACATGCACAAGCACATCGTCGCGACCGACCCGGGCCTGGCGCAAAAGGTCTGGATTCTCGAAGACGCGATGAGCCCGGTGCCCGCGCCTCCGCTGAGCCCGCTGCCCGACCACCTCAACTTCCCCAAGATCGCTGACGAGGCGATCGCCCAGTGGCGCGCGGCCGGCATGAACGTCGTCAAGACCACCGACTCAATCACCTTGTAATCATAGGGATAATAACCATGACTAAAAAATACATGACGACTGATGAGCTCAACACCCTGATGGCCAGCGCCGCGCTCAAGGGCGTGATCAGCCCCGGCACGTCGAACCTGGTCACCGGCAACCTGGGCCCCTTGGTACTGGCTGGGGCGGCGGGCAAAGACCTCGAAGACATCACCGCCAGCGACGTGACCCTGGTGACGGTGTTGATAGACGCCAGCACCAGCATCGCTGACCGGGGCCTCGAGCAAGGGGTTCGCGACGGTCAGAACGCCCTGATCGACGCCTTCGGCGGAGCCAAGGAGCGAGACTCGATTCTCCTCGCCCTGTGGACCTTCGGCTCGGACATGGACGTGATTCACTCGTACGTGCCGGTCGACGAGGCGACGCGGCTCGACTCGAAGAATTACCGGGGCGCAGGCGCGACCAAGCTCTACGACACCTACTGCGACGCGCTCACCGCCAACGTCGCCTACGCCCAACGGCTGCGAGACGGGGGCACGCCGACCCGAAGCGTGGTGGTGGTGATCACCGATGGCCAAGACGTCGGCAGCCGAAAGAACACCGGTGACTGCGCCAAGCTCTCGCGTGAGCTGCTCGCCTCAGAGCTGTTCACCCTGGCCTTCGTCGGCGTGGGCACCGATGCCGACTTCGAAAAAGTCGCCAAGGCGATGGGCATACCCGCTGGGTGCGTGCTGGTTCAGACCGACGCGACCGCCGCGGGCCTGCGTCGCACGTTTCAAATGGTCAGCCGCTCCGCGATTCGGGCCAGCCAGGGCAAAGTACAACCGGGCGTGAATGCTGGGTTTTTCGCGCCCTGAAGCGGCATAGGCTCGGTGGGCTTTGACGCCTGTGACCCCACGCCGCCCCATTTGGAGCGGAGCCGAGCAGCTGCAGCTCAGTGAATCGTTGCGCAAGGCCAACGGTGCGCGCCTCTCGAGAACCCTCACCCTCGATGACGTGAGAGCGACCGTCGAGCGCGCGTTGTCGAACCCCGCCGGCTTCGCGTGGATGCACGGCGGCGATGTCGACGACGCGCGCGCTCTCACCACGGTGTGCTTGGCCGGGGTGCGAACCAACTCGGTGACCGTCGGGGTGTCGTTGGTGCATGCGAAAGGGGTCATCCCCTCCTGGGGGTGGCCCGACTTGACCGAGTGGGAGCGCTCGTCGGAGCCAGCGAACTCGGCCCGGGTCTCTGCCTGGGCGGCCCGGCGGCTCGATGATCGGGTGAGCCTCGTGCTCGAGCCCGCGGCACCTCCTGCCTCGTCGAGAGAAGCGTTGCTGGCCGCGGTGCAAACGAGCCCAGAGAGTGACGATGCGCGGCTGGTCTACGCCGACGCGTTGACCGAATCGGGCGACCCGCGAGGCGAGTTCATCGCATTGCAATGCGCGCGCGCGCGCCTCGCGCCCGACGACCCAGAGCGACGCACACTCGAGCATCGAGAAACGGAGCTCCTCCACGCGCACCGCGGCCTCTGGCTCGACGGAGTGCCGGCCAGCGTGACCTGTCACTTCGCGCGCGGCTTCGTCGAGACGCTCGAGGTGCCCGACACCCAGACCCTGGGGGCGCTCGAGGCCCTGGTGCAGCGTGAGCCGGTGACGCGCGTGGTGCTGGGCAACGATGGGCTGCGCGCGGCGACCCCGCTGCGGTGGGTCGAGCGGCTGGCCGCGCTCGAGCTTCGCTCCGGGCATGGCACGATGGCGCTCGACGTCTTGCACTTCTTCGACTCGCGGGTCTTCGCCCGGCTTGCCGAGCTCTCGTTCACCTCGATGCGGCTGACGCCAAAATCGGCAGTGGCGCTGGCGGCGAGCCTCGAACGGGCCGCGCCGAAGCTGCGTCGCCTTGGGCTCAGAGGCAGCGCGCCCAGCGGGTCACTCGAGCGTTTCATGCCGTACGCCTGGTTCAACGGCCTGCTGGCGCTCGACCTGAGTGACAATGATCTCCGGCTCGCCGGCCTTCGCCCGTTCACCAGCTCCGTGGTGCGCTGCAAGCTCGAGTCACTGAACCTCGACGGCAATCACCTGGGTGACGAGGGCGCGGTGGCGGTGGCCCACTCGGCGCGGCTGGGCCGGTTGCGCGAGCTGCGCCTGGCTCGAAATCGAATCGGGCTGCGCGGGGCAGAAGACTTGCTCACGTCTCCGCACCTGAAAAACCTGACCCGCCTCGACCTCGATCAGAACCCAATCGGCACCCGCGCCAAAGAGCGGCTGGCTGCTCGCAACCGCACGCCCTGAAATCGGCCTAGTGCCTCGACCCGAGCGGTGATCTCGCTCAGACCGGGTCTCGAGCAGCGAGGCCTCGCTGGCGCACTCGGCTGATCTGACCCGGTCGGCCCACGAAATCGTCTCGTCAGACACCAATTCGACTATATCGATCACGCGATGTCAGACACTCCAGAAGCCGCGAAACAGCTCAATTTCATCGAAGAGATCGTCGAAGCCGACAACGCGTCGGGGCGTTGGCAGGGGCGGGTGCAGACCCGGTTTCCGCCCGAGCCCAACGGCTACCTGCACATCGGTCACGCGAAGAGCATCGTGCTGAACTCTGGGCTGGCGAAGCGTTACGGCGGCAAATTCAACCTGCGCTTCGACGACACCAACCCGGCGAAAGAAGAACAAGAATACGTCGACTCGATCATCGCCGACGTGAAGTGGCTCGGCGGAGAGTTCGAAGACCGGCTCTTCTACGCCTCTGACTACTTCGACAAGATGGCCGGGTACGCCGAGCAGCTGATTCGCAAGGGCAAGGCCTTCGTCTGCGACTTAAGCCCCGACGACATGCAGAAGTACAAAGGCAACTTCGAGGTGCCCGGGCGAAACAGCCCATTTCGCGATCGTTCGGTCGACGAGAACCTCGACCTGTTCAAGCGCATGCAGGCCGGGGAGTTCGAGCCCGGCGCGAAGACGCTGCGCGCGAAGATCGACATGTCGTCAGGCAACATGAACCTGCGCGACCCGGTGATGTACCGGATCGTGAAAGAGCACCACCACCGGCAGGGCTCGAAGTGGTGCATCTACCCGATGTACGACTGGGCCCATGGCCTCGAAGACAGCCTCGAGCAGATCACGCACTCCATCTGCACGCTCGAGTTCGTCAACAGCCGCCCGCTGTACGACTGGTTCTTGAACGAGCTGGGCACCTACCACCCGCAGCAGATTGAATTCGCGAAGCTGCAGCTGACCTACACGTTGCTCTCGAAGCGAAACCTGCTCACCCTGGTCAAAGAGAAGCACGTCTCAGGGTGGGACGACCCGCGCATGCCGACGGTCTCGGGCATGCGTCGGCGCGGCTACACGCGAGAGGCGATTCGTGCGTTCTGCGACGAGATTGGCGTCACCAAGACCGAGAGCGTGATCGACGTCGGCCGGCTCGAGAACGCGGTGCGCACCCACCTCAATTCGACCGCGCATCGCCGCATGGGCGTGCTGCGGCCGCTCAAGCTGACGGTGACCAACTACCCCGGGGGCGAGACCGAGCTGGTCGAGGTGCAGAACAACCCTGAAGACCCCTCGGCCGGGCTGCGAACGGTGCCATTCACCCGCACGCTGTTCATCGAGCGCGACGACTTCATGGAGGACCCTCCGAAGAAGTTCTTCAGGCTCGGGCCCGGCCGCGAAGTGCGGTTTCGCGGAGCGTATTTTCTGACCTGCACCAAGGTTCACAAAGACGAGACCGGCTTCGTCACCGAAATCGAGTGCACCTACGATTCGGCGACCAAGGGTGGCAATTCGCCCGACGGCCGCAAGGTGAAGGGCACGGTGCACTGGGTCTCGGCGGAGCACGCGGTGACGGCCGAAGTGCGCTTGTTCGACCGCCTGTTCGCGACCGAATTTCCCGGCAAGGCCAAGGGGGCCGATGCCACCGCCTGGCTCAAAGACTTGAACCCTGCATCGCTCGAGGTGATTCGCGACGCGAAGCTCGAGCCATCGCTTGGCCTGGTGAAACCGGGCGAGAAATTTCAATTCGAGCGGCTGGGCTACTTCTGCGTCGACACTGATTCAGAGCCCGACGCGCTGGTCTTCAACCGGGTCGCTTCGCTGCGCGATACGTGGGCGAAGGAGCAGAAGACGGAGTAGCCGCTGCGAGCGCACTGGCCATGTGCTCGTTGGGCACGGTGGCCAGCACGTCTTCGCGCGGGCCGGTCGAGACCTGCCAGCGCGACCCGACCTTCCAGATCAGCAGGTACGAGCCGTCATCGAGGGTGCCGAGCCAGTGCGTCACCTTCGCTCCAGCCGCGCGGCCTTCGCGGGCCTTACCGCTCGCCGCTCGCCAGATGCACGCGGTGACCCGAGCGGCCGTGGGGTCATTTCGCAGCGCCAGAACCGCCCGCAGTTCTTCACGAAGCAGGCGCTCGTCGAGCTCGAGCAGAAACGACTTCACCTGCGTCGGAGGCAGCTCACGGACGACTCGCGCGACCACGGTGCGCACGCCGGTCGCGACCATCGAGCCGCCGAAGGTCTCTTCGACGTCGTAGGCGGCGAGGAGCGCCACGTTCGCCGCCGACAGGGCCGTCGAGAGCCCCGGCGTGACGGTGATGAACGGCTGCCCCGCTCGCAAAAGGAGCTCGAGCTTCTTGTTCGCCTCTTTGGTGAGCACCTTGCGTCGCGGCCGGGTCCACTTCTTCACCAGGGAGCCCTCAGCGCGCGAGTGCCGATCGTACAGATCGCGGGCTTGAGTCACCCAATCGGTGAACCGTTTTTCTTCTTTCGCCGGCACCTGATTGGCGATGGCATCGGCCACGAACAAGGCGACCCCGCAGAAGCCGAAGCTGGCGAGCTGAGGGTTGGCGTCGACCCCCCGATGCGCGGGAGTCGTCGGGCGGCTCTGCGGCGGAGCGGCGTCAATCGCGGCGGCGAGCACCGAGTGCATGGCTTTAGGGTACTCGCTTGGTGATGTAGGTCGCATCGAACTGCGGGTTGTTGATCGGCACGGTGGTGAAGCTGCGCCAGAACAGCTCGGGCCGCGTCTTGTCACCGCCCCAGACGTCGAGCTGCACCTCTGAATAGCTGGCGCCCTGCGACTTCATCTGCGCCGTGGCCGCGCGCACCCACTGCACCGCGGGGCCGAACGAGACGAGGTAGTCGGGCGCTCCCAAGAAGCGAAAATGGGGGTCGGGGAGCATCGAAAATTCAGCGCGACGTGACGGGTCGAGCTGCCACATGAACACCAACTGCGGCGCGTGAAACATCAGCGGGTACATCGCGAAGTCAGGCGTCACCGCGACGGTCGACCCTGGAGCGGCGTTCGCGTTCAACCACTCCGCGGCTTCGCGGTACGCCTGGCGCGGCGGGTCTTTGAGCTCTGCGAGCCAGGTCAGCAACGTGCTGCGGCGCTCGATCGGGTCGGGCCCCTTGGCGATGGGCTGAAACCACGCGTGCGCAAAGGTGGTCAGAAAGATGAACGCTCCGAAGAGCACTCCGAGCACGTTGAAGACCATCGCCACGCGGGGCCGCGTGAACTGAAGTGAGGTCAGCGTTCGCACCGAGATGAAGATGCACAGCGGTATCGCCGCCGCCATGTAGCGAATGTCTGAGACCTTGGCCCAGCCCACCGGCTGCACCGAGAGCACGCTCGCGACGAAGGCGTACACCCCCAGCGCGATCACCGCTCGGAGCAACCACACATCGCGCAGCCGCCCCGCCATGAACACGAGCAGGGCGAGCGCAATGAACGGAGGCCAGAAAAACTCGGCCCCATTGAGCTCGCGAATGTTCCACCAGGTCAGCTTGAGCTTGTCGTCCCACCAGCTGAGCGGCACGTACTCGGTGACCTTGCGGCCGAGGGGGTTGAAGAAGCGAATCAGCAGCGCCGCGAAGGCGAATTGGCTCGCCAAGAAGATCAACCGCTCGGCCCAGGTGTCTTTCTTCTTCCAAATCTCGAACAGCACGTAGTCGACGGCGAGGCAGATCATCGTCACGCCGTAGGTCAAGTAGTGCGTCGCGAGCAGCACCATGCCAGCGACCATCAGCAGCCACTTGAAGCGGCGCGACTCGGTGCGGTGTACGTAGAGGTAGACGAACGCGACCGAGAGCGCCCAGGCGAGCCCGTAGTAGCGGCTCTGACGCGAGTACAAGAAAAGCGACACGTTGCCGACAATCGCGATGAAGGTGAGCAACACCACGTTCCACCGGGCGCGGGCCTGGCGCAGCCAAAAGGCCCACAACGCGAAGCCCCCGAACGCAGCCGCCGCGAAGGGCAACCGTGCGGCGAACGCGGTGCGCCCGAGCAGGCCGAGCCACGGCGCCGCCCAGACGTATTGAAACGGCGGGTAGACCCGGTTCTTGATGCCCGTGAGCTCGAGGCCATCGCGGTAGGCGATGATGTTGGTGCCGTCCCACGCGAGCAGGTCGTGAAACTTCCACAGATTGCTGGCGAAGATCGCGGTGTTGGCCTCGTCGTCCCACAGGGCGTAGTGCCCGAGGTGCACCAGCAACAGGGTGGCGAAGACGGCCTGC
>JANLPS010000305.1:0-6044 GCA_031367385.1 Archangium sp. | reverse complement strand
GCAGGCCTAACGTGGCGACCGAGGCACGCCCGCTGGGGCTGGTCGCAGAGCAGAGCTTCAGCGTCATCATCGGAGGCTCGTTCGGCGGGTAGTGGTCGGGTCTGCGAAGAAGTGCCCGCCGCCCGCAGCCTCACTGAGGTTGCAGGCCGATACCGCCGATGACCGTGTGGGTGGTGTTGACCGAGGCTTCACCAAGCGAGTTGGAGACGAAGCCCGACTTGCTGAACACCATCACTCCGGCGCTGCTCGTGCTCTCGAAGTACACGTACCCCTCGGCATCGGTCAGCCGTGGCCCCGCCAGCACGACTTGCTGGGCGTCGACGATGCTGACACTGGCGCGGTCGAGGGGCGCTCCGCTGGTCAGGTTCTGCACCGCGAAGTGGAGGCCGCGCGTGTAAAACTGTTCGTCG
The DNA here is from genome assembly GCA_031367385.1 of Archangium sp. Lineage (GTDB taxonomy): Bacteria > Myxococcota > Myxococcia > Myxococcales > Myxococcaceae > JAEUJT01. The sequence continues at coordinate 5,634 of JANLPS010000305.1, read as the reverse complement.
GCGTTCGCGGTGGCGCCCGCGGCGATGGGCGCGAGGCGTCGCCGGTGCTCTGACTCGAGTTGAAAGCGGCTCGCGAGCCCGAAGCGGAGCTGGTACGCGACGCCCGCGGAGACCGAGAAGTGAAACCGCCCGTCGGCGCCGGTGATGGTCGACGCGAGCGAAGACGTGCCGTTGAGCAGCTCGAGGTACACCGTCGCCCCTTCAATCGGCAGGTAGGGGTGCAGCGCGGTAGGCCCGAGAATGCCGGCTGATTCAAAGAGCGTGCCGGCGATCTCTGCGGGGCCTTCGACGGTGCCAGGCCCCGCGTCGACGCCAGCAGGCAAGGTGCAGTCGGCGTTGCACCGCGCCGAGGCTCCGCTCTCGAAGCCCACATCGCATTGCTCGGGTGGGTTCACGACGCCGTCGCCGCAGAAATGCAGAATGCCCGAGTCGACCGGCCGAGCTTCGTTGGTGCCGACCGAGGTGATGAGAACGTTGTGCCCGCAGTTACAGCCCGAGGTCAGCGCGAGCAGGCCGAGCGCAAAAAGGTGGGTGGTGACGCGGGTTTGCATGTCGTTGTCCTGAGCGATGAGGGGGCTCATGAGAACGACACCGGGTGTGGCCAGACGTCCCAGAGGGCAGGGTGCTTCGAACCCCCCAGCGCGAACGGGGGGCAGCTAGGTTTCGAGGCGTTCGCCGATTCTCACCAGCATCGGCCCGCGGCTGCCGAACTCGAATGTGGTCAACGACGCGGTCGGGCACGCGACGCGGTCTCGAAACCGCCCGATGTGCAACCCCAGCAGCGCGCACGTGATGACCCGAATCGTGGCCTTGTGAGAGACCAGCATCACATTGCCCTGATGCGCTTCGAGCACCCGCTCGACCACCGGCATCGCCCGCGCCGCAATCGCATACCCATTCTCGCCGCCTGTCGGGCCGTGGTGCGCCGGGTCAACGACCCATCGCCGATAGCTCTCGGCGTCATTGCGCTCGATCTCCGCTTCCTTCCTCCCGTCCCACGCGCCGTAGCCGATCTCTCGCAGCTCGCGCTCGACCCGCGGCGTGATGCCCGTGATGCGCGCTACCGGCGCCGCCGTCTCTTGCGCTCGCTTCAACGGGCTCACGTAGATCATCTCGAGGTTCAGCTTCGCCAGCTGCGGCCCGACCCGCTCTGCCTGGGCCCGCCCCTTGTCGGAGAGCGCCACGTCGATGTCTCCGCAGAACACGCCTTCGAGCGAGAGCTGGGTCTCGCCATGCCGCAGCAGGTGCAATGTTCGAATCGTCATTCGTCGACCTCGTCGAGCACGGGTTTGCCGTGCACCAGCAGCTCACGCCGCCCTTGAAACCGCACCAGCTGCAGCACCGGGGTCGCCATCTGCACCTCGGCCCGCAGCCCAACATCGAGATACGCCGACCCCTCGACCCAGGTCACGTGCCGGTAGACCAGCGGCGCGTCGATGCTCAGCCGCAGGCTCCCATCGCTTTGCGCCACTCCCGCGGTCGGGCCCTCGACCCCGGTCGCGAAGCGCAGCGGGCCCAGCCACAGCTCCCAGGTCACCGAAGTCGCCGCTCCACCGACCGCTGCCTGAGGCACGTCGAGGCTGAACTGCAGGCGCCCCTCTTCATTCTTGGGAAAATCGACGCTCAGCGCGCTGACCGGCAAGGTCGCGGTCTCGAACGCCGTGTTCACGTGCCCGCGGCACCCCACCAGCACGAGCGCCGCAGCGAGCGCGCCGAACCGCACGTCACCCGCCCAACAACGGCTTGAGCGCATCGACCGACACCGGCCACCCATTGCGTCGGGCCAGCACCTCGAGCGACTTCATGAACTCCGCGGCTGATTGAAAGCGCTGTGAGCGGTCGGCGAAGAGCGACTTGCGAACGATCTGCGCCGCCATGTCGGGCACGTCGGCGTTCACCGTCTGCACGCTCGGCACCCGGCAATCGCGCACCTTGTGCATCATCTCGAGGTCTGAATTGCCGCCGAAGAGGCGGGTGTTGGTCAGCATCTCCCAGAGCATCACGCCCACGGCGAACAGGTCAGCGCGGTGGTCGACGCCCTGGCCCAGCACCTGCTCGGGGCTCATGTACGAGATGGTGCCGCGCAGCGTGCCCGAGTCTGGCCGGGTGATGCCCTCGACCTCGGCCACGCCGAAATCGGTCAGCTTCACGTCGCCTGAGACCGAGAGCAAAAGGTTACTGGGGTTCACGTCGCGGTGAACGATGGTCGCGCCGTTCTCGCCGACCTTCGCGCGGTGAATGTAGTCGAGCGCGCGCAGCAGGCAGATGGCGATGTAGACCGAGGCCGACAGCGGCATTGGCTGCCCGGCCTTTTGAAACGCGTCTTGCATGTATTGCAAGGTGCGCCCCGAGACGAGCTCTTGCACCATCAGGTAATCGTTGCCGGCTTTGAAGCAGCGGTAGGTGCGAACGATGTTGCCGTGGCGCAGCCGCACGGTCAGCTTTGCCTCGTCGACGAAGGCCTTCACCCAGGTCGCGTCGTTTCGGTAGGTGGGCAGGAGCCGCTTGATGACCACGTCATCGGGCTCGCCGGGGCTGCGCTGGGTCGTGTCTTTGGCGTGGCCTTGGTACACCTCGGCCATGCCGCCGACCGCCAGGCGGCCGATGAGTTGATAACCGCCGAGTTCCGTTTCCTGCGCCACTGGGGGTTCAGCGTACTTCGCCCGGTCGCCCGAGCAAGGACTGGTAGACGCGCTCGTATTCTCCGGCGGCGTGCAACCACGAAAAATCGCTGCGCATGCCTTGCTGCTGCACCCGGGCGTACCGGGGTGTGTCACGGAGCAGCTCCACCGCCCGGGTCATCGCGCCTCGGAGGGCGTCGACGGTCGGCTCCCGAAACTGCAGGCCGGTGCCATTGGCGTGGGCGATGTCGAGCACCGTGTCTTTGAGGCCTCCCACCGCGTGAACCACCGGCACCGCGCCATAGGCCAACGAATACATCTGGTTCAGCCCGCACGGCTCGAAGCGTGAGGGCATCAAGAAGAAGTCACTGCTGGCCTCAATCAAGTGCGCCAGGGCATTGTTGAAGCCAATCGTCACCGACAACCGATGGGGAAACCGGGCCTGCAGCTCGCGCCAGGCCCGCTCGAAGGCCTGATTTCCGCTCCCCAAGACGACCACCCGGGCGCCATGCTCGAGAAACGGAGGCAGCGCCGCCTGCAGCAGGTCGACCCCCTTCTGCTCGACCATGCGGCCCACGATGCCGAACAGCGGCATGCCTGGAGCAGGTGGGGTGAGGTGGGTCTGCTCATACAGCGCGAGCTTGCAGGCCTGGCGCCCCGACAAATCGGCCGCTGAGTACTGCGCGGGCAGCAGCACGTCGGTGGCCGGGTTCCATTCTCGGGTGTCGATGCCGTTCAAGATGCCCACCACCGGAGACGCGGTGCGCCCTCGAATGATGCCGTCGAAGCCCGTGCCGTGGGGCGGGCTGCGAATCTCCTGCGCGTAGGTCGGTGAGACCGTGTTCACCGCGTCGGCGTACTGAATACCCGCTTTGAGAAACGACAGCTCGTCGTAGTACTCGACCCCTTCGATCGTGAACACCGACGGAGGAATGCCGAGCGCCTTGACCATCTGTTTGGGGAAGAGGCCCTGGTAGGCGAGGTTGTGAATGGTCAGCAGCGACGGCGTTCGGGCCCCGTACCCGGTGCGCAAGGCCAGCGCGCCCAGGCCGGTCTGCCAGTCGTTCAAGTGCACTACGTCGGCGGCGAACCCGCGCTGCTGCGCCCCCGAGAGCGCGGCCATGGTGAAGAAGGCGAAGCGCTCGGCGTTGTCGACGTACGACTCGTCTTTTTCGACGTAGATGCCGGGGCGGTCGTAGAAGAACGAGTTCTCGACGAAGGTGACCGTGCAGCGGGGCGCCACCTCGATCGAGCGAAAGTGCGCGGTCTGCGTGCCGAAGGGGAAGGTGAGGGCCAGCGGGGCGCCGTCGACCTTGAGGCCTCCGTGCGAGACCGACGCGTACAACGGCGTCATCACCCGCACCGTGTGGCCGCGCTCCGCCAGCGCGACCGGCAACGCACCGGCGACGTCAGCCAGGCCGCCCGTCTTCGAGAAGGGGGCCACCTCAGAAGAGAGAAACAGAATCTTCAGCTGCGCAGCTCCGTGGGGTGCGGCTCGAGCTCGACGCACTCGCAGCAATGGGTCAGGCGCGCGCATTGGCCGCAGGTGGTGCTCAGCTGGCTGAAGTAGAGGTCGAAGAGCGATTCGAGCCGCTCGCCAAGCAAGAACTCGACTTGATCGAGAAAGTAGTCGAGCTCGGCTTTTCGAAAATAGAACAGCCCGTTCTCGATGTGCTCGACCGCTTTGATCGGCGTGCCCGAGACCTGGTTGTAAGGCGTGGTGGCCTTCAAGAAGACCTTGAGCACGGTCGCGCGAAAGCTGGGCTGTCGCTGAATCTGCCGGGCGACCACGTCTTGGTAAAAACGAAAGTGCCGCAGCTCGTCTTTGGCGAATTGCTTCACCATCTTGGCCAAGAACGGGTCTCTGACCTGGGCACCGAACGAGCGGTAGACCAGGTAGGCGACGAGCTCTTGAAACGCGTTGCAGGCGGCGATCTCGTTCACGTCATCGGAGTACGGCCGAAACTCGACCTCGGCCACTGCGTGCACTTTGTCGGCGGGCCAGCGGTCGCCCATGCGCGCGACGTAGGCGTGAAACCCACGCAGGTGGTTGAGCTCTTCGACGAACCAGGTACCGAAGAAGGGGCCCAGCTCGGGCGAGGTGCGAAAGGCGCGCAAGAACCCGTCTGAGACCGCCATGCCCGAGGTCTCTCCGAGGGTCGTGGTGTGCACGAAGCGGCGCTCTTGCGAGGTGAGCAGGTCGGGCCGGGCCTCGGTGAAGTCCCAATCTTCGACGAAATACTGCAGTTTGCGCGCGCGTTGGCGGTAGCCATCGTAGAGGTTTTCTTCGTAGCGGCGGCTCGCCAGGCCCTTCGAGAGCGGGGTCGATTTGCGCAGCAGCGCCCGCGAGACCAGCGAATAAATCGGGTCGAGCACCGCGCGCAGCCGTGTCTGATTGTACGCAAAGGCATAGCGAACGACCGTCGAGGGGAGCGTGGAGAGCATGCGTGCCCTCTCTTGAGACCATCTGCGGCGCGAGCGCAACAGGGTTGAGGCTGCTATGCGACGCGGCATGTCAACCCCGTGGAATGAGCCGTTCGAGCGATTCGCCGCGCTGTTCGAGCGAGCCAAGGTGAGCCAGCCGAAAGACCCGAACGCGATGTCGTTGGCCACCATCGACTCGCAGGGCAGGCCGTCGGTGCGAGTGGTGCTGCTCAAAGACTTCGATTCGAAGGGGTTCGTTTTCTACACGAACCAGAACAGCCGCAAAGGGCACGAGCTGATTGGCCAGCCCGTCGCCGCGTTGATGTTTCACTGGCCTTCTCTCGAAGAGCAGGTGCGCATCGAAGGCCGAGTCGAGCAGGTCAACGCGGCCGAGTCAGATGCCTACTTCATCACCCGGGCGCGCAGCTCGCAGCTGGGGGCGTGGGCCTCTCACCAGAGTGAGCCGATGGCGTCGCGGGCCGAGCTCGAGGCGCGGTTGGCCGAGCTGACCCGAAAGTACGAAGGGCAGGCGGTGCCGAGGCCTCCGCACTGGGGTGGCTTTCGGTTGCTGCCCGAGCGCATCGAGTTT
>JANLPS010000254.1:0-32900 GCA_031367385.1 Archangium sp. | reverse complement strand
GCTGCCATCGCCAACACGGTCGCGGCGATCACACCCCACCGCGCGCGCAGCTTGCCCGGCGCGATTGCAAACCAGGCCGCCATGCCACCCAACGCCATCAACGGCAGCACGGTCGCCAAGCGTGAGAGCAACAACGCAAGCGACGAATTGCCTGTCGCCAGGTTCACTGCGGTCAACCCAACCGACATGCCGACCGCCGCCAGCACCAGGTTTCGCGCGTCGCGACGCCAGGGCCGCACCGGCTTGGTCAGCTCAGCCGCGGTCAACGCAAACGTGCGCGAGGTCTCCGGCTCGCTCAGCGGAGTCGCTGCCGCGTGCTGACGAAGCAAGTCGTCGAGGCGAGGGGCCGAAGTCATGACTCCTCCAAGTGGCCGAGGAGGCTGCGGAGGCGCTCGTACCCGCGGTGGGCGCGAATGCGCGCGGCGGTGGGGCTGGTGCCGACGGCCTCAGCGATCTGCTCGAAGGTCAACCCGTGAACCTTGTGCAGCAACACGGCCTCTCGCTGCGCTTCAGGCAATGCGGCGAAGGCCTTCGCGAGCTCGTTGCGCAAGCCCGGGTCGCCCATCGGGGCTTCGAACCCCGCATCGGCCTGCTTCTCGGTGCTGACCTCGACCCTCAGGTTCTGGTGCCGCAAGGCATCGCGGGCCGCGTTGGCGGCGATGGCGAAGACCCAGGGAGCCACCTGGGCGCCGGCTTGGTACCGGTCTCGGCTTCGCACCACTGAGAGAAACGTCGTTTGCAACAGATCCTCCGCGAGCGCTCGACTTCGAACCATGTGCGTCAAGAAGCCCTTGACCTGCGGCGAGAGGCGCACGAACAGCGTGTCGAACGCTGTCGTATCTCCGCTGCAGAATCGCTCCATCAGGACCTCATCCGTTGGGGGACCCATCGGCTCCTCTTCCTACGGCTCATCAGGTTTGGTGTTTCAGGCTCGAGCGCCCTTCAAAAGAGCGACTGAATTCAGGCGCTTGTACAGGTACTGTGAGCGAAGTGAAACCTTGGCAAACGTTGGCGACCGCAGGCCCCCTGACTTTGAAGAGCCGCGGCGGCGAGTACCTGGTGCTCACCGACGGCAAGATTCTCATGGGCAGCAAGCGCCACGGCTCAGAAGACGAGCTGGCGAACAAGGGCTGTGAAGCGCTGGGCATGCGCGCTCCGAAGGTGCTGATCGGCGGGTTGGGCTTCGGGTACACGCTGCGAAGAGCGCTCGATTTGCTGCCCTCAGACGCGCAGGTCACCTTGAGCGAAATGTCGCCCGACCTGGTCGAATGGAACCGAACGATTCTCGCGCCGCTGGCCCAGAACCCGTTGGCTGACCGGCGGGTCACGCTGGAGGTGGGCGACGTGCGTGACTCGCTCAAGCGCAACGACGCGACCTTCGACGCCATCTTGCTCGACGTCGACAACGGCCCGTTCGCGATCAGCCACGAGGCCAACGCGGGGCTGTATTCACAAAAAGGGCTCAAGCTGATTCACCAGGCGCTCGCCGCGAAAGGCACCGCGATCATCTGGTCGGCCGGTGACGACGCTGCGTTCAAGCGGCGCCTCGACAACGGGCACTTCGCCAGCACCCGCACCTGGCAGATCGCCAGCAGCCAGCACGTGCTCTTCATCGCGAAGAAGTGACTTAGACGAGGCCTGCCAGAGGCCCGGTGCAGTGCTCAGGGTCTCCGAAGGTCGTGGCGGGCACGCCCATGCCATTCATCAACGACACGAGCAGGTTGTTGTGCGGCACATCGCCCACGAACTGGAGCATTCGGTTGGTGGCCCACGCACCGCCGGCGCCGCCGCAGAGCATGAAGGGCGCATCGAGGTGGCTGTGGGTGTTGCCGGCGGTAATCTCGCTGCACCAGACGATGACGGTGTTGTCGAGCATCGTGCCGCCGCCCTCTTTGACCGCGGCGAGCTTACCCATCAGGTACGCGAGCTGGCTCATGTACCAGCGGCGAATCACCGCGAGCTTGCCCCAGGCGTGCACGTCGGTGTCGGGCTGGTGGCCGAGAATGTGCTCGTCGTCGGCGATGGGCTTGAGGCCCGAGCCATCGTCGTACTTCAAGAACGGGTACGGGCGGTTGTTGGTCGAGGCTGACCACTGCAGCGTGACCACCCGGGTCAAGTCACAAGCGAGCGCCATCGAGACCAGGTCCATCTGCAGGGTGCCGATGGCTCCGTAGTTGGCGGGGTCGGTCAGGTTCAAGGGCGCGCCCACGTTGGGCTGGCTGCAGAACCCCCCGGGGATGCCGCTGGGGTTGTCGAGGCGCGTGTCGATCTCGTTGACCGCGTCGAGGTGCTGCTCGAGCTTCTGGCGGTCGGCGGCCGAGAGGCGCGGGGTCAGGGCCGAGAAGCGGCTCTTCACGAAAGAGAGCACCGAGTGGCGGCGGTTGCGGTCGCGGTTGATACTGGTGAGGTCGGCGCCGAGTTGCGAGAAGAGCTGGTTGTAGAGCGCGTACGGGCTCGTCTCGTTGGCGATGGGCTGGTCGTTGCCCGCGTAGCTGAGCACCGTGCGCACTTCGGTGCCGCCGTATTGGGTCGATTGCACGCCGACGTTGAGGGTCTTGAACCGGGTGCCCTTGCCGATCTCGGTGCCGATGGCTTGGTCGACCGATTGGCCGGCCGCCCACCCTGAGAGCGAGCCATCGCCTCCGATTTGGGAGCCCGAGTTGAGGTGCCGCCCGGTCAGCATCGCCATGCCTTGCTGGTGCGGCTCGCCTGGGCCGAAGTTGTTCGCGAGCAGGTCGAGGCCTTTGATCAGCACCATCTTTTCGCGAAACGGCACAAGCGGCTCGAGGTGGCTGCCGGCGAAGTCGTTCATCGACGGGGGCAAGACCAGGTTGCCGTTGGGCGTGTAGAAAAAGACGATTCGCTTGGGGAAGGTGAGGGGTTGTTCTTTTTTCGCGGCGACGGCGCGAACGGGCTCGCCGCTTGGAGCACAGCCCACGCTCTCCAACATCGGGAGCGCCAGGGCGGCTCCTGAGGCACCCCGCAAGATCACTCGGCGACTCAGCTTCATGGCGCGCCTCCGTCAATGGGCGAGCGGTAGAGAAACGCGTCGGTCTGGGTCAGCCCGAGCAGCAATTGCTTCACGTTGCGGCCACTTTTTTCGAACTGCGTGTCGAGCTGCTCGAGCGAGCAGGCATCGATGGCGGTTTCTCCGCGGCCGTACCCGAAGCGAAACCACTGCTTCACGTAGCAGTGACGGGCTCGGGGGCTGGCGGTGAGCTTGGCGGCCAACCCGCCGACGCCGCGAAAGGCCCCCGGCACGTCGCTCGCGGTGATTTCGCCGCTGTCGTCGATGGGTTTGCCGTTCTCGGTCTCGCGGTACACGCCGGCCCCGTCGAACTTCTCGAAGGGGAAGCCGAGCGGGTCCATCAAGGTGTGGCAGCCTTTGCAGGCGGCGTTGCTCGAGTGCTGGGCGAAGCGCTCACGCGCAGAGCTGCCAGGCGTCGGCTCAGGCACGTTGATCACCACCTCCTTCGGCGGAGGCGGCATCACGTCGCACAAGAACGCTTCTCGAATGAGCTTGCCGCGGTGCACGGGCGAGGTCTGGTTGGAGTGCGCGTTGACGGTGAGCAGCGAGCCTTGCGTCAACAACCCCGAGCGCCGGGCGGGGTCGATGGCGGTCTTTTGAAATGCCGTGCCTTGGCTGCTGGCTGGGTCACCGTAGTAGGCGGCCAGCGGGGCGTTGACGACCGAGTAGGGCGCGGTGAGCAGGGCGTCCCAGGTGCCTTCGCCTTCGAAGACCACTTGCTCGATGAAGGCATTGGTCTCGTGCTCCATCAGGTCGGGCAGGGCCTGGCTCCACTGGGGGTAGACGGCCGCGGCTTTGCCGACGTTGTGAATGCGATCGAAGTCGAGCCACTGGCGGTGAAACTCGGCCACTGTTTCACGCGCCTTGGGGTCGAGCATCATGCGCTCGGCCTGCGTTTTCACCTCGGCGCTTTGGTGCACGTGGCCGGCTGTGGCGGCCGCCAACAACGCTTCATCGGGCATCGAACCCCACAGCAGGTACGACAGGCGAGAGGCCAGCTCGAAGTCGCTCAGTGACGAGCCCGCGACCTCGGTGCGGTACAAGAAATCGGGCGATTGCAGCGCGGCCTCGATCACCAACTCGATGCCGGCGATGAAGGGCAAGACGGGCTGACCCGCGGCGTCGACCGCTCCCAGGGTGCGGCCGGTGGCGAACACGCCGAGCAGCGCGCGGTGCTCATCGGGCGTGAGGGCGCGGCGAAAGGCGCGGGTGCCGAACGCATCGACGAACTGGCTCGCGCAGGCGTCGTCGCCTTTGACCGCCGGGTCGCAGGCGTACCCTTTGACCCGGGTGAGGTCGGCGCTCAAGCGCTTCGCCACGGCTTCGGAGGCGGCGAGGTATTTCTGGGCGAGCCCCGGGCTGGTGACGAGGGCGGCGGCGTTGTTGCTGAACCCCAGGGCCTCTTCTTCAGCGCCGAACTCGGCGGCTGGGTGGGTCGTGTCGGCGGCCAGGTCTCGCAGGGTGCGGTCGTACTCCTGGCGGGTGAGCCTCCGAATCGGCGAAGGCCCCGGCTGGGGTTTGGCGGTGCAGGCCGACAGCGGCTGGGAGTCTGGGGTGACGACGGTGACGGGCGCGTCAATGGCTCCGTCGCACCCGGTCACGACGATGCCGATGAAGAGCGCTGCCCGCAGACCCACCCAAGGGGCACTGCGTGGTTCGTGCCGAGCTCCAAAGTGTTCAAAGACTTTGATCTCCCGGCCTATTCGAGGTCGGGGCGTGACGCACTGGAGCACCGGCAATCCACCCTGGGTGGGGGGAGGCGTCTTCAGTTCGGGCAGCGGGAGGGTCGTCACGTTTCTCAAGAACCGAGAGCCTTTTTCGCGCGAGCGCCCAATGGCATCAGGCGAGGCAGGCATGGTACTTCAACTGAATGGCCCTCAGCTTGATGCTCAAGAACTGGAATTTGTTGTAGGCGGTCGACCGAGATGAGCCCGATCAAACCGGCGCCGGCCCGCGTGGCCCCGCAACCCCAAGCTGATGACGACACGAAGCTCGCGGTCAGCGATGAGCTGACTGCCGCCGAGACCGCAGGGTGGACCGCCCGGCACGCGCCGCAGGTGCTCAATGCCGTGACTCACGTCGAGGCCGTCTCGCGGTTTGCCGAGCTCCATTCGGCAGCCAAGCCGTTGCTGCGGGCCTTGTCGCTGGTCGCGAAGAACCTCTCCGATGTGAAAGTGGCGAAGTCGCTCGAGATCGCCCGCTACGGGTTCGGTGCGCTGGCTTCGGTGGCGACCGGCTACGAGCAGTACAAGGTCAGCACCGCCAAGACTGATACCTTTCGCGACATCGACGCGGTGGTCGGGGGCTGCGTCGACTTCGTCTTTGGAGCACTGATGCCGGTGACCGCGTTGATCGACGGCACGCTCAACTTCGTGCTGCCGAAGATCGCGCCCGACATCAAAGTGAAGTCGGGCGGGTTTATTTCGGGCAACCTGGCCACCGGGGTTCGCGGAGCGGTCGCATACCTCGAGGGCGCCGCAACGGGCGACTACGGCGCGGCCGAGCTGTTTCAGAAAAAGGCCGAGAAGGGCGAATACGGAGTCGTCTTTCAGGGCGGTTTCGCCGCGGCGCAGCGCCTCGCCAAGCTCGTTCGCGGGTCACGCTTCGATTCGTGGCTCAAGCCGTCGACCGCGTGAGCCTGATTTCACGCAGGGCGATCGATGGGCTGGTGGCGTCAGGGGCGATTGCTCCGGTGCCGGGCTCACTGGTGATGGGGGCTGGGCCGGGTGACGCGAAGGCGGCCGCGGCGGTGAAGGCCGACGCTGGCTCGTTCGACGCCGTGAAGGTCCTGGCCGCTCCGACTCGGGTGCTCGAGGTGACTGAGCTGAAACGCGGTGCGGCTCCGTTCATGCGGCGCGTGTATCTGCGCGGAGAGCGGGCCTGCGCGGCGGGCACGGTGGCTGATGGGGTCAGGGTCGAGGCGACGATGTCGGTGACCGACCTGTGCAAGCAGCTGGCGGCGAAGCTGGCCGGGCCCGACGGCGCGGCGACTGCGTTGCTGCCGAGCGAGGTCGCGCTGGTGGCGCACCTGTGGCCCGAGCAAAAGCGGTCGCTCGCCAATGCGCTGAGTGTCGAGGCCTGTGTCGAGGGGCTGACGCGGGCGGGCATCGCGGCGGAGGCGGCGCGTGAGGCGATCGCGGCGTTGCAGCAGACGAAGCTCCTCAGGCCCTCGGCGCGGGGGTTGGCGGTGCCGAGGGCTCAGGCGTCGGTGCTCGAATCGTTCTGGTCGGGCGAGCTGCTCGAGCTGAAGGCCGGCGCGTTCGATGGCTCACAGTCGACCACGCTGCTCTTCGTGGGGCCGGAGAAGCAGCGCTATCTGGTCGAGCGGCTGCAGACGGCGGTGTGGCAGCGCACCGGGGGCTCAGACGAAGAACCAATGGTGTTTCAAGGCCTCACTCGGGCGGCGGTGCAGCGGGTCGTGGCGGCAGCGCTGGGGTTGGTGGCTCGAAAGTGACACGGCCCCACCGGTGAATGTGACCTTCAGCCAGCGGGGTCAGACCAGCAGCAGCGTGCCCTGCGCCTTCACCCCGGTCGCTGCCGAAATCGCGGCCATATAGGCCCGGGTTTGCGCCACGTACTCGTCGCGGTGACGCTCGAGGGTGTCGTCGGTCTTGAACTCGACCACCTGCCACGACTCGCCGCTGCGAAAGGCCAGGTCGACGACACCTTCGATGAGCACTCCATCGGCCCGCAGGTAGGTCACCGGGGCCTCGCGGCGAACCTCGTCGGCCTTGGCAGCGGCTTCGAGCAACGGGTGATGCAAGGCTGACCACGCCGCCTCGACCGCCCAGCGTTGCTCGTCACCCGACGCGAGCAGCGTGCGCGCCAGCCGCTCGACCTGCGCCGCCAACGCCGGCCGGGTGATCTCGAAGGCCACGCGCGCGAGCACGCCGTGCACGAGCTCACCGAAGCGGCGGCCCCGCGGTCGCCCCTCGCGGGTCGCATCGGTTCTCGCCTCGGCGATGGGCACTGCGTCATCTGAATCGCCTGCTTCGAGCGAGCGCGCGGTCACCACCTTGAGCGCCGGCACTGACGCGGTCGAGGCCACCGTCGCCTTGGCCGTGCTCCACGCTCCGAACGCCTCGAGCGACTCCTGGGCTGCCCCAAAATTTTTGAGCGCGTCTTCAGACTGCAGGCCACCGCTCTCGCCCACCACCAACGGCAGCGTCGCGGGGTCCCACCAGACGACGCCGTGGGTTCGGGTCGCCGCTACATGCAACCCAGGCCGCGGTGCATTTTCGGGCATGGGGCCTTGGCGATCGAGCACGCAATCGAAGCCAAAGTCGGGGCAGCCCGGGGCCTTTCTCGGAGCCCCCGCGGTGCCCGGCGCCGGGTAGATCGACGGGTAGAGAGGCTCGGTCCACGTGTCGCGGAGGCTGTCATCACCGACCGCGGGCACGACCAGCAGGTCTCTGGCACGGGTGGCCGCGACGTAGGCCAAGCGCAGGCTCTCGTGTCGGTCGAGCTCGAGCACTTCGGTCTCGTGATCGCGCAGGTCCCACGGTTCGCAGTCGGCGAGGCTCTGGGCCCACACTCGGCGCTCGGGGTCGACCCAATGCGAGGGCCTTTTTCTCGCGGCGTTCGCCGTCGGCTCGGCCAGAATCACCACGGGAAATTCGAGGCCCTTGGCACCATGCACCGTCATCATGCGCACGCCATCGGTGCCCTCTTCGACGATCGGCGCTTCACGCGAGCCACCGCTGTCGGCTTCGGCTTCGAAGAGCTCGATGACCTGCCGAAACGAGGTCGCCCGGGTCTCGAGCCGCTTGGCGCGATCGACGAAATGAATCACGTTGGCGAGGGCCTGGTCGCCGGCGGTCCAGAAGGCGACTCCGGCAACGGCGCGGGTGGCCTCGAGAAACTGCTGCAGGGTGCGCGAGACGCTCTGCTTGGCACGGGCAAAATGGAGCGCCCGAAGCAGCGCCAGCCCCTCGACCACCGGCTTGAGCGCTTGTGAGACCTCGGCCCCTTTCTTCGGTGCTCGCAGTCGCTTGAACTCGTTTTTATAGAGCAGCAACGCCTCGTCGCCGACCGCCATGAACGGGCCACGCAAGGTCGCGAAGACCGAGAGCTCATCGTCGGGCCATTCGATCGCGCGCATCGCGGTGCGCAGGGCGAGAATCTCTTCGCGGGCGTGAAAAGAACGGCCGCCGACCAACACGTGGGCGATGTGCCGGGCCTCGAGCTCTCGCGCATACGCCCGGGGTATGTCTTCACCGTTCCACCCGCGAAAACGCTTGAACAAAATGCACACGTGCCGCGCCTGAACCGCGACTCGCTCACCGTCTTCGTCGACCGTCCACCCGCTTTTGGTCAGCAAGAAGTCGATGAACGCGCAGACTGCGTTCGGCGTCGACGCTTCGACCGCCGATTTCTGCACCTTGCCCCAGGGGCTGAAGGGCCGGGGCACCGAGAGGGCGATCACGCTCGGCTGGGTGACGTGTTTGGCGCGAAATGGCTCGAGCCGCACGTACTGGGCCTGGCCGACGACATTGGGCGTCATCGCTCGCGAAAAGGCCTCGTTCACCGCGAGCTGAATGCCCGGCGTGCTGCGAAAGCTGGTCTGCAGGTATTCGACCCGCGCGCCGTGGGAGATCAGATGCTGCTTCACCCGCTCGTAGAGGGTGATGTCGGCGCGGCGAAATCGGTAGATCGATTGCTTCGGGTCTCCGACGACGAAGAGCTTGCCGGGCACCGGAGTCGCCGCGAATGCCTCGTCGGTGCTCGCATCGGTCGCCGCCAGCAGCAGCAAAATCTCGGTCTGCAGCGGGTCGGTGTCTTGAAATTCGTCGACGAAGAGCTTGGTGAAGCGCCGCTGGAGCGATTGGCGAACACTCTTGTGGTCTCGCAGCAGCTCGCGCGTCTTGAGCAGCAGGTCGACGAAGTCGAGGGTACCCGAGCGCGCCTTCTCGAGCTCGTAGGCGTCGAGCACCGGTCGCAGCTCGGTTTGAAGACACGCCGCGAGGTCACCTTCACTCTGGGCGATCATCGACTTGAGCGCGTCATACGCCTGGGCCCTCAGGGTCACGACCTGCTGTACGGTCAGGCCATTGAACCCCAGGCGGTACGGCTGCTTCGACCAGTTGTAGTCGAACGAGAGCTCACGCAGCGACGCCTCGAGGCCGTCGTAGTCGCGCTCGCGAACGCGTTCGCGGTGGCGCACGTCGTCGACGAAGCGGTCGATTTCACGCAGGCTCTTGACGAAGGCCTGCTTCTCATCGGGCTGGGTCAGCTTGGCGACCGTCGCCGCCACCGCCTCGAGCGAGGCGAGCACCTCATCGATGACCTTGTGACGGTCGAACGGGGGCCGCCTCCATGCGGTCTGAAAGTCGCGGTGATCTGACAGCTGCAGGGCCGCCTGCTGCAGCCTGACGCGTGGAGGATCTTCGGCCGCGCTTCGCGGGGTTCGGCGCAACAATCGGCGAACGCCTTCGGGCGGGTCGCTGAGCACGCGCTCGAACCAGTGGGTGAAGGCGGCCTCGAAGAGGCTCTCAGCGCCGTCTTCGGCGGCGACCTCGAAGAGGGGGTCGACCTGTGCCTCGACGGGGTATTCGCGCAGCAGGTCGGCGCACAGGCCGTGAATGGTGCCGATGCGGGCGACCTCGAGGTGCTGCAGGGCCTGGCGGAGCCTCGTGGCCTCGACTCCGATGGCCTCTTCTCTTGCGCGCTCGAGGGCTTCGCGCAGGCGCAGCTTCATCTCGCCAGCGGCTTTCTCGGTGAAGGTGACCGAGATGATCTGCTCGAGCGTGGCCTTGCCGGCCCGAACGACCGCGACGATGCGGGCGACCAGCACGGTGGTCTTGCCCGTGCCAGCGGCGGCCTCGACTACGAAGGTCGAGTCGAGATCTTCGAGCAGGTGCGCTCTGGCGGCGGCGTCGGCGAGCATGGCGGTGCGCGGCAGTGTTAGCGCGATGGCGGTGCGCAGTCGTGGGTTGACTGAATCGGGCGCCCACGCGGATTTCTCCTGCCCACTGGCGGTGATAGAGGCGGGCGATGCGACTTGTTCAAATCGTTCTGGTGATCGGGTGCGTGGGGCTGCTGGGGTGCCCATCGGGGTCGACCCAGACTGACGGTGGCGTGGTCGCTGCGGGCGATGCCGGACAAGTCGGCGGCATTGATGCGGGCACGCGTGACTCGGGTCTCTCGCCTGGTGATGGTGGCACCGTGGTCAGCGGAGCGCTCAAGCAAGGGCAGATCGAGATGTCTCAGAGTGCGACGTCAGCCGTGGTTTCGGCGAGCTTCTCGATCTCGAATGCGATCGACCGCTGCACCGTGACCGTCGCGGGGGCCTGTACCATTCGCCGCTGTGTCGACGGCTCAGATGGAGGCACCGTCTCGGTTCACACCGCCGAAGCAGGCATGCTCACCATCACTGGCACCTTGCTCGACGCGGGGCTCGCGCTCGTCAACCGGGGCGGTTTCGATGGGTACAGCGCGGCGTATCTCGACCCGCTCTGGGCGGGGGGCGAGACGCTGACGGCCAGTGGTACCGGCGGCGACGTACCGGCATTCTCGGGGCAGAGCGTGGTGGCGCCTTCGGCGATCTCCGTCTCGGCTCCGGTGTGCCCGAATGATCAATGTGGCTCGCTCAGTCGTGCGGTGCCGCTGGCCGTGACCTGGTCGGGCGGTGCGTCTGGCACGGTGCTGGTGACGCTCGCGGCGGGCACGAGCACTCCGCGCGCGTCGGTGAGCATCGAGTGCGGCTACCCGGCGAGCGCCGGCTCAGCGATGGTGCCCGCCGCGGTGATCAGTGAAATGCAGCCGTATCTGTCGGGCTCGGTCACCGTCGAGAACACAGCGACGAAGTCATTCACCGCTGGCGAGTTCGCGATCACCTTCACGGCCCGTGCGGCGGGCGTCTCAGGGAGCGCGACTTTTCACTGAGTGCGGCTTTCGCGATTAGGCAGCACGAAGGCCCCCAAGGTGACCCTTGGAGGCGCTTCACACACACGGCGGCGTCAGCTGCCGACCTTGGGCTCCCGTCGCTACGGCAGGTTTCGCACTTTCTGCAGCAGGTCGACCTCTTGCCGTGAGTATGCGCTGGCCATTTTCTTCGCGGCCCGGCGCTCTTCATCAGGGCCGCAGATCGGCTGGTAGTCACAGAACCGGCACTCGCCCTTCTCTGGCACCGCGGGGAAGAAGCCCTTCTCGAACGAAGCGCTCAGCGCTTTCATCACGTCGCCGACGGCCTCGCGGGTCTTGTGGTCGAGCGCGGTCGGCACGCTCTGAAAGCCGCCGACCTGGGTGCAGTAGTAAAGACGGCTCGAGTCGATGGTGATGCCGGGCAGCATCTTCTCGAGCACCAGCGCGTAGAGCGCGGGCTGAAGCTGGCGGCCACCGCCGACGACGTTGCCCGGCTGGGCGCGGGCGCGACCGGTTTTGTAGTCGGTGGCCCGCGCGGCGCCTTGAACGCTCTGCTCGACCAGGTCGATCGAGCCGCGGAGGGTGACTCCGGCGTCGATGGCGACGGGCTCGCGCTGGCTGTGCGGGTCGCGTTGCTCGCTCAGCGGCAAGCCGAAGCTCAGCTCGAAGCGCCACGGGTGCCAGACCGCGTCGTCGGCGATTCGGCGCAGCCACTCGCGCAGGTCGGCCTTGGTGGTGTCGACTCCGTCTCGCCAGACGCGGTCGATGGCGGGGGCGTAGGTGTCATGAAATTCTTCGGCGACCGCTTCGACCATCGCGTCGAGGCGGGTGAAGAGCGCCGGCAAGGTCTCGCGGGTGATGGCGATTTTCTCGTCGCGAAAGGCCGAGAGCAGCTTGAACTGCACCTCGTGCACCAGCGAGCCTTTCTCGAGCGGGCCGATGGCCTCGATCGCCTCGGGCATGCGCATCGGTTGCAGCCGGTGCACCGCCGAGAGAATGAACTTGTACGGGCACGCGGCGAACTTCTCGAGCGCGGTTGGAGCGAACGCCCGGGCGCTGAGCGCGTGAGCGTTCAACGCGAGCGCCTCGAGGGGGCCGTTGAGCACCAGGCCGTCGGCCTTCGTCCAGCGGCTCTGCGTCCACCGCATGTAGCGGGTGCGCAAGGCTCGGGCGAGGCTGGGGTTTTGCTGCATCAGGTAATACGCGCTGCCCTCGCGGGTCTCTCGGCCGCGGAGCACTGCGTCGAGCACGGCGAGGTCGTACTCGGTCTCGTCGATGGCCTGGGTGGGTGAGCTGGGAGCGGGCCAGCCGAGGCGGGCGCCTCCGGCGATTTCGGCGCTGCGCTGGGCGGCTTCAAAGCTGGGCAGGGTGCCGTGCACGGCCTGCAGCACCTCGAGCACGTAGAACGAGGGCACTCGGGGGCGGGCATGCTCGGCTTCGATGCGGGGCCAGCTGAGCACGAGGGCCTTCGAGGCGGCGCCGACGGCGAGGCTGAGCGCGAGTCGTTCACTTTCGACCCGGCCTTCGTTGGTCTCGAGGCCGAGATCGAGGCTGGCGCGCGCCGAATCGGGCAGCAACGGGTCTTCGCGAACCTTCTGGGGGAACAGGCGCTCGGCCAGACCGGGGACGAAGACGACCTCGAAGTCGAGCCCTCGCGCGGCGTCGACCGGGGCGACGTAGAGCTTGCCGGTGGCGTTCTTCTCGTCTCGGTCGGTCAGCTCGAGCAGGCGCGGGGTGAGGGTGGCGCGCACTTCGACGAGGGTGACCGGCCCGACCTGACCGAGGGGCGCGAGCTCTTGCAGCACGCCGAGCACCCGCTGGGGCGACCTGAGGGCTCGGGTGGCGAGGGAGGAGAGGGCGTCGAGCCAGTCGCTCCAGGGGGCCTGGGCGGGGAGGGCGGCGAGGGTCTCGAGCAGGGGGAGGGCGTAGGCCTCGAGGGCGGTGAGATCGGCGAGCTCGCGGCCGATCATGTCGCGGCGGCCATCGGAGAGCTCGGGCACCGTGAGCTCGACCTCGCGCTTTCTTCGCAGGCCCCCGAGACGGTTTCTCCAGCGGGTGGTGCCCCCGATGATCGCGGCATCGACCATCAGGCGCTCCCACCGCCAGGGTGCACGGAGGCTGCCGGCGACGACTGGCTTCTCGGGGTCGTCATTGGCCTCGTCTTCGGCGTCTTGGGCATCGACGGGGTTGGGCTCGTCGGGTGAGGTGTCTTCGACCAGGCCGGTGGCGTCGTCGTCGGGTGAGACGAAGCGCTCGGCCGAGGCGAGTGCGGGGGGCGGCGCTCCGGCGTCGTCTTTGGGCACCTGGGCGAGCGAGAGGTACTCGGCGAAGCGGCGCGCCGAGAGGCCGTCGTGGGCACAGGCGAGCAGGGCCAGCATGGCGCGGCCGGCGACGTCGGGTCGGCGGGTGCCAGTAGCGAAGTACGCGGGGATGCCGGCGCGGCGGAGGGCCTCTTGGAGCGGGCCGCGGTAGCTTTGCGGGCTGCGCAGGAGAACGGCCATTCGCTCGAAGGAGACTCCGGCGCGGGCGTGATCGAGAATGCGGCGGGCGAGCTCGACGCACTCGCGCGATTCGCCGGGGGCGGAAAGCAGTTCGACCGGGCTGCTCACACTTCGAATTTCTGAGGTGAGCTCGGATCTGCCCGGTGCTTCGAGGCCCTCAGCGCGTGCGAACAACCGCCGTTGCAGAGTCGCCAGATCGCCCACGCCCCCGGTTGGCAGCACCACGGGCGATTCACCCATCACCCGCGCCCACCCCGCGACCGACCGCGCATCGCCCTCGGGCGCAACCACCACCATCGATTTCGCAAACTCCTTCACCGCCGCCGCGAACCGCACCTCGAGCGCATGCTCGAGCGGCACATCGAGCGCAACCACCACCGGCCCAGCCCCCGCTCGAGCGCCGAGCGCTGACGCACCCAGCTCGAGCACCCTCGCGCGATCGGCCAATCGCAGCTCCTTCATCAGCGCCTCCCACGCCGTCCACGCCTCCCGCAGATCGACCTCGACGCTCTGCGGCGTCGCGCCCGCCAGCCGCAGCTCCTCAACGCTGCGGTGAAGTGCCCTCGCCAACCCGGGAGTCTCTTCAATCGGCGAGAACCGCCCCAGCCGCCCCTCGCGCCGGAGCTCGAAGACCACCCTCGTCCACACCGCGTCGAGCGAGAGCCCCGAAGCGACCGTGAGCCCGCCCTCGAGCAGCAGCGGCTCGGCCGACACCGCCGCGAACCTCGAAAACGTCAGCCGCTGCCACCCGAAGGTCGACCGACGCAGGCCTCGAACCAGCGACGCCGCGGCCTCCGCGCTGCCCGCGAGCACCACCACCGGCGCATCGTTGGGCACCGCGGCGAGCACCTCACGGGCTCGAGCCAATCGCTCACTGGCACGCCTGCAAATGCTGAACACCTGTGCTGTCTACTCCCTCTTCACTCCACCAAGGCCCCCCAAAATTCGCTAAGACACCACGCATGACCCCGCTCGACGCGTTCAAGGCGCAGCTGCAAGACTTCGCAACCAACAATGTCACCGCGCTCGAGGGCCAGATTCAGATCACCCTCGCTGAAGCCGTGACCCTCAAGGGCATCTGGGAGCAACTGCCGGGCGATCAGCAGGCCGCTGCCAAGCAAGTCGCCAAAGACCGCGGCATCGACGTCAGCAGATGGGTGTAACGGAGGCCCCTGATGGCCGCCGACGACGACCAAGACGCGTTCGGTATTCTGCGCACGGTTGAGCAGCTGGCCGCCTTCAACTCCACGGCCCGAGCGCTGATGTCGACCTTCGACATGCCCTCGGTGCTCGAGGTCGTCGAGCGCACCGTCGCCGGGCTGCTCAATGATTGCTCGTGGGCACTGTGGTTGGGAGACGAGACGCTCCACCTCGAGGCCACCTCGAGAGACACCGCCGCGGTGCTCGACCCGGGCACTGCGACGCCGCCTTCGGTGGCACCGCAAGAGTCGATCACGCTTGCCCGCCCCGTCGAGCACCAGAGCATCAACCAGCACTCGGTCTTCTTCTCGGTCTTCGGCGCCAGTGACCGCAGCGTGCTCACCCTGCCACTCCTCGTTCGAAATCGAACCCTGGGCGCACTCGAGCTCGCCGCCGCAACGGCCAGCCCCCGCTTCACCGAAGACCAACGCCGCGCCGCCGCCGGCATCGCCGACCTGACCGCGATGGCGGTCGAAAACGTCAGCACCTTCACCCAACTGCAATCGCTCTCGATCAACGATGAGCACACCGGGTGCTTCAACGCCCGGCACTTGCACGCGGAGCTGAAACGCGAGCTCCACCGCATGAGCCGCTTTCATCGCCCCGTCTCGCTGCTCTTTCTCGACCTCGACCGGTTCAAGGCGGTCAACGACCAGCACGGCCACCAGGTCGGTTCGGCGGTCTTGCGCGAGGTCGGCGACATTCTGCGGGGTGCCATTCGTAAGTGCGACTCGGCCTTTCGCTACGGCGGTGACGAGTTCGCCGTGCTGTTGCTCGAGACCGACGCCGAGAGCGCGAAGGTGGTGGCCCAGCGCATTCACGAACGCCTGCGCAGCAACTCGTTCTCGGGAGGCCTCGAGCTGGCCCTCCGCCTCACCGCCAGCATCGGCTTCGCGACCGCCGACCCCGAGCTCAACGATCTGACCGGTGCTGAGCTGCTGCGCCGGGCCGATCACGCGATGTACAGCGTCAAAGCCGCCGGCCGAGACGGCGTGGCGTGCGGCAACCCACCCGACGCACCTCCTCGGGGTAAAACGTGAAATCAGCAGCTCGAATTGCACTCGTGACGGGTGGAGGCCGGGGCATCGGCCGGGCGATCTCGTCGCGGCTGGCCCGCGAGGGGCACACGGTGGTGGTCGCCGGCCGGGTTCAGGCCAAGCTCGATCAGACCGTGCACGCCATCACCGAGGCCGGGGGCAGCGCGCGGGCCTTGAGCCTCGACGTCACCGACGAGGCGCAGGTCAAAGCGGGGTTCGACTGGGTCGCTCGCGACGTGGGGCCGATCGGCATCTTGGTCAACAACGCCGGCGTGATTCACTCGAACGTCGTTCAAAACACGACCCTGGCCGCGTTTCGCCGGGTGCTCGACACCAACCTGACCGGCGCCTTCTTGTGCATGCGCGAGGTCATCGGCCCGATGCAGAGTCAAAAGTGGGGTCGCATCATCAACATCGGTTCGACCGGCGCCAGGGTCGGCTTCAAGTTCGCCAGCGCCTACTGCGCCTCGAAGCACGCCCTGGTGGGCCTGAGCCGGGCGGTCGCGCTCGAGGTCGCCGAGTCGGGCATCACCGTCAACACCCTCTGCCCGGGGTTCACCGACACCGACATGGTGGCCGAGTCGGCCTCGAAGCTTCAGCTGACTGCAGGCCTGTCGCTCGAAGAAGCGCGGGCGAGCCTGGCGGCGATGAACCCGATTCGGCGCTTCATTGCGCCCATCGAAGTGGCGCACTTCGTTGCCTACATCGCCAGTGACGCCGCGGCCGCCATTCACGGTCAGACCCTGAGCATCGATGGCGGGGAATCGATGGCCTGACCCTTCGGTGTGCGGTCAGGATGTAGCGCCGGGCCCTGGAGAGAGGCAAAGTCTCTGACAGGAGACACTTTTGGACTACCTCGCCGCGCTCAAACAGAGAATCACGCTGGCCACTCAGAAAGACGTCATTCACGGCATGTTCGTGGAGAACTCACTGACGCTGGTCTCGCAGCTCAAGTCTCAGCAGTTCGCCGATGACCTGCGCACCCGCATTCTCGGCGGTAAAAAGCTGGTGAGCTTCTTTCGCTACCCCGTGGCAGATCTCCTCAAGATCATGGAGGCCACCGTCGAAGGAGCCCCTGACCCCGTCGCGTTGCTCGAAGAGTTCGGCGCCAACTCGGTGCGCATCTTCTTCGACTCACCGGTCGGCCGCACGATGCTGATGCTGGCGAGCTCGAACCCCCACAAGCTGCTGTTCAGCGCGCCCGCGGGCTTTCGCGCCAGCTCGTCGTTCGGCGAGCGAGTCTATAAGAAAGAGACCGATCAATCGGGCGTGATGGAGACCAACGGCGATCTCCTCGGCCCCTCGTGGACGGTGGGGGTCTTCAAGTACGCCCTCGGCGCCGCGTGCAACATCAAGGTCAACGTCGAGGTGCTCAACCCTGACCCCACGGGTGTGAGTTACCACGCGCGAGTGACCTGGTAGCCCCAGTGGCCGGGCCGGGTGCGGTGCTGGTGTACGGCGCCACCGGCTTCACCGGGCGGTTGATCGTCGAAGCGCTCCACCGCCGCTCGATTTCTTTTTCGATTGCGGGGCGACCCAGCGCTGCGCTCACGGCGCTCGCGCACGAATTGGGCGTCGCGTGCTTCGAGGCTGAGATGACCGATGCCCCCGCGTTGGCGAGGGCCTTCGCTTCGGCAACCGTGGTGATCGCGTGCGCGGGGCCATTCGTGAAGACGGGCGCCGCGTTGATCGACGCAGCCCTGGCTGCCGGCACGCCGTTGCTCGACCTGAGCGGAGAAGCCACCCACCTTCGCGCGTCGTTCACCCGCGACGCCGAGGTCAAGGCCCGCGGCCTTCGCGTGGTGCACTCGGTGGGCTTCGACGTGGTGCCCGCCGAGCTGTTGGCGAGCCTCTGCGCGTCGCCGCTTGGGCCGTTGAATCGACTCGAGCTCGCGACCGGTCACACGTACGGCGTGGCGAGTCACGGCACGCTGCAGAGCTACCAGTCGATGTCGAGCGAAGCCCGCGGCTTGGCGTGGGTTGATTCAGCGCTGGTCGAAGAGCCGATTGGCGCACATCGGCGCCTCGTGTCGTTCTCGCAACCACTCGGAGATCGCGCGGTCGCCTCGGCTCCAACGGCGGAGGTGGTCTTGGTGCCGCGGAGCGTTCAGACGCAGCATTTTCGCCACTGCTTGGGTTCTCTGGCGCCGGCGGCCTTGCCGGTGGCCGAGCAGGGGTTGCCCATGTTCTCGAATGAAAAGCTCGAGGCCTCGCTGCGTCGCTTGAAGAGCGCGGGGCTGCTCGGGCCAGACCAGGCGGCGCGAGAGAAGAACCAGTTCTTCCTCTGGTGCAGGGCCGAAAGTGTCGATGGGCGCAGCCGTGAAATGACGATGCAGGGCGCCGACCCCTACGGGTTGAGTGCGACCCTGGCGGTCGAGGCTGCGCGCATGGTGCACAGTGGGCAGGTGAAGGGGCACGGCGTGCTGACGCCGCTCCAGGCCTTCGATCGGCAGGCGCTCTTGGCGCTGCTGGCCCAGCACGGGGTGCGATGGCACAGCGTCGCGCAACCGACATCGACTCACAGCTGACGACCTGCTGATCAGCCCTCAGTCAGCAAGCTCGCGTATTCGCGTTCGAGCGCCTAAATAGTTGGGTCGCGGTTAACCAAGGGGCGTGATGGAGCCGATTGCCGTCGTTGGATTGGGCTGCATCTTACCTGACGCCTTCAGTGTCGCTGACTACTGGCGAAATCTTCTGGCTCGAAGAGTGTCGCTGATCGACGTGCCCGCCCAGCGGTGGAAGCACGAGCTGTATTTCGACGCTGATCGCTCGATGCCCGACAAGACCTACGCGCGGCGGGGCGGGTTCATCGAAGGCTTCGCGGTCGACTGGAAGAAGTTCAAGATTCCTCCCGCTGATGCGAATGAGGTGAACCCCCTGCAGTGGATGGTGCTCGAAGCGGGGTACCAGGCGCTGACCGGGGTGAACAATCTGCCCACCGAGACGACCGGAGTGATCATCGGCTCGACGGGGTTGGGGTGGCAGAAAGACAGCGGGCTGCGCATTCGCCTCGACGACATGGTCGACGCGGTTCGGCAGACGGCCGAAGTGCAGAAGCTCTCGCCGGGTGAGCGCGACGCGGTGCTCGAGCTGGCGCACACGAAGCTCTCGGCGCGACTCAAAGAGGTCAGCGAAGACAACGTGGTGGGTGCCTCGGCAAGCGTGGCGGCCGGGCGCATCAACATGCACTTCGACTTGAAGGGCGCGCACTATTCGATCGACGCCGGGTTTGCTTCGTCGCTCGCGGCCGTCGACATGGCGGTGCGGGGTCTGCGAGATCGCGAATTCGATCTCGTCGTCACCGGAGGCGTCAGCGAGCTGCTCTCTCCGCTCGAGTTGATCGCGTTCTCGAAGCTGGGCGCGCTCGCCTCGGGTGACGTGCACCCCTTCGATGCGGCGGCCGATGGCACGATGTTGGGCGAGGGCGCGGTGCTGTTCGCGCTGCGACGACTCGATGACGCGCTGGCCAACAAAGACACCATCTACTCGGTGATTCGAGGAGTGGGTGGCTCGTCAGACGGGCGCGGCAAGTCGTTGGTCGCTCCGAAGACCGATGGGCAGGCGATGGCGATGCAGCGGGCCTTCGACGACGCGGGCCCCGAGGTGAAAGCGGCCTCGGTCGGCTACGTCGAGTGCCACGCCTCGGGCACCACAGTCGGTGACGCGAGTGAGGTGCGGGCGCTGAGCCAGGTCTATGGCGGCGCGCCGAAGGGCAGCATCGCGATCGGCTCGGTCAAGGCGAACATCGGTCACCTGCGTTCGGGTGCCGGTGCCGCCGGGCTGCTCAAGGCGGTGCTCTCGTTGCATCACCAGAAGATCCCCGCGACTCCGGGAGTGACCAAAGTCAGCTCGAAGCTCGAGCTCGACGCAACCCCCTTCGTCGTGGCGCAGACCGAGCGCGCATACCCGGCGGGCCAGGTGCCTCGCGCCAGCGTCAGCGCCTTCAGCTTCGGAGGAAACAATTTTCACGTGGTGCTCGAGGCGTTCGTGCCGGCGGCGGCTCCGGCTTTGGCGAAGTCGTCTCGCAGATCAATCACTGCCGAGCCGCTGGCGATCATCGGCATGGGCGGCGTGTTTCCCGGCGCGAAAGACATCGACCAGTTCTGGGAGCGCCTGCTCGAGGGCTACGATCGCACCCAACCGGTGCCGGCCGACAGGTACCCGATTGATCGGTACTACTCGCCGGGCTCGACGCGCAAAGACAAGTCGTACACCAACCTCGGGTGCTTTCTCGACGCGCTGCCGTTGCCCTCGGCGGCGATGAAGATACCGCCCGCCGCGTGGCAGGCGATCGACCCGTCGCACGTGCTGTGTCTGCAATCGGCCGACGAGGCGCTCAAAGACGCGGCCTTCGCGCCGGGCACGTGGAACCACGACAAGGTCGCGGTCTCGCTCGCGTTTCTGCCGTACCAGGGCAAGAAATTTCTCGCCGACAGCCGCGTGAATTGGAACGAGTTCAAAGAGAGCCTCGGGCTGGCGTTGGTCGAGCGCGGCGTGCCTGGTGCCCAGCGAGACGCGATCATCGCGGCGGCCGAAGCTCGCTACAAACAACCGTTGCCTCAGATCACCGAAGACACGCTGACCGGGTACCTGGGCAGCCTCAACGCGGGCCGCATCTGCTCGCTGTATGACTTTCATGGGCCGCACTTCGTGGTCGACGCCGCCTGCGCGAGCGCCCACGCCGCGCTCCACGCCGCCTCGAAGATGCTCTCGCACGGCCAGGCCGACGTGGTGTTGACCGGTGGGGTGTGGTGCGACATGCGCCCCGAATTTTTCATCGCCGCTTGCCGCTTCAACGCGCTGTCATCGCACGGCAGCTTTCCCTTCGACGCGAGGGCCGACGGCTTCATACCCGGCGAGGGAGCGGGCATCGTGGTGCTCAAGCGCCTGGCCGACGCCGAGCGCGACAAAGACGAGATTCGCGCGGTGGTGCGGTCGGTCAGCGGCTCGAGTGACGGCAAGGGCCGCTCGGTGTTGGCGCCCAGCCGGGCGGGTGAAGGCCTGGCGATGAAGCGCGCGTTGAAATTGGCAAACATCGCGCCTGGCAGCGTCGAGTACGTCGAGTGCCACGGTACCGGCACCGCGCTCGGAGATGTTGTCGAAGCGAACGCGGTCGGTGACGCCTACGGCGAGGGCCGGGTGGGGGTCATCAGCATCGGCTCGGTGAAATCGAACATCGGCCACCTCAACGCCGCCGCCGGAGTCGCCGGCATGGTCAAGGCCACCCTGGCCGTCGAGAGCGGCGTCATCCCCGCGTCGATCAAGTGCACGGCGCCGAACCCGAAGATACCGGCGTCTGTCGAAGTCGTTCGCACCCAGCGCGCGTGGGCTCATGGGCCGTCAGGCGGGCCGCGGCGAGCCGGGGTCAGCGCGTTCGGCGTCGGCGGAGCGAACTACCACGCGATCATCGAGCAGTACCGCCCCCGGGTCGCAGAGCCGGTCTCGACCGTCTTTGAGGCGGGTGGCGCCACCGTTGCTGAGGCGATTGGCGCCCTCGATGCACACTGGGCTTCCGGCGCGAAGGCGTTGTCTGCTGCTTCAGCTGCGGTGGCCGTCGCTTTGACCGCGAAGTCGAAGGAAGAGGGCCTCAAGAAGACCGGGCTGCTCAAGACCGCGCTCAAGTCTGGAGCAAGCCCCGACTTTCTCGAGCAGACGGGCATCTTCGTTGGTGAAGCCACCTCTGCGCTGCGCAAAGCGCCGATCGCGTTGATGTTTCCCGGGCAGGGTGGGCAGTACGCCAACATGCTTCGCCCGCTGGCGGCGGCCTACCCGGTCGCGCAGCGCACGCTCGACGAGGCCGACGCGGTGTACCAGCGGCTGGCCGGTCGAACGCTGACCTCGAGCTTCTTCACCGATGCGCCCGAGACCTTCGCCCAGGCAGACGAAGACGCGCACGCGGCGGTGTTCGCGGTGAACGTGGCGTTGGCGCGGGTGCTCGAGTCGCTCGACCTGCGACCCGCTCTGCTGATCGGCCAAAGCGCTGGCGAATTGGCGGCGCTGGTCGTCGCCGGAGCGCTCAGCTTCGAAGACGGGCTCACGGCCATTCACGCTCGAACCGCCGCGGTGCTCTCGCTGAAGACCCAAGACCCCGGCGTGATGGTCGCCCTCTCGTGCTCGTCTGAAGACGTGCCGGCCTTGCTCTTCAAATTACCCGGGTATTCGGCGTTGGCCGCTGACAATGGCCCCAAGGCCTGCATCGTCTCGGCTGACAAGGCGGCGCTCAAGGCGTTGCTGTCGCGGGCCAGTGAGAAGGGCATCGAGGCGACGACGTTGGCGGTCTCGCATGGGTACCACTCGAAGCTCATCGCCGATGCCAGGCCGACCTACCGCCACACGCTCGAGAGCCTCACGTTCTCGGCGCCGCGCCTACCGGTCATCTCGACCATCGATGGGCAGCTGTATGACCCCAAGAACGCGAGAAACATGCCCGCGTTTCTTGCCTCGCAGTTCGTGCAGCCGGTGCTCTTGCGACAAGCGCTGGTGCTGGCGCATCGCCAAGGGGCCCGCGTCTTTCTCGAAGCCGGCCCGAAGTGGTCGCTCACCCAATTCGCTCGCGAGACCCTCAAGGCGCTGCCGCACGGAGCGATGGCCTCGATTCACCCCAAGATCGGCGAGCTCGAACAGTTCAACCGCCTCCTCGCGTTCTGTCGGGTTCATCAGCTCGAGAGCGCCAAGCCTTCCCCTCCCATTTCCACATCTTCTGCACCTGCTTCTGGAGACCGCATGCCCCGACTCTCAGTGGTTCAACCCTCCGACACACCCGCGCCGGGCCGGAGCGCCGAGACCGCGCTGCTCGAGCTGCCCCTCGAGACCGTGCTCGACCCCGGCACCGCCCGAAAGATGGCCGCGGCGTTGGGGGCGCGGTTTGGAGTTGATACCTCGGGTGCGTCGGCCGACGATGTGTCGACCTTCGATCGCATCGTGGCCCTGGTCGAGCAGTTGATGACGGGCAAGAAGCCCGACGAAAGGAAACCAGTGGATCTGAAGACGTTGGAGACCGATGTGCGCCGCGTGCTGCTTGCGAACATGGTCGCCAAGACGGGGTACCCCGCCGAGATGCTCACCGAAGACCTCGATCTCGAGGCCGACCTGGGCATCGACACCGTCAAGCAGGTCGAAATTTTCTCGAAGACCCGCGAGCACTTCGGAGTACCTCGCGACCCGAACCTGTCGCTGCGTGACTTCAACACCATCAAGAAGGTGATCGAGCACATTCGCGATCGCATCGTGGCGCATGGTGAGCAGACCCGCTCGACGACGACCAAGCCGGTGGCCTCCTCGGGCTCGGGCGTGGTGGCGGTGCCTTCACCGGCCGTGACGACGACTGCCTCCTCGCCCAGCCGGCTGACGCCGAAGTCAGGCATCACCAGCGTCGGGGCCAGCGGAGGTCTCGCTGCCGCGGTGCAGGCCGCGTTGATCTCGCACACGGTGAAGAAGACCGGCTACCCCGCCGAGATGCTCGGCCTCGACCTCGATCTCGAGGCTGACCTCGGCATCGACACCGTCAAGCAGGTCGAGATCTTCGCCAAGACGCGTGAACAGTTCGGCATCGCCCGCGACGCGGCCTTCGTGTTGCGCGAGTACAACACCTTGCAGAAATACATCGAGTACGTCGTCGCGCGGGCCCCTGCGACGAGTGCTCCAGCCGCTCAGGCCCCGGCCCCGACGGCCCAAGCTCCCGCGCCCGCCGCTTCGCCGCAGACCGTGCGCTCGACGCTGTTGTCGATGAGCCTCGCCGAGCTCGGGTTGTCAGAGACCGAGAAGCAGAGGCTCGCGAAGGCGTTGGCCGGGCGGTTGGGGGTCTCTTCACCGAACGTGGGCGGCGTGACCACCCTCGAGGAGCTCGTCACCATCTTGGGCCAGGGTGGAAAATCGTCGTGATCGGGTCTTTGAGCGGGCTGCATCGCACGCCGTTGCTCGAGCGAGTGATCGAGCTCAAGGGTCGTGAAGAAGCAGTGGCGCTGGCCCCGGTCGGCGCCGAGACCTCTTTTGCTTTTTGCCTCGAGCTGATGTCGCAGACCGCCGCGTTGGTTTTTCCCCATCACCGGTTGGTGCGATTGCGCCGCGGGCTGTTCTCGACGCACCCGGCGTTGAGCTCGACGACACCGATTCTCTGCCAGGCCCGGCGGGTCGGCGCCGAGCTTCACGTGAGCCTGCAGCAACCGCGCGAAGGCGGCGAGCCGATCGCGATCGCGTCGGGGTTGATCGAGCTCGCCGATTCACCGCGAGAGGCACCAACGGTGCTCAACCCCGAAGAGTGGTCGCTCGATCGCCGGGGGAAAAGCCTCAATGGCTCCGCCTTGTACGCCGCGGCCGATGTGCAGGTCGCCGCGGGCACGCACCGGGTGGTGCAGTGGGCCACGACCCGAGGGCTGGGGCACCTGATCGGCGGCCTGGGCGAGCGCGGGCCACACTTCGGCGTGCTCTCGCCATCGACTCCGCTGGCCTCTTGCCCCGGGGTCATCGAGGGCCTGCAGCAGTTGACCGAGTGGCAGTGGTACGCGCTGGCCGGTGAAGGTGGCCGGGTGCAGGCGGTCGACCGCATCGAGTGGTACCGCATACCCCGCGCTGATGAAGGGTTGCTTGGCACGATCACCTGCCGCGGCAGCGTCGCCGGCGCGCCCTGTTTCGACGCCACCGCCTTCGGAGTCGACCGCAAGCCCGCCCTCGAGCTCCACGGTGTGCGCCTCGCGCCGCGCTCCATACTCCTCGAGCGGAGCATCGTGCCGCGAGTCGAGTGGCAATCGTTCGTTCGTCTCCTCGAAGCCCCGGCTGCTCAATGAGCAATGCTTCACAAACGCCGCTCGCGATCATCGGCATGGGGTGCCACTTGCCGGGCGCGGCGAACCCCAAGGCGCTCTGGCAGCAGACGTTGGCGGGCCAGAGTGGGCTGACCGCGTGCCCCGAGTCGTGGGCGATCGACGCCGGTCTTGCGCACCCGTTGCGTGGGGGCCTGCTCTCCGAGTACCCGTTCGACTGGAAGACGTTTCGAGTGCCGCCGTCGACCGCGACCCAGATGCACCGGGCGGAGCGGGTGCTGATGCACGTGGTCGCCCAGTCGATGCTCGATGCGGGTATCGCGCCGAACGAAGGCCCCGAGCGGTGCGCGATTTACCTGGGCGCTTCGGGCATCGGCGTCGACGAGACGATCAACTCGATGTTGCGGCTGCGCAGCGCTGAGCTCACCGATGCGCTGCGGGCCCAATTCAAGGGGCACCCGAATGCGGCTGCGCTGGTGGCGTCGGTGGCGAAGGCGCTCGAGGCCGAGGCGCCGACCGTGACACCTGATTCGCTGAGCACCACCGCGAGCGTGGTGGCTGGGCGGGTGTCGGCGCTCTTCAACACCACCGGTGGTCACTTCGCCGTCGATGCGGGCCCGGCGTCGTCGCTGGCGGCGCTGCACCTGGCTGCGCAGGCGCTGACCCTGTCGCAGTGTGACGTGGTGGCGGTGGGCGCGTTGTCTCCGCTCCTGTCAGCGTCGACCTACGCGGTGTTGCAGGCCCGTGGGTGGCTGGCCCAAGGCGAGTTCGACCCGCTAGGAGAGCTCGCGCAAGGCACGCTGCCCGGTGAAGGCGCGGCGTCGCTGGTGCTCTGCCGGCTCGAAGACGCCGAGCGCGAGGGCCGGCGCGTGTATGCGGTGCTCCGCAGCTTGACCCAGGCTTCTCAGTTTTCGAGACAGGGGCTCTCGCAGCTCTCGAAGATCGTCGATCGCGCGGCCCGTGAAGGTCTCGATGCGGCAGCGGTCGATGCCGACGCGGTGGCGCACGCTGAAGTGCAGGCCTGCGGCGTGGTGCCGTGGGAAGACGAAGAGCTGCTCGGCCTTCGCTCGGCCTATGCGCAGCACCGCGGTCGGCCCTTGAGTGTGGGCAGTGGTGCACACCAAGTCGGTTTTCAGCAAGCGGCCAGCGGCATGGTCTCGATGCTCCGCGCGGTGATGGCGGTGGAGCAGGGCACGGTGCCGCCCACCACCAGCCATGCGTTTCGAAGGAGTGGCCTGGGTGAGCTCTCAGCCAGCCGCACGCCGACCCGATTGGCAGCAGACGCCCTGGTCGCGGTGAGCAACACCGCCGGTGGCGGGAGCGCTTACCACGCGCTGATCGGCGCACCTCCGCAGAAGCCGCAACGCAAGCGGGCGGGGCCGAAACAGCGGGCCAGAGCCGATCAGAAGATCGCGATCGTCGGCATGGGAGCGATCGCCCCCGGCGCCTCAGACGCGCGCACCTTGTGGAAGAACATCATCGGCAAGGTCGACACCATTCGCGACCTGCCGACCAGCCGCTTCGATGTCGAGCAGATGCTGCGGCCGTTCGTGCAAGAGGGCTCGACGGTGCCCAAGCTGGCCGGGCTGGTCGACATGCCCAAGCTCGACCCGAAGCGCTTCAAGCTGCCACCTGCGACCCTGGCCTCGCTCGATCGCGCGGTGCACTTGTCGCTGTTGGCCGGTGCCGAGGCGCTCGAGTCGGCGAAGTACCAAGAAGGCCAGTGGGACCGTCGGCGCGTGAAGGTGATCTTCGGGCAGCTGCCATTGCGCGAGAAAGAGCTCGAGCTCGAGCGACGCTTCACCTGCGAGCGATTCATTCGGTTGAGCCGCCAGACGTTGAGCGCGCAGGGGTTCTCGGGCCGTGAGCTCGAAGCGCTGCTCGAGGCGATGCGGGCCAAGTACACCGAGAACCTGGTCAAGCTGAGCGAAGATACGATGCACGCCTACTCGGGGCTCTCGTGCGCTTCGCGGCTCGCGGGGTGCTACGCCTTTTCAGGCGGAGCCCTCTCGGTCGACGCGGCCTGCGCCAGCTCGATGGTGGCGGTGCATGCCGGTGCGCTCTCGTTGGTGCTCGGAGAAGCCGACGTCGTCATCGCTGGCGGCGTCGCGTACAACCTGTTGCCCGAGTACTACGTCGCGTTGTGCGCATTGAACGTGGTGTGCGCGCGCGGCTCGTTTCCCTTCGATGATCGTGCTGACGGGTTCGTGCCCGCCGAAGGCGCCGGAGCGGTCGTGCTCAAGCGCCTCGAGGCCGCCGAAGCGGCGCGCGACAAGATTCTCGCGGTGATCAGCGGCATCGGCTCGTCGAGTGACGGGCGTGGCACCTCGATGTTCGCGCCCAGCTCGCTCGGTCAAGCACGCTCGGTGTCACGCGCGCTCGAGGCCGCGGTGGTTGACCCCGCGTGGGTCGACCTCGTCGAAGGCCACGGCAGCGGCACCAGGCGGTCTGACGTGAGCGAGGCGGCGGCGTACGGCAGCGTGTTCGAGTCGCGCGGGCGCGATAACCCGGTCGCGTTGGGCTCGGTCAAGTCGCAGATCGGCCACCTCAGCTCGGCCGGCGGGATGATGGGGCTGATCAAGACCACGTTCGCGTTGAGCACCCAGGTGTTGCCTCCGATGAACGGCGGCGAGTACCCGAACCCCGAGATACCCTTCGACAAGATACCGCTCGCGCTCTCACTCGAGAGCCGGCCCTGGCGATTGCCGCAGCAAGGCCTTCGCCGCGCAGGGGTCAGCGCGTTTGGCCTGGGGGGGTCGAACTACCACCTGCTCCTCGAGGAGCATGACAACATTCATTTGCGAGATCGGCGCATCGACCCGAGCTCGACCTCGCGCCCATCGCCGTTGCCTCCGCGCGGGTTGTTCGCGAACCGGTGGGCGGTCGACCTGGTGCCGCTCTGTTTGCCGAGCCTCAAGCGGTACCCGGTCGCGAAGAAGCGGTTCTTGCTGCTGGTCGATCGCGAAGACGTGAAGACCAGCCTGGTCAGCGCGCTCGATCGCCGGGGCGCGGCGCACGGCGTGCTCTCGGTGAAGGGCCTGGTCGACCCGGTCGAGGTCGAACGAAAAGTACGCGACGCGGTGACCGCGCTGGGCGGAGTCGACGGTGTCATCGATGCCGCTGAGTTCGTGCCGAACGACTACTTTCTGGCCCAAGGGCACCAAACGTTTTGGAAGGCGGCGCAAGAGACGAGCGCTCGCTGGTTGGGCACCTCGAAAGCGCTGTATCGCGGCTTCGAACGGGCGACCGAGCGACAGGCCAGCTACCTCGCGCTGACGGCGATGGGCGGCGACTTCGGGTTCTTGGGCGATGGCGGCAACGTACTCGGCGGGTCGATCGCCGGGTTCTTGAAGGGGCTCAAGCAAGAGCTCCCGGCGTTGGTGGCGAAGGTCGTCGACTTCGACGCGAGCGTTGACACCGAGCTCGTCGCAGAGCGCGCGATACAAGAGCTCGAGGAGGGCTCAGACCGGGTCGAGGTCGGGTATTTCTGCGGCCGAAGGTTCGGCGTCGGCATGCGACGCGCCAGCTTCCCCGAGGGTGACACGGTTCGCAGGTCGATCGACCCCGCGTGGACGCTCTTGTTCTCGGGCGGTGGCCGCGGCGCGGTGTTCGAAGTCGCCAAGGCGGTCGCCCGGCTTGGCGCGCGGGTGATTCTGACCGGTCGAACGCCTCCGCCGAGCGGTGGAGAGGCGTACCTCGAGCTCGACGACGAAGCGTTCGAGGCCTACCGGCGCGACGAGATGATTCGCCGCAAGAAGCTCGACCCCACGTTGACGCCGGTGAAGTTCGCCAACGCGTTCGACGCCGAGGCTCGTGCTCGCGAGCTGCACCGCAACCTCGCCGAGGGGTTCGCCCTCGGGTTGCCGATTCAATACGAAGTGTGTGACGTCACCGACGCGAGCCAGGTGCGCGACCTGGTCGGCCGGGTTCGCGACTTGTACGGCGGCATCGACGGCCTCGTGCACGGCGCGATGGTCGAGGCGTCGAAGAGCTTGCCTGACAAGACTCCGGCGGGCGTCGAAGCGACGTTGGCTGCGAAGGCGTTGGGCCTGATGCACCTGCTCGAGTCGACGCAGGGTGATGACCTCAAGTTGGTGATGTGCTTCGGCTCGGGCGCAGGCCGGTTCGGCAACAAGGGCCAGAGCGATTACTGCGCGGCGAATGACTTGATGAGTAAGTGTGCGATGGCCTATGCGCACCGCGCGAGGCCCTCGACCCGCTGCGTGACGTTGGACTGGACGGCCTGGGAGCGGGTGGGCGCGGCGGCCAGAAAACGCTCGATGGTGGAGTCGACCGGCGTGTCGTTCATCTCTCCGGCCGAGGGTGTTTTCTGGTTCATCAACGAATACATGGTCGGCGGCTTCGAGCGCGAAGTGGCCATCTTCGAAGAGCGCCTGTTTCGCGAATGGCCGTTCTTGGGCAGCTCGGCCGAGGGCCCGACGCAGCTGCGCCTGTTCGATGATCGCGGCGCGCTGTTGATACCGTCTGACCTGCCGCTGATCGATCGCCTGATTCGGCAGTCAGAGAACGAAGTCGTGGTCGCTCGCAGCTTCGATTTGACGCGTGACAAGTTCTTGCTGCAGCACCAGCTGTACGGCGTGCCGATTCTGCCTGGCACGTTTGGCTTCGAGCTGATGGCCGAGGGCGCGAGTCTGGTGCGGCCTGACTTGACCGTGCTGCGCGGCGAGAACCTCGAGATCGGTGTGCCGCTCAAGCTGTTCAGGGCGCAGCCGGTGCTGGTCGAAATTCACGCGCGGGTGGTCGACCGCAAGGGCTCCGAGATTCGGGTCGAGGTCGAGACACGCAGCGAGCTCAAGCTGGGGCAGAGCGACGTGATGCAGACGCGCATTCATCACCGGGGCACCTTCGTGCTTGGGCCGGCCCAGAAGTTCGAGCCAGGCACCGGTACGATGCCCGATGCGCTGCCGGGTGCTCGCGCGCGCTCGATTTTTCATCTCGCCAAAGACCCGGTGTACCTGGGCCCGCTCTTCTGCCGCGCGGAGTGGGTCTATGTGGGGGCTGAGACCGTCGAGGGCATCATTCGGGCTCCGCGGTACCGCGATATTTTCTCGAACATCAGCCGCCCCCACTTCGGCTTCGACCCCTTGCTGATGGACGCCGCGTTTCAAGTCGCCGCGAATTGGGACGGGCATCACCGCAAGGTGGTCTCGGTGCCGATGGGGGTCGCGTCGCTGCGGTGCGGGCGCATGCGGCAGCTCGATGAGGGTGCCCATGTGCGTGCGCGCCCAGTCGACGTGAGTGGGCTCGATACGTTTTACGACATCGAGGTGCGTGGTGCCGACGGCGGCTTGTTGCTGGCGGTCGAACGGCTGTGTCTGCGGCGGCTCGACGCGAGCCGGCCCGATGAGCAGATGGCGTGACGATTCACCGAGTCACGCTCGGTGCCCGAGTCATCGAGGTGCGCTGGTGCCAGGTCGGCAGCGGGTCGATGCCTCTGGGGCCGCTCGAGCGAGCCCTCTTCGAACGCGGCAAGACTGAGAAGCGACGGGCTGAGTTTTTCGCGGGGCGGGTCGCGGCGCATGAGGCGGTGAGGGCGATTGGCGTCGCTGAGCCGTTCGAGGTGCTGGCGCAGGTGGGTGGCGAAGATGTTGGCCGGCCGGTGCTGCAGCCACCGGGTGGGGTGGCGGTGTCGATCTCGCATTCATCGGGCCAGGCGGTGGCGATCGCGGCTCGCGGTGAACCCTTGGGAGTCGATCTCGAATCTGCCTCGCTGAGCCCTGATGCGTCTTTTGCACGAGAGGCCTTCGCTGAAGGCGAGCTGGCCAGGTGGGACATCGTTCCTCCGGCGTTGCAGCCGGCGCGATTGGCGCTGGCCTGGGCCGCGAAGGAGGCGGTGCTCAAAGTATGGGGCGTTGGGTTGAGAGCGCCGCTGGGGCTGATTGGGCTGAGGCCGGGTGAGTTCGTCGCGAGTGACGCAGGGTGGCGTTTTTCAATCGCGGTTGACGGCCCTTGCCCGGTGCACGAGCAGCGTGGGTGGGTTGGGCTTGTCGATGGGTTGCTTCTGGTGATTGCGCAACCCGCCGTGAAGGGTTAGTGGCCCGAGCGGTGCTCGCTGCGTCGTCTCCGGGTGATCAAGAGCGCAAGCCCCACCCACAGGCCTTCGATGGGCGAAGCGCCGCACGAGCACCCCACGGCCGTGTTCGGCGCCTCCGGGCACTCGACCTGAACCGAAAAAACCTGGTCGTCTCGACCGAGGGCGTTCATCACCGTCAGCTGAATTGGGGTGGCCCCACGCTGTTCTTTTCGTGGAGTCCAACTGAGCTCTCCGGTGGTGCCATCAATCGTGAGACCAGTGGGCAGCACTCCGCCTGCGATCGCGCTCACCGAGAATGAGAGCGGGCCTGAGCCGTCGACCTGAGGCACCCGCGCCCCCGAGTACCGGTAGGGCACGCCGCAATACCCGCTGGTTGAAGGCGATGACACGAAGTGGGGTGGCTGTGCTGGTTCGACGCCGGCATCGGCCGAAAAGCCGCCCGCGTCGACGGCTGGAGCACCGGCGTCAACCACCGAAACACCCGCGTCGAGCAGAGGCGCGCCTGCGTCGATGCCACTCGTGGGAGGTTCAACCACGATGGCGAAGCACTGCACCGCTTCGCCGACGGTGTTCTTGACCTGCAGGCACACCGCGAAGGCGCCAGTCGCCGGAGCGGCCCACGTCACGGCTCCGGTCAGGGCCTCAATCGCAAAGCCCGGCGGCGCAGAGACCAACGACCATTCAAGGGGCCCCGAACCGCTCGCCTGCGCGGTCGAGTCGGCGTCGTATTCATACGGCTCGCCACGGGTGGCTCGCCCATTGGCGAGACTCGTGATCTTGGGCGGCGTCAACACGTCGACGCTGAAAGTCTGGTCATCGGTGCCACCATCGGCTGCCGCCTGAAGACGAAAGAGGGCCGGCACCGAGCCGAACGAAGCCCACGTCACCAAACCCGCTCCTGAGACCGCCGCACCGCTCGGCGAGGTCAGCAGAGACCAGGTGACGGGGGTCGGGCCGATCGCCGTTGCCTGGTACGAGAGCGTCTGACCGACCTTGATACTGGTCGGTGGCGCGCTGACGATGCGAAGCGTCGCTGCGAGGTGTTCGACCGACGCGCCAACCGTGCCAGGTGCGGCACCACTGCCACCAGCAACACTTCGCACGATGGTGGCATCAATCGAGCTCGCGTCGATGTGAATGATGCCCCCACCTCCGCCCGAGCCGCTCCCTGACCCCGCACCTCCGCGCGCTGACAGCTGGCCGGCCCCCGTCAGCGGCCCGGTCGAGATGACGATCGTCCCTCCGGCGCCGGCCCCGGTGGGGTCGAACACACTTGCGACGACCGTGCCTGAGGTGCCGTTGCTCGAGATTCTCCCTGCGACATTCATTCGGGCGGCGGAGAGGCGGATGACGCCTCCTCCATTGCCCCCGCTCGAATACGCGTAAGCCCCACCGCCCCCGCCTGGGGAGCGTGGCCCCTCGACGTCATCGTAGACGGCTGCCACGGGGTTCGTGGCCAACGCCGCACCGCCGCGCCCAGCATGACTGCCGCCGTTGCCATCGCCGCTGCCCGCGACGACCGCATTCGAAACCGGCTCGACCGTCGCGCCGGAGCGACCGAATGGGCCCCCTGACGCGCCGCCCGGGAGGCCTAAGCCCGACGCATCGATGGCTCCGCCGAACTTGACGTTCAAGTCATTCGTTGCGGCCAGGTTGAAGCCCGTGACCTGGGGTGCGTGGGTCACCAGACCATTCATCTCGACGTCGAGGTCGGGCACAGAGAGCGAGGCGTTGACGACCAGCGTTCCGCGAACGACTAATTTCGTCTTCAGGGCAAGCGCTGCATTGACGGTCACCACCCCATCGACTCCGCCGAGCGTCACGTGGTTCGCCGAATTCGAGCCAGCGAAGACCACCTGCGTGCCCACGGGCACCTGCAGGGGCTGCTGAATCGTCGAATCGTTCGAGAGCGTCAAGACCCCACCTGACTGCAAAAGAACTTCGGCAAAGGTCTCGCCGCCACTGAACACGACGGGCGTCATCACTCGAAAACGATTCATCGAATCGAGCAGGTAGACGCTCCCCCAGCTGCCCCCGTACCCGCCCGTGGCCAAGACGACCCCGGTGAAGCCCCAGGTCGTCGAGGTGACTCTGATTCTGCCCGCTCCGCCGCCCCCGTTGCCGTTGGCGATCAAGCCGCCCCCGCCCGAAAACGAGGTGGTGGCGATGCCGATGCTGCCGCCGGCGCCGCCTCCGTTGTAGAGCGCGCCCGAGTTGCCTTGGGCTCGAATTTGGCCGTTGAGAATGACGGAGGCCGCGGTGATGTCACAGACCCCGCCCCCCGCGCCTCCGCTCGCGCCGCCCCCGCCCCCGCCAGGGCTCAGCCGAAGCGCCCCGCCGTAGGTCGGAGGTGAACTCGCCATTTGCCCTCCGAGGGCGCCCGGCGTGGCGTGGCTGCCAGATGAGCCATATTGCCCGCTGGCGCCCGAGATGATCTCGAAAGTCACCGGGTCGAGC
>JANLPS010000218.1:0-12320 GCA_031367385.1 Archangium sp. | reverse complement strand
GCGGGAGCAGGGCGGCCAGGCGAATCACTCCGGGCGACTCGAAGGGCCCCTCGAAGCGGCTGCACCCCTCGGCCATCGCCACGCAGTACCCCCGGGCGCACGAGTGGTTCGAGCCGCACTGCAGGTCTTGCACGCACTCGGTGAACCCGGTGGCGGTGGTGAACGAGCACGCCGAGAGCAACACCAAAAGGCAGGCCGCTCTCAAAACCGCCACCCCATCGCGAACACCCCACCCTGCGGCACCGGAGCCAACGCCACCGCCACCCCGTCATCACTTCGCAGCAACAAGATGACCGCGGTGACTGCCGCGACGGCTCCGACGGCGAAACAGATGTCGGCTACCAGGGCCTTGGTCCGCACCGTCTGCTCGAAGAAGGCCTTCGCCTGCTGGGTAACGGCTTGATCGAACGACTGCCGCGACGCGTTGGCCAGCAGCCCGAAGGTGACGCCCACTGCGAACGCGGCGACCGAGGCTCCGGTCACCAGCAACCCCGGCAGCTTCGGGCTCGGGCCGGCGGTCGGCAGCGTTGCCACCGCATCAGCCTCGCTGTCGGCGTCTTTGCTCTTGCTCTTCGACGACTTCGTCGGCGTCGCGGTCAGCCCGGGGCTGGCCTTGGTCTTCACCGCCGCCTGCCGCTGGGTACGCACCGCGATGGTGGTCTTCGCGCGCGCCACCAGCTCGGGTTCGGTCTCATCGACCGGGAGCGCCAGGTAGCGCCGGTACGTCTCGATCGCCACGGCGGTCTTGCCATCTTGCTCGAGCGCGCGTGCCAGGTTGAACAAGAAGTGCGCATTGGGCTCGAGGTCGTAGGCCTGCTGGAGGCTCTGCGCGGCTTCTTCGAACTTGGCCTCTTTGTATTGCTGCTCAGCCTGCCGGGCGAGCGCGCTCGCCTTGGGGTTGGCCGCGACCGCTGCGGTCGAGACCACCAGTGCTCCGAGGGCCCAGGCGCGCCACACGTGCTCGTTCTAGCCCTCGTCGTCTTCGGGGTCGGCGCTGTCGTCGGCTTCTTCTTCGTCGTCGTCGTCGTCGTCTTCGTCTTCTTCGTCGGCCTCGCCGTCAACAGGCTCGTCTTCGGCGTCGTCGGCCTTGGCCTTGCCGACCACGTCACCCTTGGTGGGCTTGGGCGGCGCGTCGAGCTTGATCTTCGGCTTGTTCTTTCGCTGCTTGAACAGCAGCGCCGTCTTACCCAGGGTCTGGGCGACCTGTGCTCCGGTCTGGGTGGCGAGCTCGGCCAGCGCCTCGGCGCGGTCTTCTTTCTCGGCCTCGATCTTCACCTTGATGAGCTCATGCGTCTTGAGCGCCTCAGCGGTCGATGCCACCAAGCCCTTGGTGACGCCTGCTTTGCCGACGTGCACGACGACCTGCAGGTGATGCCCCAGGGCGCGCAGCGTTCGTTTCTGTTTACCGGTCAATGCCACGAAATTAAGCCTCGTTCTTCACTTCATCATGCGCAGTTCACGCTGCGCGTCGATGTGCCTGGGGTCGAGCTGAACCGTCTTGGTGAAGTTGGTCTTCGCGGTCGCCAGGTCACCCAGCACCTTCGCCATGTACCCTTGGAAGTAGTACATCGCGGCGATGTTGGGGTTTTTCTTGGCGCAGATTGAGATGTCTTTCATCGCCTCGACCCGACCTTCGGCCTTGTCAGCGTGGAGAAAGAACTTCGCCCACCCGCGCCAGGCATAATATTCGGCCTCGACTTCACTGGCGTTGATCGCGTCGGTCAGCATCTTCACCGCTTCGGTGAACTTGCGGGCTTTGACGAGAATCATGCCCTTCTGAAAGAATTCTTCGGCCGCGAGAATCTTCGAGATGTCGACCTTCTCACCGGTACCGCCAGCGGCGATCTCGGCGGCGTAGTCAACGCGCAGCTTGGCGTCGCTCAGCGTGCGATTGGCGTCTCCCACCCGCGCGAAGATGTCGCCCTTGAGCTTGGCCACGACGTCCGGCGTCCCATGGGGGATGGTGTCGGGGTGGTAGAGCTTGGCGAGCTTGAAGTAGCCGATCTTCACGGTGCTGGAGTCTGCGTCTTTGCCGACTCCGAGAATCTCGAAGTAGTTCTGCTTTCGCATCAGCTCGAGCGTGTCGGTCAGCTGCTTGACCTCGGCCGGGTTGGCCGCTGCTTGAGGCACCGGCGCGTTGGCCATCGGGGCTGAGATCTTCGGAGGCCCCGGCACCAGCACGGGCCCTGCGGCCGGCGCGGTGGGTTGCATCACCGGAGGCGGCACGGCCTTGGGCTTGGTGGTCGGGTACGTGACGGTCTGCGGCTTGTTCATCGCGGCAGGGTTGCCAGGCACGCCCGGCGGCTTGGGCACCGCCGAAGACGAGCTCGACACCGCCACCGGAGGCCCGGGGACCGTGGGAGCCGAGGGGGCTGGAGCGGGCGCGCCAATCACCGGCGGAGGCACGGCCATCGGCGAGGTCACCGGCGTCACGGTGCGCTTGGGCGGCGGGGGCACTTCGTTCTTCAGCACCGCAGCCGCGAACGAGACCACGTCGCAGAACTGCAGCATCCACGCGGTGCGCAGCATCACCTCGGCTTCGGCGGGCATCTGCGTCATCAGCTGGTTGAGCGAGCGCACCCCGTCGAAGTGATTCAACGCGCGCAGCTCTTGTGGGCTCAACT
The DNA here is from genome assembly GCA_031367385.1 of Archangium sp. Classification (GTDB taxonomy): domain Bacteria; phylum Myxococcota; class Myxococcia; order Myxococcales; family Myxococcaceae; genus JAEUJT01. The sequence continues at coordinate 9,696 of JANLPS010000218.1, read as the reverse complement.
TCAAATCGTTCGCCGGCACCGGGCCCGTGCCCTTCATCACCGGGTTATCGAGGGCGCTCATCATGCGGCGCCGCACCTCGGAGGCAGGCACCCGTCGCAGCTGCTCGACGAACACGCCCCACCTGTGCCCCATCGGCATCGCCTTGGTCGCTGAGAGCTCGGCGTTCTTGAAGGTGTAGCTGCCGCTCTCGGCGAAGAGCGCGCGGTAGATCAAATCGGCGGCGCGTTGCCCGAGGTGCGCGAAGACGTTGTTCGGGTTGAGCAGGCCCAGGGCGAAGAGCGCGGGCAGCAGCTCTCCGCCGAAGCGGGCCTTTTGCGCCTCGGCTTGAGAGATGACCTCGGCGGTCAGCAGCTGCTTTCTGACCAGAAAAATCGCCAAGCCATCTTCAGCGTGGTTCGAGTCGACGAACTCGGGCGTGCCTTTGCGAAAGTGAATCTGAATGACCCGGTCTGCGAGGGTCAGGGTCAACAGGCCGGTGCGGTCGGCCGCGGCCGCCAAGAAGTAGAGCCGAATCGGCCCCACCACGGCCAGGGTGCCGCTGGGCAAGAGCTCGTCGGCCACGAAGGCCGAGGGGTCATTGCCGCCTCCGGGCACGGTTTCGCCGGGGTCGGTGGCCAGCTCGTTGAATTCACCCGACCCCGAGACCGTGGCGTCGAGCACCGGCGGTTCTTCTTCTGCTTCTGCCGCCGCGGCGGGTGCGGGCGTCGGAGGCGCGGCCACGGCCTGCGGCGCTGCGGGGGCCGCTCGAAGATTCGAAGGTGATGAAGCGACTGCAGAAGGCGACGAGGGTGAGAGCACCTGCGATGGGCGCGACGCGATGCCCGAGGGCCGGCTGGCCGGGCGGGCTTGTTGAGCTTGGGCGCGCGCTCCGGGGCCGGCGAGGTTCTGGGCGTTGGGGTTGGCCGCGATTCGGCTCGGGCTCGACACCGGCGTCGCCGGCAGCGCGATCGTCGGAGGCAGCACCGCTTTGCCCCACGCCGCGTCGGCCTCATCGCCGGGTTCGACCACGTCACCCCACAGCGCCCGGGGGAAGGCCATGCGAATGCCCGGTACCCGCCCCGGAAAGACGTAGTTCAACCCGTCGAGGGAGATCTGCACGCGCCCGGTGACCACCCCGTTGTCGAGCAGCAGCTCGATGCTGGTGGGCGCCAGGGGGCCGTACGTCGCTCCCTTGTCGGTGCGTACAAAGAGTTGAACCGGCTCGTCGCTCATTGAGAACGGGCCGAACCTAGCACGCAAGTCGCCATCAGTTGATGCAAGTCGTGGCGCCGAGCGGCTACCCTGCGCGCCCATGGCCACGAAGAAGAAGAAGGCAGTCAAAGCCGCGCCCAAGCCGTCGTCTCGCCTGAAGGCTCCGATTCGCGAGGTCGAGCTGGTCAATGACGACAAGCGCACCCTGCCCTTCGAGATCGACCCCAAGAAGCTCGAGGCTTCGCTGCGAAAGCTCGGAGACCAGGTGGTCAAGATGGCCAAGAAGGGCCGCTACACCAAGGTGCGCTTCAAGTTTCGCGGCAAGCAGCTGCTGCCCGACATACCCTTCGCGGCGGTGGCGGCGGCCGAGGGGCTCTCGTTTTACTGGGCAGGGTTGTTGCGGTTGTTGGTCTTCAACCTGGCCGGGCGCACCGTCATCGACATCGAATTGATCAACGATTCTGAGAAAAAGCTGCAGGCGGGCAAAGAGGCGCTGCTGTCGGGCGACCTCGAGCTGGCGCTCGCCGCCTTTCGCGAAGCCGAGAACATGGACCAAGACAACCCGCTCGTGCACTTGAACCTGGGCATCGCGCTCAAGCTACAAGGCGACCACGTACAGGCCCGCGCGGCGCTGCTGCGGGCCAAGGCCGTCGACAAGGCCGGAGTCACCGCCACCGAGGCCGAGCGCTTGTTGGCCACCCTGAAGGGGCCGACCACCACCACCACTGCGATCGCCGAGGTGCCCTGATGCGTGCAACCCTGTTGTGCTGTGTGCTCGGCGCCTGTGCGAGTGGGCCCAAGCCGTTGCCCGCTACCGCGACCGCCGCTGAACGGCTCGAGGCCGCCGAGGCCGCGGTGAGCAATGCCCGTGACGCGCGGGTCTCGTTCGTCACCGAGTCGAAGGGCCTGATGGTGGCCCAGCTGACCGGCACACTCGATTTGTATTCGAAGAACGTGGTCTCGCTGAGCTCTGAGGGCCAGTTCGGCAGCGATCAGGTGCACGTCGAGCTCGACACCAAGACCGGAGACCAGAACCGCTCGCTCTCGAAGGGCGCCTCGGTCTCGAATCACAAAGAGCCGATACCCACCGAGCTGAGCGAGACGTTGGGCGTGACCATGGTGCGCATGGGGCTGCTCCACACCGTCGGCACCTTGACCGCCGATCAGCCCCTCGAGCATGCCAACGGCGGCGTTCGCGAGTGGGCCCGCGCGGTCGACCCGAAAGACCTTGGCGCCGAGACCATCGGCGACGTGCCCTGCCACCGGGTGGAGTTCTCGTTGCTCGTCGAGGGCAAAGACATGGGCAGCTCGAAGGTGTGCATCGCTGACGCAACCGGGCTGCCGGTCGATCGCACCACCCTGGTGAAGGCGCCGCAGGGCGAAATGACGGTGACCGAGCGCTACGCCTGGAGCTTCAGGGGGGCACAGTAAGTGATTGAAACCACTCCTCATTGCGCCTGGGGGCCAGCTTGGCTACACGGTGCCCAGACATGAAGGACTACATCCGAAATACGCGTGGGCGCATGTTCGACAGCGCCTTCTTCGAGTTCTTCTCGAAAGTGCACCCGTCGATGCCGTTCATCTTCTGGCTCCCGGTGGCGTTCGGCATTCTCGGCTACAGCCTGGGCACCGGCGTCACGACGCCCGTGCTCACCGTCGCCTTTTTTCCCCTCGGGTGGGTGACGTGGCAGCTGCTCGAGTACGTCATTCACAAGAAGGTTTTTCACTACGAAGGCTCGGGGCCGTTCACCCGCCGCTTTCATGACATCGTGCACGGCTTTCACCACAAGTACCCCGACGACGACACCCGGCTGGTGATGCCGTTGCCGGTGAGCATCTCGCTGGCGGCCATCATCTGGTTCGGCCTCTCGCTCGCCGGCCACGCCGAAGTCACCGTGCCGTACTGGTCAGGGCTGGTGCTGGGCTACCTCTGGTACGACTTTCTGCACTGGTCGACGCACCACCGAAAGCCGCTCACCGCGTGGGGCCGCAAACTGCGCGCGCACCACATGTCGCACCACTTCGCCGACTCGACCACCAACTACGGCATCAGCTACATGTGGCTCGATCGCGTGCTGGGCACCCTGCGCAACCGCAAGCCCGGTGAAAAAGAAGTGCTGATCGAAAAAGAAGCCGCGCCCGAAAAAGACGCCGCGGCGTGATCAAGCGGCCCAGCCTGTGGTTCGCGGTGCTGGGGTCGGTGGCCGTGGCGGTGGTGTTGGTGGCTCCGAAGCTGCTGGCCAGCCGTCGTGCCGAGCCGCTGCCGGTGCTCTCGAGCGTGCCGGCCTTCGACTTCGTCAACCAACACGGCGCCCCGTTCGGCTCGAAGTCGCTCGAGGGCCAGGTCTGGGTCGCGAACTTCATCTTCACCCGCTGCCCGACCATCTGCCCGACCTTCACCGCGAAGATGGCGGCGATTCAGAAGCACGGCCCCCCGGGGTTGCAGCTGGTCAGCATGACGGTCGACCCCGAGTACGACACGCCAGAGCGGTTGCTGGCGTATGGGGCGAAGTACGAGGCCACCGAGCGCTGGTCGTTCTTGACCGGTGAGCGCGCGGCGCTGAACAAGGTCATCGTGGAGGGCATGCTCCAGCCGATGGACGCGCCGGTCGACCCCTCGAACCTGGCGTCGCTGGTACATGGCAGCTACTTCGTGCTGGTCGACAAGCACCTGAAGGTGCGCGGGTTCTACCAATTCAACGAGCCGGCTTCGGTCGAGCAAGTGCAGCGCGACGCGGCCACCCTGCTCGCGGAGTGACTTTTTTCTTAGAGCTGCAGCTTGACGGTCAGCGCGATCAACCGGCCCTCGTCGCCTTTGATCTCATGGCGGTACGAGAGGTCGAACCCGCTGCCCTCGACGAACCACCCGGCACCGGCTGAGAGGTACTGGTGGTTGCCGATGTTGTCGTACTGGTACCCCGCGCGGAGTGGAAAGCGCATCGCGATCAGCCATTCGACGCCGCCCATGTACGCGAGGCGCGGGGTCGGCTGGTTGAAGTCCATCCTCAGGTCGAAGACGGGCGAGAGCTGCCCTGCGATTTGGCTGCTGACGCTGGCGACGAAGTAGCGAACGACGTCGGCGTTGTAGTTGGGAATCAGGTTGTGGCCCGAGAAGCTCATCGAGAGCCACTCGAACGGCTTGAAGACGATGCCGGCCGTCACGGTAATCGAGTTGGTGTTCGTCGCTCCGGTGATGACCTGGTGGCGGCCCGAGACTCCGATGTGCAGCCACTCGGCGATGGCCAGGGCCAGGGCCACGGTGGTCAGGTGCGCCCAGCGCCGGTCATACGCGCCGAAGGTGGCGAAGTTGTACGAGATGCCCATCGCCAGCGCGCTCGACGAGGAGTCGGCCAGCGAGACGCCGCCGGTGACGTAGCCGCTGGGCACGTCCCACGCGCCGTTGGCCTCGATTTGGTACCGCTTGTAGAGCGAGAGCGCGGCCGGGTTGCCGGCGATGACCTCTGCGCCGTAGCCCAGCGACTCGTAGGCGCCGCCCATCGCCATATTTCGGGCCTGCATCAGGTCTTTGAGCGTCGGCCCGACCACGGGGCTCGTGGTTTGCGCGAGCGCGCTCGCCGCCATCACCACCACCAGCAGCGGGAGCCGTTGCAACATGCCTGCAGCTTCTACCCCGAGACCGCGTGGGTGCCGAATTCGCGGCGCTCCGAACGGGCGTCGAAAACACAGAAGCCCCGGCGGTGCTCGCCGAGGCTTCTTTCAAACGAATTGAGCCAGAACGGGCGTGCGCCTTAGAGCGTGCCCGGCTTGACCAGCACGACCGACACATTGTCGAGGAATATCGCCGCGTTGGCCGAATTCGTGGTGGCGTTGTTCACCTCGCACTGAAAGCGAATCGTCTGCGCCGGGGGGAGGCCGGGGGCCAGGGTGTTGGTCACGAAGCCGCCGGTGTTGCCCGACGAAGACGTAAACAAGGTGGGGAAGCCGACCGGCACCGCGTCTGAGGTGTCGGTGATGCGGCAGCGCTGAGTGACCACCGCGGGCATGCCGGTGGTGGCGTACTCGGTGCGGTAGTCGTACCGAAATTGATACGACCAGCCCAACCCGTTGGTGATGTCGGGCAGCACCACGTCTTGCGAGATCTTGGTCAAGCCGGTGACCGGAGTCGCTCCGATGGCTGAGCCAATCAGCGCGCCGCACTTGCCGGTGGTCGAGCTGTTGTTGTTCGGCACCGAGGTCGGGGCCGGGGTGCCCGTCGCGTTCCACCCGGTGAGGCCGCAGGCGCCCGCCGCGTCTTCGAAGTTGCCGTTGACCAGCAGCTCTTTGTGACCGCCCAGCGTGCCGGTGAAGTCAGCCGCCGCGAGCACGTTGCCCGCGACGTCTTTGCCACCGCGAATGGTGAACGGGCCAGTGATGTCGCCACCCGCGGGGATGGTGAGGGTCAACAGACCCGAGGTCGCGCCGGCTTCCCAGACGAACGACTGCGTCACCGCGCCACCCGAGTTCGTGTAGACGGGCGCGAGCGTCGCATCCATCGGCTCGTTGTAGTTGAGGCGCAGCACGATGGTCGCCGCCGCGGCGGTGTCGTTGATGCCGTCGGGCTCGGCCGCGCCGACCCGCGAGGGGGCCGATGACGTCGCGCGAGGCTGAATGTTGTCTGACACCGTGCCCGTCGGCGCCATGCCCAGCGGCGCGGTGTTGCCGTAGCGGTCGACCGGCACGACCGCGAAGGTCACCTTGTTGCCCTCTTGCAGCGGGCGGCCCTGGTTGAAGGGCAACCCGACCGTGATGGTGGTGCGGCCGGTGCCCAGCGAGATGTTGTAGGCGCGAACGAAGACGAACGCCGGGTTCGAGGTCGTGTCACGCGCGTAGATGTAATAGGTGCTGATGCCCGGCACGGTGTTGAAGCTGAGCAAGAAGGCGTTGTCGGCCCAGTCGAAGTTGGTGGCCGGCGTGCGACCCGGGTTGGTCACGGTGAAGTTGGTGACCTGGGTCGTCGGCTGCGTGACCGTCGACGCGCGAACCTGAAAGTTGAAGCTGCTGACCGGCAGCCCTGAGCCACCGTTGACCTGCTTCAGGTTGATCGCCACCTGGTAGATGTCGCCCTCGCGCAGATTGCCGCCGACCGGCTTGAGGCTGACCTTGGTGGGGTTTTCCCAGGTTTGCTCGACCGCGACCTGGGTGCCGACCGTTTGATCGACCAGCGTGAACTGGTTGACGATGCTGCCGTTCTGGCCGCTGGTGAGCACCGGCAGCGCGAAGGTGAAGGTGATCGGGTCGGTGGCCAGCAGGTCACCGTCGAAGATGTTCGAGTCGATCACCGTCTGGCCGATGTCGTCGTAGCGCATGAAGATGCGGGCGGGCGAGGTGCCGAGCACGTCGACCGAGGTGCTGACGCCGCCGTAGTCGGCCTGCATGTCGCCGTTCGCGTCGAACCACTGGGCCACGACCCGGTGGGTCACGCCAGCGGGGGCCTCAGCGAGGCCAGTGAGCGTGAAAGAGCCGTCCATGCCGGTCTTGGCCGTGACGACTGACTCCCACTGGCCGGTGCTGCCGACCATGGTGAGGTAGCTTCGGCGCTGGTCGACCACCACGGTCGCGTTCACCGCCGGCCGGCCGTTGGGCAAGAACAAGAACCCGCCAATTGACCCGTCGGCCTTGGCCAACGACATGTCGACCGACGCAACGCCGCCGGCGAGCGGAGTCGCTCCGGCGTAGTTCACCGAGCCCGGCACCTGGGTGGTGGCGGTGCTGCGCAGATAACCGCCCTTGTCGAAATAAATCACGAAGTTGCTGCTCACCACGACGTCGTTGAACTGAAAGAGGCCCTGATCGGTGGTGGTGACCGTGACCGGCGTCGGCGCGTTCAAGGTGACCGAGACGCCGCCCAACGGGGTCGAGGTGCCGACCTCGGTCACGCGGCCGACGATTGAACCCTTGGGGGTGATCGCGACTTGGGTTTGTTGCTGGTCATACTTCGACTGTGAGGTGCCGTTGCACGCGGCGAGCGCGGCAAGGAGAATGACGAGACTGCGTTTCATAAGGTGAACCCTTCGGAGTTTAGTTGTTGAAAGACGTGGTCTTGACCAATGCGAATGACAAATCATCGAGGTACAGCGCCGCGTTGACTGCAGGGGCCATCGACGCCGAGTTGTCGACCGAGCAGACCACGCGCCAGGTGACGGCCCCGGTCGCGGCCGGGGTGATGGTGGTGATGATCGGCCCGTTGTACGACGACTGGCTGCCCGAGAGCGCGCTGTAGACGCCCTGCACCAGCACGTCAGCGGTGGTGGTGATCTGGCACTTCTGGGCCACGGCGACGTTCATGCCCGAGGGGCTGAAGTACTCAGGGCGCTCTGAGTGACGAAACTCGAGCTTCCACGAGGGCTTCATCGTGAGGTCGGGCACCGAGACGTCTTGCGAGAGCTTGCTCGAGCCGACTTGCGGAGCGCTGCCCAAGGGAGCGCCGATCAGCGCCGCGCAGCGACCCGAGTTCGGCAACCCGGCCCCCGCGACCGACGTGCTGACCGGCATGCCGCCGGTCTGAGACTGAGACCACCCGGTGAGGCTGCAGGCGCCGGCGCCGTCTTCGAAGCCGCCGTTGACGAGCAGCTCCTGGCGGCCGCCCAAGACCCCGGTGAAGTCAGGCCCTGAGAGCGAGTTGCCCGCGGCGTCTTTGCCTCCGCGAATCACGAAGCTGCCCGAGAGGTCTTTGTTCGCCGGCACGGTGAGGGTCAACAGCCCCTGGTTGCCGGTGGCGTCCCAGACGAAGGTCTGGGCGAAGGTGCCGCCGACGCTGGTGAGCACCGGCTTGACCGTTTGGTCCATCGGCTCGCTGTAGGCGAGCGAGAGCACGATGGTGGTGGCAGCGGCGGTATCGTTGATCGCGTCGACCGGGCTCACCGCGGTGACCGTGTAGGTCGTGGGCGCGGTGTTGTCTTGCACCGTGACGCTCGGCGCTGACGAGATTGCCCCTGCGTTGCCATAAACGTCGACCGGCACCACCGCGAAGGTCACCTTGCGGCCGTTGGCGAGCGGCGCGTAGTTGCTCAACGGCACCTGCACGGTGCTGCTGACGTGACCACTGAGCTGGTTGATGTTGATGGTGCTGATGCGGCTGAAGCCCGGGTTCGGGCCGTCGTCTTTGGCGTACACCCAATAGGTGGTGTTGCCGGGTACCGGGTCGAAGGCGACGACGAAGGTGTTGGTGTCGAAGTTGAACTTGGTGGGCTCGCTGGTGTTGCTGCTGACCGTGAAGTTGGTCACCGGAGCGCTGGGCCCGACCACGGTCGCTCCGCGCACTTGGAAGATGTACGACGAATAGAACTGGCCCCCGCCGACCGTCTCGAGGCCGTTGAAGTCGAGCTCGTAACGGCCGCCCTCGGTCAGGTTGCCGTCGACTTTGATGGTGAGCTCAGTCGCGCTCACCCAGGTCGCGGTGAAGCCGACCGTGGTGCCCAGGGTGTAGCTGTAGAGGGTGATCTTGTCGCTCGCGTCGCCGGTGTGGCTGACCGGCACGACCGGCAAGGAGAAGGTGAACTTGAGGTCTTGGCTGGCGCCGATTTCACCGCTGAGCACGTTCGAGGTCAGCACCCGCTGGCCGATGTTGTTGTACTGCATGAACACGCGCGCCGGGGCTCCGGAGAAGACGTAGACGCCGTTCGAGAAGGCCCCGAAGTCGGGTGAACCGTCACCGTTCTGGTCGAAGTACTGCGCGTAGACGTTGTAGTACTGGCCCGAGGGAGACGAGGCCAGGCCGGCAAGCTTGAAGGCTCCGGTCATGTCGGTGACTGCCGTGACCAGCGCGTCGTACCCCGCTTGGCGCAGGTCGATCAGCACGGTGGCGCCCACAGCCGGAGTGCCGTTGGGCAAGTAGAGCGAGCCGCGCACTTCGCCGTCGCCCTTGGCCATTTGAATGTTGAGCGACTGAAAGCCCCCTGCGAGCGGCGCGGTGCCAGCGCTCCCCGGCAAGCTCGCGCTGCCGATGCTGCGCAAATACCCAGCCTTCTCGTAGAGCACCGAGAAGTTGCTGTTCACGGTGACCTCGTTGATTGAATAGAGGCCGGCCGCGTCAGTGGTCGCGGTGAGCCGGGTGGGCCCCACCACGGTGACGGTGACGCCCTCGAGCGGCAGCGCGGTGGCGAGGTCGGTGACCCGGCCGACCAGCGAGCCGGTCGGGGTGATGGGCACGGCGGTCTGGTTCTGGTCGTATTTGGAGGGCCCACAGGCCAACGCCAAACCGATGCATGCGCAGAGCATGCGCTGTTTCAGGTTCATAAAAGAGCCCTTTTGGTTTCTTTGTCGTGAAACTGAAATCACTGGTTCAGCGACGTGTCTTTGACCAACGCCACCGAGATCGAATCAACGTAGAGCGCGCCGTTGACCGCTGCAGCCATCGAGGCCGAGTTGTCGACCGAGCACACCACCCGCACGGTCTGGCCCTGCGTCATCGGCGTCAGGCTCTGCGTGAAGGTGTCGTAGTACGACTGGCTGCTCGAGCTGTAAGCGTGAACGGCCTGAATGTTCACGTCTGAGGTGTCGGTCAC
>JANLPS010000237.1:0-5927 GCA_031367385.1 Archangium sp. | reverse complement strand
TGAGCACCAGCTCGGTGCCCTTTCGCAGCTTTGGCAAATCGAAGAACACGGAGATCGGCTCGCTGCCGACGGGAGGCCGCAGCGTGACCATTCGCCAGTCGCTGAAATCGGTCGAAGTGAGCTGCACGCCGTTCAACGTGCCAGCCTTCGGAGGGCAGTAGCCCGCGGGGCCCTGGTGCTGTTGCACCTCGCCGTACAGCAGGTAGTGCACCGAGAGCGACGCGACCGGCATGGTGATGGGGTCGGTGTTGCAGGTCATGTCGCTATAGGCGAAGTGGCTGACGTCGGGGTCGTACCAGTGCATGAAGTTCGGGCTGTTCGGGTCTACCGATTGCTCGATGGGCACCGGGCCCGCGGCGTTGCCGATGGTCAGCGTCGCGTTCTTGTACTTGGTGATGGTGTCGTTGAACTTGCCGTTGTCATCGACGCGGCGGGTGTCGAGAAAGCCGTAGAGCTCCATCAATGCGGTGGTCAACATCACCCGGCGGGTGGTGAAGGCTTCGGTCAGCGGCTTGCCCTCGGCGTTGAGGGCGATGACGGTTCTGGCGAAGCTCTCGCGCGCGTTTTGAACGACCAGCGGTACCGCGGCGCCCGTGCCCATGCCGGTCGGAGGGATCAGGTCGATGAAGTCGGCCGGGGTGATTTGCGTTTGCTGAAAGGCGAGCTCGAAAAAGACCTTCATCTTCTCGTCGTATTCGGGCCGCTTCTGCCATTCGGTGACCAGCCCGGCCATCACCTTTTCATCAGCCGCCACCGCCGCCACTTCGGCATCGGTCGGAGGCAGCCCGACCAACACGTTCTTCACCTTCGCCACCGCGATGCGCGCGGCCTCGGCCTCGAAGGGCACGCCTGCGTCTGGAGGGGCGGCCGACTTCGCGCCGCAGGCCAAGAAGGTGAGCAGTCGGTGACGGTCTGCTTCCGGCAGCGGCTCGTCTTTGGGCATCAGGCGCTGGCTCACCTTGTCTTGAATCAGGCCGAGCTCAGAGAGCACCACCGAGTGCGTTACGAAGTTCGCGTGGTCATGCTCATGGCAGCCCGCGCAGGTGGTGGCGAAGAAGGGCTGGCCGTACGACTCCCAGGTGTCGGTGCAGAGCCCACCATCTTCGGTGTCAATGACCTCTCCGCCACCGCCGGTACCGCCCCCGCCACCGCCGGTGCCACCATCGCCCATGCTCATCGCGCCCGAGCACCCCGTGATGAGAACGACGCAACCAAGAGTGCCAAGCCAGACAGGGGTGCGCATCGAGAGGAGCTCCAGGTGGGGTGGTTCGCTGTCGGCCGGGCAGCGCGCCAAGAACACCTGAATGCGACGAGGGTTGTGTGGGGTTCAGTTCTTTTTTTCAGGTGCCTTCGCTCAGCGTGGTGGTCTCGCCGCCAGTTCGGCGAAGACCCAGTGATTTCATCTTCTTGTAGAAGTGACCACGCTCGAGGTCGAGCAGCCTGGCCGCTTCGGTCGCGTTGTCTTTGGTGAAGCCGAGCGCTCCAAGAATGATTTCTCGCTCGGCCTCTTCGACCTGATCTCGAAAGGTTTTGTCGTGGCGAAAGCGAATTGGGGCCAAGGGCACGAACGACGGGCTGACGGCTGGCGCGTCGGTGGTGATGGGCTCCGAGCGGGCCGCGGTCGCCGGAGCTGGCAGCACCCCAGAGAGTGACGTCACACCGCGACGTCTCGGCAGCAGCGCCTCGGCTTCGGCACCGGCGACGATCGGCCCCTCTGAGAGAATCGCCAAACGCTCGACCAGGTTTCGAAGCTCGCGCACGTTGCCTGGAAAATCGTAGTCGTAGAACTTCTGCATCGCGTCTTGGGTCAGCCGAAGCAGCTTGCGGCCATTTTTTCGGCAGGCTTCGTCGAGAAAGGTTTCGATCAGCGGGGGCAGATCTTCTTTTCGCTCACGCAACGGCGGCGCGTGAATCTGCACCACGTTCAAGCGAAAGAAGAGGTCTTCGCGAAAGCGGCCGGCGGCGCTCTCGGCTTCGAGGTCTTTGTTGGTCGCGGCGATGACCCGCACATCGACCTTCAGCGTCTCGCTGCCACCGACTCGCTCGAACTCGCCCTCTTGCAGCACGCGCAACAGCTTGGCCTGCATCGCCGCTGGCATGTCGCCGACCTCGTCGAGAAACAAGGTGCCCTCGTGCGCCAGCTCGAACTTGCCGCGCCGGGCGGTCAGGGCTCCGGTGAAGGCGCCCTTCTCGTGGCCGAAGATCTCAGACTCGATCAGCTCGTGCGGCACGGCTGCGCAGTTGAGCTTGATGAACGGCGCGTTGCGGCGCTTCGAGTGCTGGTGCACCGCGCGGGCGATCAGCTCCTTGCCCGAGCCGTTCTCGCCGGTGATCAACACGCGGCCCTCCGACGGAGCGGCCCGCTGAATTAAAGTGTAGATGCGCTGCATTGCCGCACCCGAGCCCACCATGTCGAAGCGGCCGACCTCGGCTCGCAGCTCCTTGAGCTCTTCGACCACCCGCTGCATCTCGAGCGCGTTGCGCAACGCGAGCAAGAGGCGGTCACGCGAGATGGGCTTCTCCAAGAAGTCGCGCGCGCCGAGCTGCGTGGCCCTGACCGCGGTGTCGATGGTGCCGTGACCCGACATCATGATGACGGGCAGCTCCGGGCGAAGCGCTCTCATCTTCTCCAGCGCGGCGATGCCGTCCATGTCGGGCATCTTCACGTCCATCAAGACCACGTCGACTGGCTTGGCTTCGAGCACCTGCAGCGCGACCTTGGCATCGGCGGCGAGTTCCGTGGCGTACCCCTCGAGCTGCAGGGCCTGGTTCAAAGTGAGGAGAATGTTTCGCTCGTCGTCGACGATCAGCACGGTGGCAGGCATGAGAATGAGGGCTCCAGGCGACGGGGTGTGTCTATTCTGCCGCGCTTTGCGGCAGTGGGGGTCTGCCAGTGCGATTCGCGTACCGCTGATGATTCTATAAACAAATCAAGAGTTTGTTGCCGCTGGAGGGAATGGTCGGGTAAGGACGCTGGGTTGGTGAGCGCTTCAACCCGGAGGAAGACCCCGATGCGGAACTTGGCTCTTTTGATGACTGCGGCGACGGCCATGCTGTTGACGGCCTGCCCGCCGACGTACCCGAACTGTCAGAGCGACGAGAACTGCGCCGAGAAGAGCGAAGTGTGCGTTCAGGGGCAGTGCCACGAGTGCGCGACCGACGCGAACTGCAAGCCCGGCTTCGTGTGCGACACCGGTACGTTCAAGTGCGAGCCCAAGCCCGAGTGCGTCGGCGAGACCGGCTGCGGCCCCGGCAAGAAGTGCAAGGCTGGCAAGTGCGCGGTCGACACCGCCAAGGTCGAGGGCAGCTGCGTCAGCAAAGACGACTGCACCACCGGCCAAGACTGCAAGGGCAACCGCTGCGTGCCCGCCGCTGACTCGACCGCGTCGTGCTCGTACGAGCCGGTTCGCTTCGAGCTCAACGAGTTCACGCTGTCGGCTTCGTCGCAAGCCGCGCTCGCTGCCACCGCCGAATGCATCAAGAAGCTGGGCCTGCGCTTCACGCTCGAAGGCAACGCCGATGAGCGCGGCACCGAAGAGTTCAACATGGTGCTCTCACAGAAGCGCGCCGCCTCGGTTCGCAAGTACCTGGTCGACCTCGGCGTCGCGGGCGGCTCGCTCGACACCGTCGGCTACGGCGAGAACAAGCCGGCCAGCAGCGGGCACACCGAGGAGGCCTGGGGCTTGAACCGACGCGTCGAGTTCAGGAAGAAGTAAGCAGCTGAACGCATCGCATTCGTTTGGGGTCGTCGTTAGCCAACGACGATGTCAATCAAGCCAACCGTCGGTCTCGTCGTTCGTCTGGTCGCAAAGGCCGGCAAAGAAGAAAAAGTCGCCGCATTTCTCGCCGGCGCCCAGCCCCTGGCCGAAGCAGAGTCGTTCACGCCCGCGTGGTTCGCCCTGCGGGCGTCACCGACCGTCTTCTACATCGTCGACGCGTTCGCTCAAGACGGCGACCGCTCGAAGCACCTGGCCGGAGAGATTGCGAAGGCGCTCATGAGCAATGCAAGCGAGTTGCTGGCTGAGGCTCCCGTGATCGAGAAGGTTGATGTTCTTGGCTCGAAGTTACCCGCGTAACCGGCGCATCAAAGCTCAAGAAGAAGTCAGCAACTGCGCGAAGCCGGGCTCGTCGATAACGGCGACTCCGAGCTCTTTCGCTTTGGTCAGCTTCGAGCCGGCGTCTTCTCCGGCGACGAGCAGGTCGGTCTTCTTCGAGATCGAGCCCGAGACCTTGCCACCCCGGCGCTCAATGGCCTCTTTGGCCTGGTCGCGCGACATGGTCGAGAGCGTGCCGGTGATGACCACCGTCTTGCCGGTGAACGCGCCACCGTTGACCTCTTCTGGGGGCTCGGGGTGCACGCCCGCATCGAGCAGCGCCAGCACGACCTCTCGGTTGCCAGCGTCTTCGAAGTACCCGTGAATCGATGAGGCCATCTCGGGGCCGACGTCTTTAACGGTTTGAAGGCTCTCGATGGTGGCGTTCATCAGCCCGTTGATCTCGCGAAAGTGCTCGGCGAGCGCCTTGGCGGTGGCTTCTCCGACGTCGCGAATGCCGAGGGCGTAGATGAAGCGTCGCAGGGTGGTCTTCTTCGAGCGGGCGATGGCCTCGACGAGGTTCTTCGCACTCTTCTCGCCCATGCGCTCGATGGTGGTCAGCCGGTCGACGGTGAGGTCGTAGAGGTCGGCGACCGAGGTCACCATGCCGATTTCGACCATCGCTTCGCACAGCTTGTCGCCCAGGCCGTCGATGTCCATCGCGGTGCGGGTGGCGAAGTGTCTGATTCGGCCCGTCATTTGCGCGGGGCACGAGCGGTTGGTGCAGCGCATCGCCGATTCGCCTTCTTCGCGCTTCACCGCGGCGCCGCAGACCGGGCACTGCGTGGGAAAGACGAACTCGCGCTCATCGCCGGTTCGGCGGCTGGTGATGACCTTGACGATTTCAGGGATGACGTCACCCGCGCGGCGCACGAAGACCCAGTCTCCGGCGCGCACGTCTTTGCGTCGCAGCTCGTCTTCGTTGTGCAGCGTCGCGCGTGAGACGGTGACGCCTCCCACGAAGACCGGCACCAGGTGCGCGACCGGCGTGATGGCGCCAGTGCGGCCGACCTGCACTGAGATCTCCGCGACCTGCGCCTCCATCTCTTCGGGAGGAAACTTGTAGGCGATGGCCCAGCGGGGGCTCTTCGAGACCTGACCCAGGCGCGCGCGCAGGTCGAGGTCGTCGACCTTCACCACCAGGCCGTCGATTTCATAGGGCAGGGCGTGTCGCTCGGTCTGCAGCGAGGTGTAGGCGCTGCGCACGCCGTCGAGGCCCTTGGCTGAGTACCGGCGCGGGTTCACCGGCAGCCCGGCTTCTTCGAACCAGGTCAGCTTGTCGACGTGGCGCTCGAAGCGCAGGCCATCGACGGTGCCGATTTCATAGAGATATACGGCGAGCGGGCGGGCCGCGGTCATGCGCGGGTCGAGTTGTCGAAGCGAGCCGGCGGCGCAGTTGCGCGGGTTGACGAAGGGTTCTTCGCCTCGCTTCAGGCGCTCGTCGTTCATCTTCTTGAAGTCGCTCTTTCGAATGAAGACCTCGCCGCGCGCCTCGAGCAGTCGCGGAGGCTTCTTCGCGGTCAGGTCGAGCGGCAGGTTTCGAATGGTGCGCAGGTTTTCGGTCACGTCTTCGCCGATGACGCCGTCACCGCGCGTCGAGCCTTGAACGAAGTGCCCGTTCTCGTACACCAGCTCGATGGCCAGCCCGTCCATCTTGGGCTCGCAGAGGTAATCGACTTGCTCGACGCTCATTGCTTTGCGAATGCGCTCGTCGAATTCTTGCAGCTCGCTGTCATCGAAGCAGTTGGCCAGCGAGAGCATCTGCTGACGGTGGGTGACTTTTTCGAAGCGCTCGAGAGTGGCGCCGCCGACGCGCTGGGTCGGTGAATCGGC
>JANLPS010000200.1:0-4410 GCA_031367385.1 Archangium sp. | reverse complement strand
AGCGGGTGACCACCTGTGTCAGCGCTCCGCCGACCTCTTTGCTGGTCGCCGCGATGAACGCGCTCTCGACCGGCCCATTGATGGTCGCCGAGAACGACTTGTACCCGTCTTTGAGTGCCGGAGCCGCCACCGCGACTGGCGCGTTCGCAGCCACCACCGCGTTCAAGTCAGCCGGAGCCACTCCGGTGGGTGACGGCGCCACGCCATCGACCGCCACGGCAGGCCCATCTGCCGGCTTCGCCACTGCCACCTCGGCCGCAGCCCCCGGGGCGACGCGATGCGTGTACCAATAGAAGCCGCCGGCCACCGACCCGACCAGAATCGCAAAGACAGCAATGCCTGGAACGGCGCTCTTTTTCGGAGGCGCTCCGAGGGTAGGAAGCTCGGCCATGAGGTACCTTCGCGTGGGTGAAGCGGCAGATCCAATTTTTTGCCACAGCGCTGTAGCACCAACCGGGCCACTGAGGCGATTACTCCTCGACGGGAGACTCGTCGCGGAGCCCAAATTCTTTCATCTTCGTCTGCAGTGACTTGCGGCTGATTTGCAGCAGCTTCGCCGCCCGCGTCACGTTGCCCTCGGTCTTCGCGAGCGCCTGCACGATGAAGGTCTTTTCGATCTCAGCCTGCCGTTGCTTCAAGAAGTCTTTGAGCGGCGTCTCACCCGGCTGCGGGGTCAGCCCCTGCGCCACCACCGGCAAGCTCACGTTGCCGCGCACCGGCTCGGGCAGGTCTTTCGCCTCGATGCGGGGGCCGTCGGCGAAGAGCAGCACCCGCTCCATCATGTTCTCGAGCTCGCGAATGTTGCCCGGCACGGGTAGGTCTGCAGCGTCGCCAGGGCCTCGTCGCTGATGCCCTCGATCTTCTTGTTGAGCCGCTTGTTGTACTTCTCGATGAAGTGCAGCACCAACGGAGGCACGTCGCTGGTGCGCTCGCGCAACGGTGAGAGCTGAATCGGCACCACGTTGAGGCGATAGAAGAGGTCTTTGCGAAAGCGGCCGGCGTCGATCTCTTCTTGCAAGAGCCGATTGGTCGCGGCGATCAACCGCACGTCGACCTTGGTGGTCTTGATGCCGCCGACGCGCTCGAACTCGCTCTCTTGCAGCACGCGCAAGAGCTTCACCTGCATCTCGAGCGGTATCTCGCCGATCTCATCGAGAAAGAGGGTGCCGCCATCGGCCAGCTCGAACCGGCCGGGCTTCGAGGTCACCGCGCCGGTGAAAGCGCCGCGCTCGTAGCCGAACAGCTCTGACTCCATCAGGTCTTTGGGTATCGCCGCGCAGTTGATCTTGATCAGCGGGCGGTCTCGTCGGCTCGAGCCATCGTGTAGGGCGGTGGCGACCAGCTCCTTCCGGTGCCTGACTCGCCGGTGATCAACACGGTCGATGGCGTGTCGGCGACCTTGTCGATGATCTTGAAGATCTCCTGCATCTGCGAGGAGCCCCCGATGATCGAGTGGCGCCCCTTGCCATCAGGCGGCACGTGCCCCTGGTTCGCTTCTTGGGTGCGGGCGGCCTTGGCCACCACGGCTTGAATTTCGGTCTGCTCGAAAGGCTTGGTGATGTAGTCGAACGCGCCGAGCTTGATCGCCTCGACCGCCGAGTCGACCGTGCCGTGGGCGGTGATGATGATCACCGGTACGTCGGCGCGCTGGGCATGCACGGCCTTCAAGATCTCCATGCCGCCCATCTTCGGCATCACCAGGTCACTGACGATGACATCGGCGCCGTTCTTCTCGAACTCGGCCATCGCCTGCTCACCGTCAGAAGCGACCGCGACCTCATAGCCCTCTTTGCGCAGCATCGCCGCGAGCACTTTTCGAAGATTCGCTTCATCGTCGACGACGAGAACTCTGCTCACAGGACCAGTGGTCTTACACGAGCCCTCGGGCGAACGGTGAGACTTACGGCGCCGAGAGCGTACCGACCCAGCCCGAGGCGCCAGGTGGCGAGCTGTTCAGCCGCCCGGTGCCCACGTTCAGGCTGCCTTGAAACGTGCCACCTGCAATGGGGCGAGCCCCCCCTGCGATGACGGCTGTGATCGAAGGCACGGAGCTGGCCGGCACCACCCATGACTCGCGGTGGGCGAGGGTCTGGGCATCGAGCCGAGCGACGAACACGCCTCCGTCGGGTGCGCTCAGGGGCCCGCCGCCGAAGTCGAGCCCAGAGCCTGCGAAGGTCCCGACCATCCACAAGCCTCCGTCGGCGTCGAGCTGCATCGCGGTGATTGAGTCATCGCCGGGGCTGCCGAACAGCTTGGCCGCGCCCGGCCTCAGCGCTCCATTGCTGCCGAACAGCTTGACCAAGATGAGGTCGGTGCTGCCGTTCTCGTCTGAGGTGAACCCGCCATCGGGCAGCAGGGGGTCACTCGCCGTGCCGAGCAACGATGACGCGTACCAAGCCGATTGGCTACTCGCTGGAGTGCCGCCAGCGACCGCGCCATTGCCCACCAGGGGCCAACCAGCGAACGCATGAGCCCACGCGACCAACCCTGCCGCGCTGTACTTCGCGATCACGCGGGGCCCATTCGAGACCGTCAGGGGTACGCTCGGTGAACCGATGAACTGACAGGTGCCGACGTTGAGCGCGATTGGCCCGCTCGCGAAGACCTCGTTCGTCGTTCGGTCGATCGAGACAGACGTCAGTGGGGCGCAGTCGTTGCTCGAGAGCCAAAAGCCGCCAGGCCCGGAGCCGATCAGCATGTTGCCCGAACCGCCGTGCACGGTGAACGCTCCGGCGGGTTGCATGTTGAGGTTGCCGTAGGAGTAAGCCCCCAGAGCGTAGGTGCCTCCGGTGCCACTCGCGGTGCCGAAGACGGTCCAGGTCGACGCCGTGTTGGCGAGGTCCGTCCACAGCGAGGTGGCGCTGGCGACCCCGGCGTCAGCCCGAAGCTTGACCATGCAGAGGGCTCCGTCGCTGCCGAAGTTTCCGTTGCCGCCGCTGTGGCAGGTGGTCGCCGTAGTCGGCCCGAAAGGAATGTCGTTCGCGCCAGGGCCCATGCCGGGGAGCATCATCGTCAGGATGCTGGTGCCGTCTTCGAGCGTAAGCGCGGGGCCGGGCGACGCGCCGATGGCCTTGATTAGCGTCATCTGCGGCACGCCCGAGGCGAATCGTGAAATGAAGATCTGCGAACTGTTGAGGCTGCCGCCGTTGACTCCGACGTCGCAGTCATTGCCGTTGTATGTGCCAACGACGGTCGCGACTCCGGCGGTGTTTGCTCCGAGGCCAGTGACCGTGAGGGCAGTGCACGTTTGGCCCCCGAGCTGGTACGCCCAAGTCGGAGGCGGTGGCTCCCCCGCGTCGGCGACCGCGGCATCGGCGACCGCAGCATCGGCGACCGCAGCATCGGGGGTGCTCGCATCGGCTGACGTGCCAGCGTCTAAAAGGGTCACGCTCGCGTCATCAACCGCCGCATCGGCGGTGCCGCTGCCGGCATCGTTCGGGCCGCCCGCATCGACGCTTCGCCCAGCGTCGGCGATGAGGCCCGCGTCGCTCCGGCCGGCGTCAGGGCTGCTGAGACCTGCATCACAGATATCGGGGCGGGCCTGACAGAAGCTCTGGTCGGCGTGATCGAAGTCAGCGCAGGTTGCGGTGATCAGGCCGATGCCAATCAACAATGGAGCTCGTCTCATTAAAATGCGCCTCCAACGCTGACCGCTGCACCGCCATTGAGCACGCCGAGCCCAACCATCGGAGCGTCGGGCGACTTCAAGACCGCGAAGAGCACGGCGCTCGTGGCCGCGGCAGCGAGCCCGCCTGCCAATAAGCCGATGCTCACGGCCTGCATCGTTCTGCCCGTTGCCGAGGTACTCGAGAACTGCTCGCGCGAAGTGATCGCCGGGTCACCACGGGTCAGTGCTGCCTCGCTCGTCTTGGCGAGGCCAAAGCACACCGCGCTGCCGATCAGCAGAACCCCTCCGACCGCCGCGACCGGCACCCAGGCACTCGATCGGTGAGTGGGAGCAAGCGTCGTCGCCTCGACCTGCTGCGGCTGGGCAACCTCGTGACGCTCGAGCTTGAGCGTGCGCGCCAGCTGTTGCGCCGAGGTCTTCAGGTAGTCGAAGAGCACCTCATCGGTCGGAGCCCGGTTCGAAAAAACGCTGATCGTGCTCGCATCACGTGCCGAGATGACCTTGAGGTTGATGACGTACCCGGCGGTGGTCTTCGCGATGCTGCCAGTGAGAATCGCGTTGACCCCGAGGGCGGCGCCCAACTCAGCGGCACATGAGGTGGCGCTCTCGGAGCACCCGAGCAATTGCTTTTGGCTCTCGAGGCCCAAGACCGAAGAAATCTCGTTCTTGGTGATCACCTGGGCGCCGCTGACGATCGCGAATTGTTGGGTGAAGTAATCGACGAAGACATCGGCGTCGTCGATTGAGATCTTCGAACACGTCAGCCCCGGTGCCGCGAGCCG
>JANLPS010000106.1:0-3292 GCA_031367385.1 Archangium sp. | reverse complement strand
CGGCTCGGCGCTCGACCCGGTCGAGACGACGCTCACCATCGTGCCCGAGGTGACGAGCGGCCGTCGGGTGCTGGTCGTTGACGCGTCGAACAAGGCTCCGATCTCGGGAGCGAAGGTTGCCGGCTGCGCCAACTGCACCGTGCCGACGGTGGTGGTGACCGATGCCCAGGGGCTCGCCGCTTTCCCCGACCTCGAGGCGGGCCCGGCCTCATTCACCGTGGTCAGCGCTGACCTGCGGAGCGATGGCCTGCCAGCCTACGAGCGCGTCTCGGTCATCGGCACCTCGTCGGCCGACGTCTACCTGCCCCTGCGCGCGAACCCGGTGAAGAGCGCCGCGGGCTTCAACGCCTCGCTCTCGTTCGCGAAGGTCAGCACCAATGGCACCTACTGGGCCGGGCTGGTGGCGACGTCGTTCGGAGATCTGCCTTCGGTGAAGCCGACCGACCTGTTGGGCGACACCTTCAGCGTCAAGCTCGACATCATCAACCAGAAGATCCCCGTGCCGGGGGCAGTGGTGCTCTACACGTCTCCGGCTTTCGGCTTCCCCCAAGAGGTGAAACCGCGTGCGTTTGGCTTTGGCCAACCCGGCACCCGTTTCGTCGTCGGCTACGCCGGCCGCGGAGAGCTCGCGCAAGCCTTCAGCGCCCGGTCGATCGACTTTCTGGGCTACCTCGGCGCGTTCGACTACGGCCTCGACACCGGCATCGTGATGGCGCCCAAAGTGAACGTGCCCGACACCGCCGACGTGAATGGCAACGGGCTGTGCACCAACCCCGGCACGTGCCCGATGGGCTCAGAAGACGTGCCCGACTACGCGAACTTCACCCGCGTCTCGATGACGCCGAGCCGGCAGCAGTCGCTGCGAACCGAGGTCGTTTTCCCCAAGGTGCCGCAGACGGTGTCGACGGTGCTGGCCTCGGCGGTCGAGATCGATGCGGAGGCCGGGCTCTTGCCAGTCGGTTTCGCTTCGAAGACCCCGGGCATGCCTGGCAGCGATGGCACCCGCGCGGTGGCCTCGGTCACGTTGCGCAGTGGGGCTCCGTACAATGGCCTCGAGGTGGCGCAGCCCGGCCTGTGGTCGATCGCCACCAATGCCCAGGGCACCGGCCTGACCGCGCGCTTGAGCAAGCACCCGGTGCTGCCGAGCCGCATCGTGGTGAACCCATTCTTGCCGTGGCCGAGCGGCGACTCGTATTCGCCCGAAACGAGAACGTTTTCGCCCGGGCAGCCTACCTGGTCGTCGATGTATTCAAGTGGAGCAGAGCTCGCGCGGGTGTCGATCACCGGCACCGAGCAGCGGCACGTCATCTACTTCGCGATGTCGGGGGCACAGACTTCGGTGGCGCTGCCGGTGAGCCCTCCCGGCCCCGGAGCCGACCCGACGGCGCAGCCCATGGTCGCCCTCGAGGTGGTGACGGTCGACCTCTCGAGCGGCGTCGTCGCCGATGGGGTGTGGGGCTTTGGTGGGGTGAACCTGTCGAATTGGGTCACCGCGATCGACGGGTACTCGCGCTTCGATCGCTAAAAACGAGATGTGATCTCTGGTGTGCACAGCGCGCCCACCTGCATTCTCGATTCGACTCCACAGTCGCCCCAGGTAGAGTGCGCCTCGTGAACCCGAAGGAACTGATCATCGGCATCGACCTGGGTACGACCAACTCGTGCGCCGCCTACGTCGACGGCTACAAAGACGGCCTGCCGAACGTGAAGCTCATCCCCTACAAGGGCGGCGAGTACACAATTCCCTCGATCTTCGCGATCGACGACAAGGGCAATGAGCTCATCGGCTACGAGGCCAAGCGCCAGTGGCAGCTCAACCCGCGCAACACGATTTACGGCGCCAAGCGACTGGTCGGGCGCACCGCCACCAGCGACATCGTCGAGACGATGAAGAAGGTCGTGCAGTACGGCGTGAAGCCCTCGGCCGACAACAAAGAAGTCGTGATCGAGGTCGCGAAGAAAGAGATGACGCTGCAAGAGGTCTCGGCGCGCATTCTGAACAAGATTCGCGACGTGGCCTCGAATCACCTGCGCGTGGCGGTGAACAAGGCCGTGGTGACGGTGCCCGCGTACTTCTCTGATCGCCAGCGGCAATCGGTCAAAGACGCCGGCAAGCTGGTCGGCATGGAGGTGGTGCGCATCATCAACGAGCCCACCTCGGCCGCCCTCGCCTACGGCGTCAACCGGCACCTCAAAGAGAAGGTCGTGATCTACGACCTGGGGGGCGGCACCTTCGACATCTCAGTCATCGAGATTCGCGAGCAGGTCTTCGAAGTGAAGGCGACCGGCGGCGACATCTTCTTGGGCGGCATCGACTTCGACAACGCGATGATTCACTACGTGCTTCGCGAGTTTCAGGCGAAGACCGGCATCGACCTCTCGACCGACCCGGTCGCGATGCAGCGAATCAAAGACCTCGCCGAGCGCACCAAGATCGACCTCTCGGCGCGCGAAGAGGCGCCGTTCAACATTCCGTTCATCACGATGACTCCGCAGGGCCAGCCGCTGAACATCGAGATGAAGTTCAGCCGCAAGCTGCTTGAGCAGCTGACCTCTGAGCTGGTCGATCGCACCTTGAAGATCGTCGCCAAGGTGCTGGTCGACTCGGGGCTGTCGACCCGTGACGTCGACGAGGTGATGCTCGTCGGCGGGCAGACCCGCATGCCGGTGGTGCAAGACCGGTTGACCAAGTTCTTCGGCAAGGCGCCGTCGAAGGGCGTGCACCCTGATGAAGCGGTGGCGATTGGCGCGGCGCTCTACGCGTTCTCGCTGACCGACAACACCGACTTGAAGTTGCAGCTGCTCGACGTGATACCCATGGGCATTGGGCTCGAGAAGGCCGACGGTCAGATGCACGTCGTTTTTCCGCGCAACTCGCCGATACCCAACGCCAAGCAAGTGACCGGCACGACCAGCGTCGACAACCAGACTGAGCTGATCATGCGCATCTACCAGGGCGAGCAAGACACCGCGAACCGCAACGAGCAGCTGGGCGAGTTCACCTTCGCCGGCATTACGCCGCAGGCCGCCGGCTCGACCAACGTGCAGCTGACCTTCGACGTGAGCATCGAGGGCATCTTGACCATGCACGCGCATGACCCCGCGACTGGCAAAGAGCTGAAGACCACCGTGCGCGTCACCCAGCACTAGCCGCAATGCCGGTCAGTTACGGGGCGGGCGTTTGACCCACTTTTTGTCGTACGCGCTCATTTTGATTTTGACGACACGAGGGTAGCTCCGCTCAGGTCGTCGTTGAGGCAGCAAGAGCATCCGTAGTTGCCGAGCGAGGTCT
>JANLPS010000073.1:0-4434 GCA_031367385.1 Archangium sp. | reverse complement strand
CGGCGGCGTCGAACTGGCCGCCCGCCACCAGCAAGCGGCCCAGCGCAGGGCCGCCGGCAGCCAACTTCCACCCCCAGAGCAGTGCCTCGATTTCTTCGTCGGTGAGAACCCGTTCACCTGCAGTCGATGAAAGTGTCACAGTCGGCATCGTTCAAAGCGCCCCCGCGTCGTTCGCGCAGTGAACGCGTGGCGGTGGGGGCACATATCGCGTGAAACAGAGAAGGCATCGTTACCTCAGGGTAGGGCCGTGTCGCACGGCACGCCTTCGCAGCAGCACCAGCGCGGCCAACCCCAGGCCCAGCTCACCGCCGATCGAGCACCCACAGCCGACTTGCCAGCCATACGCCGCATGGCCAGCGCCTCCATCGAGGCCAGCCACCAACGCGCCGCCATCAGCCGCGCTGCCTCCATCGAGCGCAGCGCCCGCGTCACCCGTGCCGGCAGCACCGGCATCACCCGCGACCCCGGCATCCATTGCGACGCCCGCATCGCCCGCGCAGAGCCCTGCGTTGCATTGAAGGCCCGGCTGGCACTCCCCGGGCAGGCAGAAAGCATCGGCAGGCACCGAAGCGATCACCCGCGTCACCACCCGCCTCGCCGACAGCGCTGGCACGAACTGCGAAGCGACGGCGAGCGAGCGGCCGGGCGTCGAAACCTGCAGGTCGAGCAGCTCGAGGTCTCCGGGGCCTTGAAACAATGATTGCTCGGCGCCGAGGCTGCCATCGGTGAAGACGCGCCGGTAGAAGACCTCGATGCCGGCGTCGACTGGCGAGGTGTAGGCGACGAGGTAGCTCGTGCCGTCCCACGCGGCGGCGGGGCGCGCGTTGGCCCGTGCCAGCGTGTCGTTGGGGTCTCGGGCCGCCAGTGACAACAACCCCGAACTGCCTCCATCGGGCTCGACCAGCACCGCGTCGGTCTTCTCGACACCCCCGACTTGCCATTGCGTGGCGACGATGAATTGGCGCCCATCGCTGGCCGCGGCGAAGCCATGCCCGTACCCGGCCAACGGCGTGCTGAGGCCGGCACTCGGTTCGAACGCAGCGACGCCGGTGGGCGAGAACCGAACGGTGGCGTTCAGCCCGGCCCCCTCGACGAAGAGCCACTGCGACGACGACGCGGCGATGGCTGCGATTTGCCGGGTGACCGTGAGCTGTTGCGATTTGGGCGTCGAGAAGTCGGGCGCGCTCGCGGTGTAGGCCCGGAGCACGCAGGCGAACGAATCGCAGCACATCGACAGCGCTTGATTGCCCGAGCGCACCAGCCCGACGGTGCCGCAGATGTCGCTGCTGCCGAGCAGACTCCTGACGTCGCCCGCGGTGTCAGACCACAGCTGAGCGCTGCCCTCGTTGATCGCCGAGACCAGGTGAGCGCCCGCCGCGGTCGAGCTGGCTGCGAGCTCGAGCGGCGAGAGCCCCGGGGCATTGCTCAGTGGCGCGGTCGTGCCAATGGCTCCAGCCGCGGTGACCGTGCTCGAGGTGATCTGCGAGCCACCGTCGCGAAGCTCTGAGACGAACAGGCTCCACCCGGTGCCCTTGGCAGCCGCCGCGGCGAAGAGCTGGTCAGAGGCACCCCAGTCTCCCACCTCCGGCTCGAGCCAACCTCCCCCATCGGCCGCGATCGCAAGGCTCGGAGTGACCAGCCTCCCGCTCACCCGCTGGCTTGCAATGAGCACGTCTCCACTTGGCAACGCAGCGAGCGACGGCCACGAGTACGCAGCTGAGCTGATCGGCGTCGAGCTGTCGCGTTGGTTGCCCAACAGCGGGTCGACGCTGGTCACGATCGGCAGCCCGGCGACGTCGAAGTGCGAGATCTGAACCCGCCCATTGACGAAGACCGCTGCGAGGCTCCCCTTGGCGCCGAGCGTGGTCTGGGTGAGATACGTGTCACTGATGATGGGCGCCGCCAGCTCGTCGAAGGCCATCGCGTGAAGCTGCGTCAGCGGTACGGTTTGATACGTGGCAAATGCGACGACGAAGCTGGTCGGGCCGGTCGCCACCACCCCCACCTGCACCGCGAGGTTCGAGTACAGCCTGTTGGTGACCGTCGCGCTCTTGTTGGCCAGGGTCGCCAGCCGCAGCTCGAGCCCATCGGTCACCATCGCCACCGCAGTCGAGGTACCGCTGCTCGCGATCGCCGGCAGGCCAATCACGACATCGGTCGGGCTCTCGAGAAAGATGGCCACGCCCAGTGGCACGCCGGCGTTGCTGACCCGGCGAAAGAATGCGTGGCCGTCTGACACCCAGACGACGGCCCAGTTGCTGCCTTCCCAGCTCAGGCTGACCGGCGAGCAGAACGCATCGCAGGTGCCGAGCACGCTCGGTACGGCGTCGATCGGGTTGAGCGAAAGATCGAAGCGCTGCACCCAGTGCATGCCGCGGGTGCGAAAGACCACCAGACACTGAGTGCCTTGGCAGTTGAGCTTCGGCGCGTCTTCGTCACTCACGCTGGTAACCAAAGGCACCGAGTTGTTGGTCAGCGTCACGAGGTTGCCCGCGTTCGTCGAAAAGGCCGAGCCGTAGATGTCACTTCGGGCGTGCGAGGCCCGTGAATCTGCCCAGAGCATCACGCCTTGCCCAACCGCGTTGACCGAGACCACGGGCGTCACGCTGCGGAGGCCCGATGCGGTGTCAGAGAATCGAACGCCACCGCCCGGCGCGAGCGAGGCCACCTGCTGCACCGGCGACAAGACGTCAGCGGAGGCGTGACCACAGAGCATCAAGGTGGCGAGGGCTGCGAGCCTCCGCCGAGCGGCGAGCATGGGGCCCCAGAATATCAGGGGCACTGGAGAGGCGACCGTTCATTCAGCGGCGACTTCGACGTCAACCACCGTGAGCGATTCGGCGGCAGCGATTCGGTCAGGTAAGCGCAACGCAGAACCCACGCTCAGCAGGTGAATCACGCAGAGCGCGAAGAAGCTGAGCGTGAACCCCTGGGCAGAGACCTCGGAGTGCGCGTTCATACCCAGATGCAGGCAGATGGCGAGAAAGGTCGTACCCACCGGCCCGCCGAGGCGTTGCACGATGTTCATCGCGGTGGTGGCGATGGGTATGCGGCGCTTCGGCAAATGCGCATACGCCGACGAGATCGACGGCACGCCGAGGCTGCCGAGCCCGACCCCGCGAACGAACAGGCTGACCTCGATGAAGAGCGGTGACATCGCGTCAGCAGAGAAGATCACGTAGGGCACGGTGCCGATCAACGCCAGCAGGGCCCCGGTGGCCGCCACCTTGCGAGGGCCGAAACGCTCGGTCAGGTGCCCCATCATCACGAACGAGCAGAACATGCCGATGCCCATCGGCGCGAGCAGCAGGCCGGTCTGCGCTGGAGTGTGGCCCTGCGCCATGAACAGGTAGAGCGGCAGCAGCATCTGCCCACCCAGCGACAGAAAGTTCGACAAAAACTGGGTCGCGGCGGCGGCCGAAAAATTTCGCCCGCGAAAGAGCGCGAGGTCGATGATCGCCGATTCACCGGTGCGGCGCGCGCCGACCACGAACGAGAACATCAACGCAGCCGAGCCCAACAACTCGATCTCGTAGCCCGACTCACCGATCTCTCCGCGGCCGAGGCCTTCGAGGCTGTGCAGCCCGGTGATCAACGCCGCGCCCAGCATCACGTAGCCGAACAGGTCGAGCCGACGTGGGTTGACCTCGTCGGTGTCACGAGGCAGCACCCACCACGACAAGATCATCGAGATCACGCCGATCGGGAGGTTGATCAAGAAGATCCACCTCCAGCTGGCGTGCTGCAACACGAAGCCTGCGAGTGACGGCCCCGCGACCGGCCCGAGCATCACGGGCGCCGCGCCGT
Source organism: Archangium sp. (assembly GCA_031367385.1). Lineage (GTDB taxonomy): Bacteria > Myxococcota > Myxococcia > Myxococcales > Myxococcaceae > JAEUJT01. The sequence goes on along the minus strand of JANLPS010000073.1, from coordinate 627 downwards.
ACGCGATGACCCGCCCCAGATTGGGCCCCGCGACCCTCGCCAACATCATCTGTGCCATTGGCGCGAGCAGCCCGCCCGCCGCGCCCTGGAGCACCCGGTACGAAATGAGCTCTTCGACCGTGCTCGCGCTGCCGCAGAGCAGCGACGCGAGGGTGAAGACGCTGAAGCAAATCAGATACACCCGCTTCGCGCCGATGCGATCAACCAGCCACCCGCTCAAGGGCAAGGTCAGCGCCAGCGCCAGCAGGTACCCGGTGGTGACCCACTGAATGGTGCCGAGCGAGGTGTTCAGCTCGCGGGTGAGCGCCGAGAGCGACACGTTCACGACCGTCGAGTCGAGACTGGTCATGAACGGCCCGAGCATTACGACGGCCGCGACCTTCCAGACCATGGGGTCGATTCGCGCTGACTTCACGGAGCGCAGGGTGTCACATCACCAAGCGCAACTGGCGACTCGATTCTTCAGCGCGGCAATAAGAAATCGTTTCAAGCGCGGAGTACGGTTCGCCAACCATGCGAGCTCATTTCGAAACCGTCGACGCATACATCGCCGCCGTACCCGCACCTTCTCGAACGGCGATGAAGACGCGCCATTGCCGGTCGGGTTGATCACCAAAATCGTCGAGC
>JANLPS010000014.1:0-8765 GCA_031367385.1 Archangium sp. | reverse complement strand
GCTCGACGCGGAGTGGCTGCGCCGGCAGGTGGGCGTGGTGGCGCAGGAGCCGCTGCTCTTCTCGACTTCCATCGCCGAGAACATCCGCTACGGCCGCCCGCAGGCGACGGACGCCGAGGTCGAGGCCGCGGCGTAGACCGCCAACGCGCACACCTTCATCAGCGCTTTCCCCGATGGCTACAAGACGCTGGTCGGCGAGCGCGGCATTCAGCTCTCGGGCGGGCAGAAGCAGCGGGTGGCCATCGCCCGTGCAGTGCTCAAAGACCCTCGCATCTTGATTCTCGATGAGGCGACCAGCGCGCTCGACGCCGAGAGCGAGCACCTGGTTCGCGAGGCCCTCGACCGGTTGATGAAGGGGCGCACCACGTTGGTCATCGCCCACCGGCTCTCGACGGTCAAAGACGCGAATCGGGTGGTGGTGCTCGAAGCCGGAGCGGTCGTTCAGACCGGCACCCACGCCTCGCTGGTGGCACAAGAGGGGCTCTACCGGCGGCTGGTCGAGCGGCAGTTCGCGGCGTGACGCGCTTTACGCCCGCGCCGTCGTGCTCTGCGGTTGCACCGAGGCCTGGGCGGTCAACACGGTCAACAGCTGCTGCATCTCTCGCTCGAGTTGGCCAAACATCTGTGCCGCCTGGCCCAGCTCGCCTTTCGAGCCCATCAGCTCGAGCTCGCGCGAGGTCGTCGTACACGGCCCGGCCGCGAGGCTCGCCAACGCGCCCTTGAGCCGATGCGCGGTGTGCTTGACAGCCACCGCGTCACCCTTGGTCACCGCCGCACCGACATCGGTGAGCAGCGCGGGCGCCTCCTTGCGAAACAGCTCGAGCACCTCGACCACCAGCGACTCATCACCCGCGCAGTTCTCGCGCAACGCTTCCCAATCAATTGGCTCCATCTGACGCTCCTTCTGGGTCGTTGAGACCCTTCTGGTACCAGCTGACCCGCCCTCCCGCCAGGTGTTGGCACATCCTGAAGAAGAGCGTTGCAAAGGAGGCTCCACGCAATGTGCGCTGATGTGCTGAATGCCGCCTTGGGCTGTGACACAGTGCGCCCTCGAAATGCCCGCCGATACGTCGCTTCTTCAGTCCGTTCCTCTGTTCGAGAAGCTCCATGAGGACGAGCGCGCATTGCTGGCCAATCAGCTCGACGAGGTCATGTTTCAGGCCGGCCAGTTGATCTTCAAGCGCGGAGACCCGGGCGGGTCGATCTTCATCGTGGCCTCGGGTGAGGTCGAGATCTTCGTCGAAGACAACACCGGCCAGCGCATCGTGTTCGAGACCGCCAAGACCGGCGACTTCTTCGGAGAGCTCTCATTGCTCGACGGCGACCCGCGCAGCGCTTCTTCGCTGGCGATCAGCGACACCCGGGCCCTGCGGGTCGACCGAGAAGACCTGCAGATGCTCTTCACCCGGCACCCCTCCGCCGCGATGGACGTGCTGGCCGTGATGGGCCGGCGCCTGCGCGAAGCCGACTCGCTCTTGCGCACCCGCCCCTCGAGCAGCCCCAACGAGGCGGTCGAAGAGCGCGACACCTGGGTGCAGCGGCTCGCCGACCTGGCGGCGGTGTTCTCGGGCAGCCTCTCGTTTCTCTTCGTTCACCTGCTCTGGTTCGGAGCGTGGATCGCGATCAACCTCGACGCCGTGCCCGGCATTCTCGCGTTCGACCCGTACCCCTTCGGGCTGCTGACGATGATCGTCTCGCTCGAGGCGATCTTTCTCTCGTGCATGGTGTTGATCAGCCAGAACCGGCAAGCCGCGAAAGACCGCATTCGCTCTGACGCAGAGTACGACGCCAACATTCGCGCTGGGCTCGAGGTGACGCAGCTGCACGTGAAGGTCGACGCGCTCTACGAGCAGCTGCTGGGCCGCCTCGAGCGGCTCGAGACCGCCTCGCGCAGCAACGTGCGGTCGTCGTGAGGCCCGAAAGCCTGGTATGACGCAAAGGCCATGAGCGCCTCGAACCACCCCGTCGACCCGAAAAAGCTGCCCGTCGTGTACAAAGCACCCGCCGGCGCTCGTGACATCGAGCACCAGATGGGTGAGTGGGCCAGCGGTTCACGCGGTGGCGGCAAGGTGCCCGCTGATTTCGAGTGGGCTACCAACCCCAAGCAGTACCAAGAAGAGCGCGGCGCCGGTGACGCCGATCAGCCCGTCTCGAAGTAGGCCCGCCGCTCAGCCCTTGCCAGTCATCGCGTCGACATTGGCGCGGGTCTGGGCAGCGTTGCCAGCACGCATGAGCGACATCTGACGCGCGTACTCGGGGTCGGCGCGCTCACGGGCCAGCGACTTGTCGAACTCGTACGCGTTCGAGATGTTCTGGCCAGCCGCCGGCAGGCTCAACGTCTTGATGAACTCCTCGAGCGCACTGACGTGCTTGGGCTCATTCGAGTCGTACTGCGAGCGAATGGTGGTGCCGAGAACTCGCTGGAGGTGCTTCATCGCGTAGTCGCGCGGCACCGCGTACGCGTCTGATTGCTCGAGCGAGGCGGCGATGCCGTCGTTGACCTTCTGCTGCAGCTCCGGCGGCAAGCGGGCCACCTGCGCCTTGAACAGCTCGGGGTAATTGTCTTCTTTCGCCGCCTGCTGCCCGGGCCCCGGAGGAATGCCGAAGTTCGCGCGCGTCTGAGCTGACCGCGTGTCGCTCTCGTACCCGACCTGAAGGCTCTGTGCGTACCCGGGCGTGCTGACGTAGGCCGCCGCGTCGGCCCCACTCATGCCTTGTGAGAGCAGCCGGCTCACCGTTCGCTGCAGCTGATCGACCGCGTAGTCGGCCGGCACGTTGCCAGCCGCCGCGCCGCTCATGGCCGTCGAAAGAGCGTCGGTGATCGCCTGCTGGTCGCCCGCGCTCAACCCCGCCATCGCTTCTTTGAACGCACCGGCTGCCTCGCCCAACGGCTGGGGCTGCTGCTTCGACTGCGCGTAGACCAACGCGATGTTCTTCGCGAAGTCAGCGCCCGAATACGCATGGTCGAGGTACGACGAGTCGATGCCGCGGCTCAAGCTCTCGGTGAGGTTTGCGAGCACAGCCGCCTTCGCGTACTTCGCCGGCACCGACGGCTTGCCATCAGGCCCCTTGAGCCCTGCGATGTTCTTGAGCGCCTTGGCCACCGTCTCATTGACCTGCTTCTGCTCGGCCGGCGAGAGCTTCGAGACCTCGGCCAGAAACGTAAGCTCTTGCGGGTCGGGCGCCCTGGTCGGCCCCGAACCACCCATGCGGGCCCGCGCCATCTGCTGCTTCAAATCACCCAGCAACTTCGGGTCGCCGGCCTGCGTCTGCCCCGTCGCCAGGGTCAATGCGTGCTCGGCTCCGGTAAGCTTCGCGGCCCTCGCGATCTGCGCAGCCGAGGTGAAGACGGGCTTGAGCTCGACAGCTCGCGCCTCTGACGTCGAGACGGTGCGCTCGGCCGAGTCGGCTCGAGTGACGGTGTCTCGAAAACCGAGAAAAGGTTGCTTCACCGAAGCACAAAAGGCCCCGACGCAGAATCGACCACGAACGCGCTGCCTGAGATGAAGACCGCGCGCAGCGCCAGGCCACCGGGCAAGGCATTCACGTCATTGGCCCAGTTCACCCCCAGGTCAACCGACACCTTGAGGCCCCTCGAAGTGGCCGCCCAGCTCTCTGCGTCGATCGCGAAACCCATTGCCTGCGCATCGAGCGGCATCGCCTTGAACGTGCTGCCGTAATTCTCACTGCGCCTGGCCCCATCGACCGAGGTTTGAACGAGCACGGTGGTGCCGCTGGCCGCCAGCGCGCTGACCGCGCCCTGCACCAGGCCCTTCGACCACGTCGCCCCCGAGTCATCGGAGTGAGACAACTCGCCAGTCGCCCCCACCGCGAACATTCGCTGCTGGGTTGGAGCGGCAATCAAGAACGTGACGCCTTGCGAGAACAGCGGCTCGCCCGCCGCGCTGCGAAGAGCCCACGCCGAGGCGCCGGCCTTCACGTACACCCCTCCGGTCGTCGCGACGAACAGCGCATCGCCTCGTTTGGCCGTGGCCCAGCACGGCTGATCGGGCAGTCCAGAGACCCGCGACCACTCTGAGCCAGGCGTCTTGGTCAGCACTCCGCCGCCAGAGCCGCTCGATACCGTCAGGTACAAGGCGCTGTCGAAGCGGCTCAATGACGTCGGCTTTTCTCCCGCCATCACCGGCACGGTGACCGGTGCCCACGCCGGTGCGTCGGTGGCGAGCGAGAGAAACGCCGAATCGGTGATGGCGTAGAGAACCAGGTCGAGCGACGCCGCCCCTTTCATCGCCGCCCCCGACGGCCACCCGCTGAAGACCGGAGCGAGCTCCGCCGGCCCCGCGTCGCGCACCACCACGCCCCCATCACCTCGGCCGGCGTCAAAGCTGCTCGGCTCGAGCTGCCACGATACGGTGCCCTCGCACGCAGCGAGGCCCAACAGAATCAGTGAGAAGGCCAGTCGATTACGCATTCACGCGACGGGAGATGAAAGCGCCAAGCTTCATCAGAGCGTCGGGGTGAATTGTATGACCACCTTCGAAGGGTTCGAACTGCACATGCATGCCGCTTTGCGTCAGCAGCTCGTTGAGCCACACCGCTCCGACGAACGCGAGAATCGGGTCACTCTTGCCGTGCGTCTGAAAGACCTGCAGCCCGGCCCGCGCGCGCGCCTTGGGCCCCCAGACGTCTTCCATCAGCAAGGTGCCTGAGAGAATCGAGAGCCCCAGCGGAGCCTCTTCGAGCCGCAACGCCACGTCGGTGGCCAACATCGCGCCTTGCGAAAAGCCACCGAGCAGCACCCGGCTTCGAGGCAACTTCGTCGCCACGCACACCTCGTCGATCAACTTGAGCAGGGCCTGACGCGCGACCGGCATGCCATGCGGCTCGGCAAGGCTGAACTCGCGCAGGGCGGTCGGGTCTCCGGCTTGAAGCCTCGCCACCGTTGGCAGGTTGATCGGCCACCAGGCCCGCGCCTCGCCCCAGCCCGTGCTCCCCAGCGAGATCGGCGCGGCTGGCACGTAGAAACGCACCGCGGTGAGGCCGGGCTCCCGATCGATCAGCTCCTGCGCGAGGGGCACCAGGTCGTCACCTGGGGCTCCGAAGCCATGACACAAAATGACCGCTGCCACCGGGGTCGCCTGGCTGTGCTGGAGAACCTGAACGTCGAGACCTGCCATCGAGGTGATCATTGCGCTGAGCGCCGTACGTCAGACCGGTAGCCGTCACAAGGGCTTGACCTCGCCCCTTCGATGTATTCGCCTCTTTGTTTCGTGGCATTCGCGCTCAAAGTGACGGCAGGCACCGGCAAGGGGGCCGAGTACCGCTTCGAAGATGGCCAAGAGGCCAAGCTCGGGCGAACCGCCGACAACGACGTCGTCGTCAAAGATGCCGCCGCGTCGCGCAGCCACGCCCGCGTGTTTCAAAAGGGCACCAAGTATTTCGTCGAAGACCTCGGCAGCGCCAACGGCACCAAGGTCAACAAGTCGTTCATCGAGGGCATTCGAGAGCTGCGTCGCGGAGATTCGGTCGTCATTGGTGACGTGGTGCTCGCCTTTTCGGCTGGGGGTCACGGGTACAAGCAATCGCCCGAGTCGACGATGGACGAAGAGAGCCTCGAGGCATCGGAGCCAGAACCAGAAGAAGACGATCAACCCGTCGACGATGACGCAGAGGCGCCTCGCGATGATGACGAGGTCTCCGGCACGCGCGAGAGCGAGCCTCCGGAGTACGAGGCTCCACCCGACGACCAAGACCCAGACGACGAGGCCCCGGCCGAAGAAGAAGACGATGCGCCGGCTCCCGATGACGACGAGCCGCCAGAAGACAGCAACAACACGACCCGGGCGTTCGATGTGCCTCCGCCCAAGTCGTTGGTGCGCGCCCCGGCGCAGCGGGCTGTTCGCGCCCCGGCCCGTTCGAAGTCGACCGCGCTCGCTCAAAACGCCGAGGCCGGCATGTCGGCCGCTGAGCGCGCTCGGTTGCGACGCCAGCTTCAGCAGAGCAGCGGCGGTCGGCTCCAGCTGTTGTGGGAGGAGATGCCCAAAGCAGCGCGAGGGGCGCTGATCGCGTTCATGGTGTTGATGGTCGCTGGCAGCATCGGCCTGGTGGTCTGGGCCACCGGTGGCAAACGCATTCAACGAAAAGACGAGCCCAAGGAGCTGCAAGCCAACGGGCAAGCCATACCCGAGAGCTTTGGGGCGGGCGACGACGTCGATTACACCACGTCAGATCAGAAGACCTTCACCTTCACCACCGCGTCGCCGACCCGGGTCGTCGGTGTGCTGCACTACCAGGCGCGCAACGTCGCCCGCGATGAGGTGGCCATTACGCTCAACGGCGCCGACGTCGGCACGATACCCCCCGACACGATGGACGCTGACAACCGCGAGCTCGATCTCGTGCTGCCTGCGGTGCAGCTGCGCAAATCAGAAGAAGGCAACACGCTGGTCTTCGACAACGTCAACAACCCGCCTCGCAACGACACGTGGAAGGTGTGGAACGTTTGGGTCGAGATCAACCCGGTGCCCGAGATGTCGGCTGAAGACGCCGAGCGCCGCGCTCAAGAAGAAATCGACCGCGCCAACGTTCTGGCCGAGCGCCGCGACATCGGCGCAGAGAACCTCTTCTCAGCGTGGAAGACCTACCGTGAGGCCTGGTTGCTGCTCGAGGCCACGCCCAGCCACTCGGTCGAGCTCGACTCGATCGCGCGAACCCGCATGCGCGAGCTGCGCCCCGAGCTCGACCGCAAGTGCAACGCGATGATCATCGAAGTGAAGAAGGCGATGAACCAGAAGAGCGAAGACGTCTCGAAGGCGCGCGCGATTCTCGAAGACGTGCCCCGGTATTTTCCCAGCCGAGAACACCCCTGCTTGAGCTACTCCCAGGCGCTGCTGCGCGACCTCGAGAGCATGGACGAGCTGCCCATCAACGAGTGAATCAGCTTGGGCCCACGGTAAAGCCAGCTATCATCGAGCCATGGATCAAGCGGCACCCAAACAGCGCTCCCCCTGGTTGTACGTGTTGCTCGGTTGTGGAGGCCTCGCGCTCGCGCTCTGTTTGGGCATGGGCTCGTGCCTCGGGTACGGCGCCTACAAGGCCAAAGATTCGATGGCGGGCATGGTTGATCGCACCAAGGCAGCCCAGGCCGCGGTGAAGATGCTCGGCAGCATCCCCGAAGGGTATGTGGCCGCTCAAAGCATGAACATGTTCGGCCTGATGGAGATGGCGATGCTGGTCAAGGGCGACGAATTGCCCGACGGCGGCTTCGACAACATCGACCGCGAGTTTCTCTTCTTCTCGCTCATCGCCAACGACACCACCAAAGACACCAAAGCGTACTTCATGATCGCGCCGGGCCAGCCCGAGCCCACCGAGACCAACGGCATGATGCGCGCGAAAGAGGTCATCAAGCGCGGCAACCTCACCGTTGATTCGCAGAAGGTTTACTACGTCGTCTCTCGCGGCGACCTCAACGTCGGCCCGCAGAACCAGCGGGTCACCCACGACGGCAATCGGCTCAACGCGGCGATTCTCTTCGACTGCCCCGGCGAGCGCTTGCACGTCGGCGTCTGGTCGATGGAGGACCCCGACCCGAGCAAAGACGCCAAGAGCGTCGATTTGAGCGGCACCGTTGGTGACGAAGCGCAGCTGGTGACGTTCTTGAAGCAACTGACTCCCTGCGGCGCCTAAGCAGCGCACGAGACCACATGAACGCCCTCTGGTTGGTGGTGGTGAGCTTGGCCTCGCTCGACGGAGGCCTCGATGCGGTCGACGCCGGGGCGAAGACAGCTGGTGAGCTGAGCGCGAACCCGTACGCCGAGCCCGAACCGGCGCCTTCGCTCACGCCAGCACCGATGGTGTTGGCAGCCACCCCTACCGCCGCCGAGCCGCAAGCGCCCGCGCAAGGCTTCATCAAGGGCGAGCTCTCGGTGTACCTGGGCAGCGACCGCCTGGTGGTCAAGAACACCCGAATCGGCGTCTCGATCGGCCTCGATCGCTTCGACAGCGCCTATTACGCGTTGGTCGAGCCGATGGTCGATTTGCGGTTTCTCGACGGCAAGCTCGGCATCGGCCTCGGCGTGCCCCTGCGCTTCGAGATCATCAACTTCAGCAACGACAGCTCGGGCCAGCCCATTCTCACCAAGCGCCTCGGCCGCCTGCGCATCGAAGACTACGACTCGGTGCACGACTTCGGGCGCCTGCTCAAATACGTCACCTACGGCCGCAAAGAAGACAACTTGTACATCAGCGCCGGGCAACGCTACGCCTCGACGGTCGGCCATGGCGCCATCATTCGGCGCTACTCGCCCAGCATCGACACCGACTACCCGCGCGCGTCGGTTCAGGTCGACGCCTACAACCAGTACGGCGGCTTCGAGCTGTTCTCGAATGACCTCCTGGAGTGGAACACCGTCTCGGCCCTCGCCTTCATCAAGCCCCTCGCGTTCATCAACAAAGACAACCTGTTCACCAAATCGCTCTCGGTCGGCGTCAGCGGAGCGCTCGTCTGGAAGGCGCCATACCAGCTCACCACCGACCCGGTCTCCGTCCTCCGCCAGGTCGACTCGATCGGGCGCCTGGTGGCCTCGACCCGCGCGGTCAAGCTCATCGGTTTCGACGCCGAGATCAAAGTGGTGCAGACCGCGCACGTCGACCTGAAGCCCTACGTCGATTACTCGCTGCTCATCGATGGCGACGGCGGGCTCACCGTCGGCTTGCTGGGCCGCTTCAACGTCGGCACCAAGACCATTCACGCCTTTCGCACCGTCACTGAATTTCGCGTGCTCGGCGACCGCTACATTCCC
>JANLPS010000217.1:0-9950 GCA_031367385.1 Archangium sp. | reverse complement strand
GAGACCCACTTCGCCGATCAGATTCGCGGCGTGGTCTCAGTGGCCTTCGAGGCCTACCGGCGAGATCACCGCGGGGTGAAGGTGCTAATTCTCGAGGTCGGCCGAAGCCCTGCCGGCGGAGCCGTCAACCGTGGCACCGAGTTCGGTCACGTGCTCGCGCTCGCCACCGGCATGTTTCGCCAGGCACAAGAGAAGGGGGAGCTGCCCAAGCACCTCGAGCCGGTGATCTGCTCGACCATGCTCTTCGGCGCGATCGAGATGAGCCTCACCGCCTTCGTCTTGGGCTCGCTCGACCGTAAAGACGAAGCAGTGCTCAACCGCGCTCGAGACCAGGTCGTCGAGACCTTCTTGCGCGGCGTTACTGGAGCGGTTGCTCCGCTGCCTGGCTAACCGCACTCGCCGGCAGCCCGAAATCGAGCGAGAGCAGGCTCTCGGGGTTCACCCACTTGCCATCGACCTTCGCTCCGAAGTGCAGGTGCGGCCCGGTCACCCTACCGGTCTTGCCCACGCGGCCGAGCAGCTGCCCCCGCTTGACGCTCGCACCATTGACCACCTCGAACTTCGACATGTGAAAGTAGGCCGTGAACAGGCGGCCGCCGTGGTGCACCAGCACCGTGTTGCCCGAGCCGAAACAGTCGCGCACCATCACGACCTCGCCGTCATTCGCGGCGTAGATCGAGTCGCCGGTGTCGCCATCGAGATCAGTGCCGTAGTGTTGACTCTTCTGCTTGCCGTTGAACATGCGGCGATCGCCGAACGGGGCGGTGATGACCTTCGGCCGCGGCCACTCGAAGTTGGCCGAGAAGAGCCAGGGCTCGAAGTCGACGTCGAAGGCCTCGTTGAAGGCCAACTGGTCTCGCGCTGCGTGCTGCTGATCTTTCTTCGACGGGCTGGTGAACTTCTTCGAGACCGTCAGCTCGCTCTTGCGAAAATTCGCCGGTACCACTTCGAGCGTGCCGGTCATGAAGGTCTTCTCGCGGCCGTGCCCCATCACCACCGTGAGCTCGTACTCGCCCGTCTTGGCTTCGACCGAGAGCGGCAGCAGCGCCTCGAAGCCGTCAGCCACGGGTAAAAAGGTCAGCTCCCAGGCCCCGATGGAGCCGGTGGGAGCCACCTCGGTCTGGCGCACGGTGACCAGCACCGCGTCGCCGGGCCGTGCGGTGCCAGGCTGGAGGCTCACCTCGGCCCCCAGCCACAGCAGCAGCGCAACCTGGAGCACTTAGTTGCTGACGGCCAAGGTGCCCGCCAGCTCGCCGTTCGTCGGCAGCACCGGTACGCCCCAGATGGTCTGGTAGCCCTCGGTGGTGCTGGTGTCTTTCGAGAAGAGAATCTTCATCTGAGTGCCAGCCGGCACGCCCGAGGTCGGCAGCGCCGTCAGGGCCACCACGTAGCGGCTCGAATAGCCCGAGGCCACGCACGCGAAGGTGTTGGCCGTGGTCGAGGCCACTTCTGACTGCGAGATGGCCAACCCGGTGTTGAAGGGGCCGCCCACTTCGCCGATGTCGCCCATGCCGCCGGTGGTGCCGCTGCCGTCGAGGTCGTAGTTGAAGAACACCCGCGCCGAGGGGCCGCCGATCGAGCGAACCGGAGCGTCGAAGTTCACGTAGAGCGTGTCGCCGTTCTGCAACGCGGTCGACGAGCCAGTGCTGCCGGGTGCCTTCTTGCCGGTGAAGGTGGCCGCCGCGACCGGCTTGGGCGTCGCTGCGTCACCGCCGAAGAAGTAGCCGTAGAAGGCGGTCGTGTTGGCGATGCCGGTGGTGTCGGTGGGCGTCGCGCGAATGGCGACGGCGTACTTGGTGCCGACCGTCCACCCCGTGCCGGGGGTGATGGTGAGCAGGGTGCCCTGGGTGCTCAGCTCGTAGGTCATCGCCGCCGAGGTCGAGCAGTCTTCTTGAACGATCTTCGCGGTCAGCGAGGTGCCGCCGAGCACGGGCTGGTTGAAGAGCACGTAGATCTTGTCGTTGGGCTTGAGCAGGTTGCGCAAGGGCGAGCTGACGCCCGGGGTGCGCAGGCTCTCGATGTTGGTGGCGAGAATCGACAACGGCGAGGCGACCCGCGCGTCGCTCAGCAAGATCGTCTGCTGGCCCATCGTGAACAGGTCGCGGCCGGCATAGCTCGTGATGCTGCCGTTGAAGTCGACCCGGCCGTCGTTGTTCTGGTCGAACGAGCTCAACACCAGGGTGTAGTTGCTCGAAGCCGAGACGCGCGAGAGCTCGGCGGGGTCGGGCACGCCGACGAAGGTGATGGTGCCCGTGTCGTCAACTGTCGCATCGACGCTGACGATGCCCGACGGGTTGCCGTAGGTCACAGCGCCTGTGCCGGCGCCGGTGAAGCCCGCGGGAGAAACCTCGAGCAGACCGCGCACGCTCTTGGCCGGCTGGCCCGCGCGGGTGAAGACGTTGAATTTGACGGTGGCGGTGAGCGCGTTCAGCAAGACCACGCCGACGTTGCCGTTGGCGTTGTTGACCGGCACGTTGCCAGTGCCAGCGGGCACGGCGACCGCGGTGCGTACTTCACCGAAGCCCATTTTCTGAAAGGTGACCTCGGCCTGTGAGCCGGCGGGCACGTTCTGAAACGAGAAGTTGCCCGCAGCGTCGGTGGTACCGGCGAAAGACGAGGCTTTGCCATCGGTTGCGTTGGTTCGGCCGCCGAGCACCAGCGTGACCGTCACGTCGGCCAACGGCTTGAATTGGGTCGTCAACACAGTTCCCGACACCGAGCCGACCGGGGTCGAGGGAGCGACCGTCGTAACCGAGGTGGGGTTGACCGTGCCGTCACCGATGCCGTCTCCGTTTGCGTCTTTTGCGTTATTGCCGCAGGCCGCGAGGGCCAGCGCGGTGAGGGCTACGATCAGTCGTTTCATGGAAATCTCCGGAAGGATGAGAAAGGCGCCGTACTTTGGCGCGCTTCAGAGCGGCGTCAAGCTTCACCGCTGGTATGGTGCCACCCGTGCGCTCCACTCAATTGCTGGTCGTCGTGGGTTTGCTGGTCGGGCTCGCCATCGCGGCGTCGTGCGGAGGGGTCGGTACCGAAGACACCTTCTTGCCGACGGGCGGCGAGAGCTGTCTGGGCGATCGCAAGATCTGCATCAACATCAAGCCCGGCGCGCTCACCGAGTCGACCACGATTCGATTGAACACCGGCAGCGACACGCCGACTGGAGCGCTCAGCGAGGGCTTCGACATCTCGGCGACCAACGGCAAGCCGGTGAAGTTTCTGATCCCCGCGACGGTGAGCATCAGGCTCGACATCGTCGACGCGAACGACGTGCCCAGCGAGAACCTCTTGCGCATCTACACCCGAGACCCTGACACCCATGAGTGGGTCGCCCTCGATACGCCGATCATCGACCGGGTTCGCGGCGAAATCACCGGGCAGACGACGCACTTGTCGCCGTTCGTCGTGCTGCGCGCCGATCGCCTACCTGACGGCGGTTTCCCCGTTGAAATCGACGGCTCGGTGCCCGACGGCTCGGTGATCATCTACCCCCCGATTCCCGACGCGGGGAGACCGAACAAGCCCGACGCTGGCAAGCCTGCGACCGATGCGGGTCAGCCTCCGACAGTTGACGCCGGGCAGCCGGGCCCGGGCGATGCTGGCACGGGTGGGCCGGGTGATGCGGGCACGCCGCCGGTCGATGCGGGTACTCCGCCGGTTGACGCCGGGTCGCCGCCGGTCGATGCGGGTGGGCCGCCCGCTGACGCCGGCTCGCCTCCCGTTGACGCGGGTTCACCGGTTGATGCCGGTGGGCCGCCCGTCGACGCGGGGGCGCCTGCTGATGCGGGTGGCACCGGCCCCGATGCGGGCTGCGACGACGCGGGCGGCTGCTAGCCTCCGTTCGTTCGCCCGGAGGGACTCGAAGGGCCGGCAGTTGATGCCTGATCTGCACGTACCGCATGTGCTTCGAGTCCCCCCAGCATGAACGGAGCCGGGGGGCATGTAGACAGAGCGGGGCACATGCCCTACACGAGCGGCACCTTATGCGCGCCTCCACCGTGTTGATCGCCGTCTGTGTGCTTTCTGGCTGCGGAGACGTGGCGGGCTCGATTCAACCGGCCGGCGACGACGCCCAGGCCCAGTCAATGCTCGATCGCGCCGACCGGTCTTGCACCGTGGCGTTGCGAACGCTGACCCGCGCCTCGAGCAATGGCACCTTCGTGACGAATTGCGTGTCAGGTCGCTGCTTCTTCGTCTGGGAGGGCACCCTCGACGTCGTCGCGAGCACGGTCGCCGCCGGGGGTCAGGCCTTCGCGATCTTTCGAAACCGCAACGCATCGCAGTGGTCGCAGGTGACCGCGAATCAGGTGACGCCGAACCCGGCGCCCGCGGGGTTCGTTCGATATTCGTTTCGGCTCGATCGCGACACCATGGAGACGGGCCTGTCGAGCACGAGCATTTCGCGCAGCCGAATCGAGGTCGCTCCGTTCTGGCAAACAGCGTCTGGTGACCGCCTGTTCGACAAGCAGCGAGGGCAGGGCGACTCCGAGAATTACGCACTGACCGCCGACAATCAGTTCACGGTCTCCGATGACGCGAAGGTCTGCCCGGGCAAGCCGTTTGTAGCCTCGACGCTCGTGTTTCAAACAGGCTGGCGCAATGAGCAGCACGCAGCGCTGGTGGCCGGTGGCACCGTCACGCTCGACTACGCCATCGAGCGCCTGCCCGACTGTCGCGGCACCCACAATGGTTACCCCGCGTGGGACATTCGAGGGTCGGTGCGGTTCTTCCCCTCGCTGCAGGTGGTCGAAGGCACCGTGCGGGGCTTCGATGGTTCGACGCCGAACAACTCCACCGCGCACTCGGTGCCGTTGACGGTCGCGATTCCTGTCGGGGCGACGCGGGCAGAAGTGTGGTTCTCGAATTTCACGGGCGCCGGCAGCTCCTGCCAAGCGTGGGACTCGAACGAAGGCGCGAACTACAGCTTCGACATCGAGCCCGTCGCGTTCAAGCCGGTCGGGTGGTTGGGCGACATCGGCTCGAGCTTCGCGCGAGACTGCACCCGGCGTGATGGAGTCGCCGACCCCGCAGTGCTCGACAGCTACGTGCAACAACGCGCCTGCGCCTTCGTTGAGATCGATGTGTGGGTGCCGGGGTTGACCGACGCTTCGGTCGAAAAACCCGCCGCGGTGCTCGCCCGTGCCCAGCAGAGCCTCGATGGCGTCGCGCTGACGCCAGTCTGGCTGAGCGCCTCGGGCCGAACCGGCAATAACTACCGGTACCGCTTCACGATACCGAAGAGCGACCTGTACTACGGCCCGAAGTGGTCGACGTTCACCTACACGCTGCAGACCTCGACTGACGGCACCTCGTGGGCAAGCGAGCCCCCACACTCGATTCGCCGCGACGTCACCTTCTGCAACCCGGCCTGGTCGAGCTGCGATCTGTAGCGCAGAGTCACGAAGATGATCGGTCTGATCACCGTGCTCGCGCTGGGCGCCTACGAAGTCGAAGTGCTCCGCGATGCGGGTCTCTCGAGCAACCGCTTCGACCTCGTCATCGTCGGTGACGGCTACCGCACTCAAGATCAGACCAAGTTCACCGACGACGGCAACACCATCGTGAACCGCCTCTTCGCCTCCACCCCGTGGAAGGAATACGCGGGCCTCTTCAACGTCTCGATCATTCACGTCGTCTCGAACGAAGACGGAGCCGATAACGGGAGCGACGGCGCGATGCGAGACACGGCGCTCGGCTCGTACTTCGGCTGCGGCGGAGTCGACCGCAGCATCTGCTTCAACAACAGCGCGGTTCTCACCGTCGCCGCGCAAGCGAGCCCGCAGTACGACCAGCTCGTGGTTCTGGTGAATGACGCGAAGTACGGCGGCTCAGGCGGAGTCATCGCTGCGCTCTCGACCAACCCCAGCGCGCCCGAAATTCTCATTCACGAGCTGGGGCACAGCGTCGGTGGCCTGGCCGACGAATATGATGACCCGTACCCGGCCTACCCGCTGTGCCCCGCGAGCGACTGCACCGAGCCCAACGCGAGTCGGCTCGCGAACTCGGGCATCAAGTGGGCTGC
Organism: Archangium sp.; assembly: GCA_031367385.1. Classification (GTDB taxonomy): domain Bacteria; phylum Myxococcota; class Myxococcia; order Myxococcales; family Myxococcaceae; genus JAEUJT01. Next base: position 3,931 of record JANLPS010000217.1, on the reverse strand, counting down.
GTGGGTCGAGCCGGGCACACCCTTGCCGACGCCAGAAAATCAGAGCGCCTCCGTCGACAGCATCGGCGCGTTCGAGGGCGCGCGGTACATGGCGACGGGGTTGTATCGACCCAAAGACACCAACTGCAAAATGAAGATTCTCGGAGTGCCCTATTGCAGCGTCTGCATCGAGGGCCTGATTCGAACGTTCTTCAACCGAGTGACGCTGGTCGACTCCTATCAGCCGTCGCAGGCGACGACCGGGTGCGGCCCGATGACGTTTTCGGTCAACCCCGTGCCGATCTCCGGCATCACCTACGCCTGGTCGGTGAACGGCGTGCCTCAAGTCGGCGGCAGCTCGATCTCCGCGAACGTCGGCACCGGAGTCACCGTCTCGGTCAAGGTCACGCACTCGACGACCCTGGTGCGCAACGACCCGGCGAAGCTGCTTCAGCAAACCGTGACGTTTCAAACCGTGACGAGCTCGTGCGACGGCGGCATGCCCCCGATGGTTGACGCCGGCACCGCCTTCGACGCTGGGTTCGGTCTCGACGCGGGCTCAGCCAAGCTCGATGCGGGAAATGTGGAATCGGCGGGCACCGATGCCGGCGCCACACCCCAGCTTCGCCCGGTGGTGACGGCGACGTCAGAAGGCTGCGGGTGCACGTCATCAAGCGGTACCTGGCTCATGCTCCTGGTGCCCACAACCGTGCTCGCTCTGCGCAGTCGACACCGCAGCGCGGCGAAGGAACGATAGAGACCCGCTGGTGCAGGAGCGCTAGAACGGCTCGATGCTCAGTCTCCTGCTCACGTCGCTGCTCGCGGCGGCTCCGGCGCAGGGGCCGTTGCGGTTACCCGACTCGCCGCGCGACATTTCGGCGCCATTGGGTCACCTCGGCAACGTGGTCGAAGAGATACCGCCGACGGGCATGAACGCGGTCGACAAGCCGCTCGTACCGGTGATCGAAGGCTGTGCCCCTCAGGCCGTGTACCTGATGCGAATGCTGGGTGGCACGGCGCGGGCGATCGAACAACTCCAGCAATGGCTCGACGCGACGCCCGGCTTCGAGGCCCGGTTCTTCAGGCACAAGGCGACGCTCACCGACGTGGTGAAGCAGCTCTCAGACGCCACCTTCGAGCCGAAAAAAGCGTGCACCGCGCCGACGATCAAGAATGGCTACCAGCTCGACCTCGACTGGCCGAGCGCGCGCTTCTGCCCGAGCCCCGGTGCGAATCAGGGCGACTTCTGGTTCTTCAACAAGGCCCGGGCCGCGGCCGCCATCAACGTTCAGCCGGGAGACCCCGATCACTGCAAGCTGCGCCTCTCGACCGTGCTGTTCGATTCGCGCGGGCAGGCGAGGGTGCGGTTACACGCCGATTGGGGTGGTACGTCGAGCGTCACACTGATCGGAGATGGGTGCCAAATCGTTGAGTTTGCTCTGCATTCGGAGACGCAGACGTTCGTGCCGACGTTGAAATCCTGCAAACGCTGAGGTTTTCCGGTACAGGCGCGCGCATATGCCTGCAGCACCGATTGTCGAGGTCGACCCCGTTCACCCTCAGCCGCGCCTGGTCGAACGCGCCGCCAAGGTGCTCGAAGACGGAGGCTTGATCGCGTACCCGACCGACACCTACTACGGCATCGGCTGCGACCTCGAGTCGAAGAAGGCGATCGATCGCCTGTACTCCGTGAAGGGGCGCGACCGCAAAAAGCCGCTCGCGTTTCTGTGCCCCGATCTCTCAGACGTGGCCCGATATGCGGTGGTCTCGAACTTCGCCTACCGCACCATGAGGCAACTGACCCCCGGCCCGTTCACCTTCGTGCTCGAGGCGACCAAGCTGGTGCCCGAGATGATGCGCACCAAGCAACGCCAGGTCGGTATTCGCGTGCCCCAGGCGCCGTTGATGCTGGCCATCGCCGCCAAGCTCGGCCGCCCCATCGTCACCACCTCGGCGACCGACCTCGAAGGCAACGTGCTCACCGACGCTCGGCAAATCAAAGAAGAGCTGGGCAACCGCCTCGACCTGATTCTCGACGGCGGCGTGCAACCCAACGAGCCCTCGACCATCGTTTCGTTGATCGACGATCAAATTGAAGTGTTGCGGCAGGGCAAAGGCATCATCATCACCTGATGCAGACGGCGCTGCTCGACCTGTTCGTCACCTACTTGCGCGCCGAGCGCAACCTCGCGCCGAAGACCGTCGATGCCTACGCGACAGACGTGCGCGACTGGCTGGGCGAGCTGCAACGACACAAGAAAACGGTCGAGAAGGCCACCCGCGAAGACGTGATCGAGCACCTCGCTGCGTTGGGCAAAAAGGGCCTGAGCCCCCGAAGCCGCGCCCGCCACCTCGCCGCGCTCAGGGGGTTCTACAAATTTCTCGAAGACGAAAAGCTGGTCGCCCAGAACCCGGCCTCAGACCTCGACACCCCCAAGCATGCGCGCAAGCTGCCGGTGTTTTTGTCGCTGCCTGAGGTCGAGCGGCTGCTGGCGGCCCCGAGCGAGAAGACCCTGGTCGGCATTCGAGACCGGGCGATGATCGAGGTGCTCTACGCGACCGGGCTGCGGGTCTCTGAGCTGCTCAAGTTGACGATCAATGACGTCAACCTGGTCGATGGGTTCGTGCTCACCATGGGCAAGGGCCGCAAAGAGCGCCTGGTGCCGTTGGGCTCGCATGCCATCACGCGGGTCAAGGCGTACCTCGAGGGCCCCCGGTCTGGCATTTTGAAAGCCAAGGTCTCGAAGACCCTCTTCGTCACCCCGCGAGGCAAGGGGTTCTCGCGCATGGGCTTCTGGAAATTGCTGCGCCGCTATGCCCGGGGAGCGGGCATCGACAAGCCGATCTCTCCTCACAAGTTGCGGCACTCGTTCGCGACACACCTCGTCGAGCGAGGGGCCGATCTGCGAATCGTGCAGGCGATGCTGGGTCACGCCGACCTGTCGACGACCCAGATTTATACCCACGTCAGCCAAGCCCGAATGCGGCAGGTGTACGACACGGCGCACCCCCGCGGCGGTGCGAAAAGACCAGCTGCACGCAATCGGTAGGTCGGGTATTCGTGTGGGCGCCCGTGCACCTACCGCTCCTCCTTGGTACCGAGTTTCTGCCCATCGATTTGGTTCAATTGATCGGCATTTCGTTGTCGATGCTGATGCTCTTGATACCGGTGATTGGCGCGACCATTCGCTTCGCTGGCAAACCCTTCGTCGAAGCCCTGCTCAAGCTGGGCGTCGGTCACGTGTTCGAGCCTCGCGGGGCGTTTGACGCTGGCACCGCGACCGAAGTAGCGCGGTTGTCGCGGCGGGTGCTCGAGCTCGAGCAAGAGGTCGACAAGCTCAAGGGTCTCCCGGCTCGGCAAATCGTCGCGGTCGCTGACGTGGTGGGCGACGCGCACGCCGAGCCCCGCGAGCTCAAGCGGGTTCGCTGAAACTCGCCGCTGATCGCTTTGGCCGGTAGAGTGCGGCCGTGCGCGATTGGGTCGTCGAATTTCTTCGGTTTCTCGAGGTCTCGAAGGTCGTCTCGAAGCACACGCTCAAGGCCTACGCGCTCGACTTGAAGATCTTCGCCCAGTACCTCGAGGGACAAGGCGTTGAATTCGGGCAAGTCACCCACCTTCACATTCGCGGGTACCTGGGCCAGCAGTCGGTCGAGCTCTCGCCGGCAACCCGTGCACGCCGGCTGGCGTCGATCAAATCGTTCTACAAATTTCTCTCGCGTCGAAAGCTGATCGAGGCGAACCCGGCTCGGCGCGTGAAGTCACCGAAGTTGCCGCTCAAGTTGCCGCGCGCGATACCCGTCGACGAGGCGTTCGCGCTGATGAATGCGCCCGACGTCGAGCGGCTGTTGTCGCTGCGAGACCGCGCGATGCTCGAGGTGCTCTACGGCGGAGGCCTCCGCGTCTCTGAGCTCGTCGGCCTGTCGCTGGGAGATCTCGATCGTTCAGCGAACT
>JANLPS010000504.1:0-8237 GCA_031367385.1 Archangium sp. | reverse complement strand
CGCGATTCGCGACTCGCTCGCCCGCATGCGCGCGATGACGAGCGATGCCGAAAAGGTCAGTGCGAGCAACACCCACACCGAGACCGCGATGCGCGCCCAGAGCAAATCGGCGAGGGGCGTGGCTCCGACGGCGAGGCCCAGGAGCAGTGAGAACAACGACATTCGCCGGCCGTAGCGAGAGGCCCGGGGGCTGAAATTGAGAAATTCGAGAAAGAACGAGAGGGCGGTCGAAGGCAGGAGCGCGCCGCTGACGATCGTCGCGCCGAGCATGATGCGCCCGACCAAGTTGCCGCCATTAAAAGGGAAAATGCCCTCGAGAAACCGGGAGAGTTGGAACAGGCCGATCGAGATCGCGAAGATGCCGTAGAGCGTCAACACGCGGGCTCGGGGTTTGCGCAGCAGCATCGCCACGCCCAACGCGAAGCCGACGATGGCCGCGAGCAGCGAGCTTTGGGTCCGAATGTCCATGACGCTTCGTGAGTGTACCCCGGGGCCTGGGGTCTGGGAGGGTCCTTCGACTTCGCTCACGACGAACGTAGGATGGGGCGGTGCGCGCAGTTTTCGTTTGTTCGTTGATGGTGCTTTTCCCGCTCAGTGCTTGGGCTCAAAATACGTCTCCCGAGTGGTTGCCGGTTGAACGCGAGGCCGACTCGGCCGACCCCGGCTTCGCACGGCTGGCGAACCCCGCCTTCCCCAGCCCTGAGACTCGCACGGTGCCGATTGATCGCGGGCCCAAGGTCGAGCGCGCTGAGTTGGCGCCGTATTTCGCTGAAGGCGCGCTCCGTGATGCGAAGGTTGCGTTCGATTCGGGCCGCTACGCGACGGTCAAAGAGAAGCTCTCGACCGTGCCCGATTCGAACCCGGTGCGGTTTCTCCGAGCGCTCGCCGCGTATCGAGGGCTCGAGTCTGACCTCTCGGGTAAATCATTCGAAGCCCTCGCGCTCGACTACGCGCCGCTGCGAGACAGGTGCTTCGTGTACGCGGGGTGGGCCTATGAGAGCGCGCGTGATTGGCAGAGCGCTCGCCGCGCGTTCGGAGCGGTCGCCTCGAACTCGCGACTGCTCAGCGATGCCAAGCTCGGCACCGCGCGCGCGCTGAAGAATTTGAAAGACTTCAAAGCAGCCGCGGCGGCGCTCGATGGGTTGGTCGATCGGCCGGCGCCTCCGTGGGGTCGCGATTTGGGCGCTGAAGCGTTGATGGCGCTCGCTGATATTCAGCTCGCTCGTGCTGATGCGAAAGCCGAGAAGAAGGCGTTGTTGGCGTTGTGGTCGAAGCACCCGCTCACGGGCCAAGCCGCGAGGGCCGAGGGTCGAATTGGTGCGCTCTCGGCGGTGCCTGATGACGTGGTGGTGACCCGAGCTGAAGTGCTGATCGACGCGCACCGCAACGTGCAGGGCATCACCATGCTCGAGCCGCTGGTCACCAAGCTCAAGGTGCCAGATGCGCTGGCCTGCCGGGCCCACTTCGCCGTTGGCAAGGGGTACCGCAAGCAGCGGCTCCACGCGAAGGCCGCTGCGGTGCTGGGGCCGGTGACGAAGAAGTGCGCAGACGCCGATATTCGGGCACGGGCGCTGTACACGTTGGGGTTCAGTCAGACGATCGTTGCTCCGGCGCTGGCCGCCGAGACGTATCGAACGCTGGCCCGTGAATTTCCTGAGCACACGTTCGCCGACGACGGCCTGTTCTTCGCGGCCGACAGCTTTCTTCGCGCCGGCCAGCTCGATGAGGGTGTCGAGAGCTTGATTGAGCTGGTCAACCGCTACCCGACCGCCGACTTCGCCCCCGAGGCGCTCTTCAAGCTCTTCTGGGTCGCTCGAGGAGAATCACAGCTCGACGACGCCAATGACTACCTCGCTGAAATCGAGCACCGCTGGGCGAACGCCGACGACAGTGGAGAGCTGGAGCGTGCCGGCTATTGGCGCGCGCGTATCGCCGAGGCGCAAGACCGAAAAAACGACGCCGTGGCCCTCTATGCCGAAATCGCCCGCGAGCACCCCGCGAGCTACTACGGCCTGATCTCGCGCGAGAAGGTCGACGCGCTCGACCCGAAGGTGAGTGAAACGCTTCGCTCCGAGACCGCGGCGCCGCCAACCGCGACCGACTCGTTTCCCCTCTACGCGGGGCCGGTGGCGAAAGACCCTCAGTTTCAAAGCGCCGTCGAGCTGTTGCGGCTGGGCCTGACCGAGCTGGTACCGATGGAGATTCTCTCGGTCGACAGAACGAACCTGCCGGGAGATTCACTGAGGCTGATGGTGCAGGTGCTGGCGCTGGCCAATGAGCCTCGGGCCGCGCACGGCATGACTCGTCTGTGGCTGCGTCGAGATCTGAGTGGCCGTATCAGCCCTGAGAATCGAAGCATCTGGGAGATCGCGTACCCGAACGTCTTTCGAGATCTGGTCGAGGCCTCGTCGGAGTCGGCCGATCAGCTCGACCCGGATCTGCTCCAGGCCTTGATGCGTGAAGAGAGTGCGCTCGACCCGAAGGCGCTCAGCTGGGCCGGAGCGCTCGGTCTGTGCCAATTGATGCCCGCGACCGCGGCAGAAGTGGCGGGCCAGCTGAAGCTGCGCCACCCGACCACCGCTGCGCTGCTCGAGCCCGAGCTGAACATTCAGCTGGGCGCCAAATACCTCTCTGGGCTCGTGACCCGAATGAAGGGGGCCAAGCCCTTCGCGCTGGCCAGCTACAACGCAGGCGAGAGCGCGGTGAACCGCTGGCGCCGCGCCAATGGCGACGCTGACGTGGCGGAGTGGGTCGAGAACATCCCGCTCCAGGAGACCCGCAACTACGTCAAGCGGGTGCTGCGCAGCTACGCGACCTACAAGCTGCTGTACGCGCCGACCGACATCGCGAAGTCGGTCGCTCCGCTGCCCAAACCGAAGCCCAAACCCACATCGAAGGCGAAGACCGGCTGAGGTGGGTCTGTCGCCTACCTTCATGAAAGCGCAGAAAGCATTCAGGTATTTCTCTCTCGAACGTCTGAGTTGGCCGAACTGCCGCCCGTCGAATGTTGTGTGAGGATCGACGTCAGGCCGAAAGGAGGAGCAGATGGAGACCCTGGTACTCAACGCGTCATTTCAGCCCGTGGCCCGCATCACCTGGCAGCGCGCCATCACCTTGCTCTTTCTGGGCAAGGTCGAGGTGGTCGAGGCGTACGAAGACAAGACGATTCGGGCGGTCAGCTTCGAGATCAAAATGCCGTCAGTGGTGCGGTTCTTTCGAATGCTGGCAAGGCGTAAGCCGATCGTGCGGTTCTCACGTGAAAACGTGTACGCCCGCGACCATCAGCAGTGTCAGTACTGCGCTCGAAAGGTGACCCGGGCCGAGGCCACCTATGACCACGTGGTACCGCGCTCTCAGGGGGGTCGCACGACCTGGGACAACATCGTTATCGCCTGTGTGCCCTGCAACCAGGCGAAAGGTGGGCGTACGCCGGAGCAGGCGCGAATGGCGCTGCGCTCGGTGCCGATCAAACCGAAGAAGTTGCCTGAGTCGGTACGGCTGACGTTCATGTTTCAGAAGGGCATGCCCGCGTCGTGGTCGAACTGGCTGCGCGACATGACCTACTGGCACGGCAGTCTCGAGGAAGATTGAGCTCAACGCCTCACGGTTGAGCCTTGAGTCGGGCAGACGTCGCCCGCTTTTGAAACGGAGAACAGTGGCGCCGAGCGGATTGTCTCGGGGTACTGGGCGCTGGTCTGCCTGCACAAGACCTTGGCGCTCCATTTCAAAGCGGGTGACGTTTTGCTTTTTGGCCGCAAACTCTTGAATTTCACTCGGTTGCGCTACAGTTGCGTGACCGATGGTCGAACTCTCGCTCAATGAGCGGCTTCGAACGTTGCCTTCGGTCGATGAGCTGCTGACGCGAGGCTCATTGCAGGCGACGTTGACGGGCCTGTCGCACGCGATCGCCGTGAAGGCGTGTCGTGACGCCGTGGCGGTGGCGCGTGCGGCGATTCTTTCGGGCGCGTCGGTCTCGGTGAGCGATGACGACGTGCGCTCTGCGGTCGAGCGGCTTCGGCAGCCCAACCTGCGGCGCGTGATCAACGCGACCGGCGTGGTGCTTCACACGAATCTGGGGCGTGCTCCGTTGGCGCAGCGAGCGATCGACCGAATCGGTGAGATCGCTCGAGGCTATTGTAACCTGGAGATGGATCTCGACGAGGGTGAGCGGGGGAGCCGGTATGCTCCGGTCGTCGAGATGCTGTGCGCGCTGACTGGAGCCGAAGACGCGCTGGTGGTGAACAATGGCGCGGCGTCGGTGCTGCTGGTGCTCTCGGCGTTGGCGGCGGGGCGTGAGGCGGTCGTTTCTCGAGGAGAACTGGTCGAAATCGGCGGCGGGTTTCGAATACCCGACGTGATGCGCCAAGCCGGCGTGCATCTGGTCGAGGTCGGCGCGACCAACCGTACCCACCTCGCCGATTATGCAGACGCGGTGAATCAAAAGACCGGGCTGCTGGTGAAGGTGCACCAGTCAAACTTCGCGCAGGTCGGGTTTGCTGACGGCGTGCCGACCAAGGTATTGGCCACGCTGGCCCATGAACGCGGCGTGCTGCTGTTTGAAGATCTCGGCAGTGGGGTGCTCAAGGCCTTTCACGGCGAGGGCATACCCCAAGAGCCGACGGTGGCGTCGGTGGTCGCGGCCGGTGCCGATGTGGTCGCCTTCTCGGGTGACAAGCTGCTCGGGGGCCCCCAGGCCGGGCTGATCGTGGGCAGCACGCGTGCGCTCGAGCGCTTGCGCAAGCACCCGCTCAACCGGGCCCTGCGGGTCGACAAGCTGACCGTCGCGGCGCTCGAAGCGACGCTCGAATTGTATCGAGACGGGGTCGAAGACTCGGAGCTGCCGGTGCGGGCGTTGCTGTCGCAGCCCCTCGAGACGCTGCGCACACGGGCCCAGACGCTCTCCAGGCTGCTCGGGCCGTTCAAGCACCGGGTTGTTTCGTCGACCAGCCAGGTCGGGGGAGGCTCAATGCCGCTCTCGGCGCTACCTTCATGGTCGGTGGCGCTCGAGGTGCGCCGACCAGCCGAATTTCATGACCTGTTGAGGGCCGGAGTGCCACCCATCGTCGCCCGTTTGAATGACGGCGAAGTCTGGCTCGATGTGCGTTGCGTAGAAGAGGCCGATCTCGAAGCGGTGGCGCGGGCAATCGCGACTGCCGCCTTAAGGAACTGAATGCTGAACACCTCTGTGCTCGTGCTCAATCGCCACTATCACCCGATTCACGTCACCAGCGTGCGCCGCGCCTTTTCGTTGTTGTGCCAAGGCGTGGCCCGCGCGATCGACGAACACTATCGCCTGTACGATTTCGAAGACTGGACGGCGCTTTCAGCCGCCAACGAACAAGACGCCATCAACACGATTGCGCGGCGCATTCGGGTACCGCGGGTGTTGGTGCTCACCGCGTTCGAGAAGGTGCCGAAGACCCGGGTTCGCTTCTCGCGAATCAACATCTACACCCGCGATGAAGATACCTGTCAGTACTGCGGCCGGCAGCTGCGGCGCAGCGACTTGAACCTCGACCACGTCAAGCCGAGGTCGCAGGGCGGTACGACGTGCTGGGAGAACGTCGTCTGTTCGTGTATCGAGTGCAATCTGCGCAAGGGAGGCCGTACGCCCGAGCAGGCGCACATGAAATTGCTTCGCACTCCGGACAGACCAAAGTGGACGTCGCTGTTCAGGGGTGGCAAGGAAAAGGCGTATCGGGCGTGGTTGCCCTTCTTGAACCTGACCGACGCCTCGTACTGGAACGTTGAGCTGAAAGAGCAGTGAGTGAAGAGATGACTGACAACGGGGCACGCGCACAAGACGATGGGGCAGTGGGCTCGGTGATCGAGTTTCCCAAGCCGCGTCAATCGTCACGCAAGGGGCGGGCGCGTCGCATCGTAGCCATCGGCGGAGGCAAGGGCGGCATCGGCAAGTCGATGGTGTCGGCGAACCTCGGCATCGCGCTCGCGCAGCGGGGGGCGCAGGTGATTCTGGTCGACGCTGACCTGGGCGGCGCCAATTTGCATACATGTTTGGGTGTGCCGCAGCCGCAGGTGACGCTCTCTGATTTCGTCGAGCGCAAGGTCGAGCACCTCGAAGACGTATTGGTACCCACGGGCATCGAGCGGCTGCGCATCGTGTCTGGAGCGATGGACGGCCTCGACGCGGCGAACCCGAAGCACTCGCAGAAGACGAAGTTGATTCGGCACTTGCGCACGCTCGACGTCGATTACGTGCTGATCGATTTGGGTGCAGGCACCAGCTACAACGTGCTCGATTTTTTTCTGGTGGCCGACACCGGCATCGTGGTGCTGCTCCCCGAGCCGACGTCGATTGAGAACGCGTACCGGTTCATCAAGGCGGCGTTCTTCAGGCGGCTGCAGACCTTGGCCCCCGACGACGACTTCGCCCAGCTGGTGGGGGCGGCGTTGGCGCCCCGTGACGGTGCGCTCGCCAAAGGCCCGTGGGACGTAGTGGCCGAGCTGCGAGAGACGAACCCCGAGGCCGCCACCCGGTTGGAGCAGGGGTTGACCGGCTTTCACCCGTGGCTGGTGGTGAACCAGGCGCGCACCCGAGTTGATTTCGACGTAGGCCCGACCGTCGCAGCAGCGTGGAAGAAGTTCTTCGGGCTCGAGCTCGGGTTTCTCGGCGCGGTGAACCATGACGATGCCGTGTGGCAGTCGGTTCGCGCCCGAAAGGCGTTGCTTCAGAACGCGCCTGAGAGCGTCGCGGCCGCGGCATTGCTGCGCGTGGCCGACAACCTCATCGCGCTCGAGCGGTAGACCCGCGCTATTGGTACCCTTTCGCCTGGAGTCGAAAGAGGTGCGCGTAGTGGCCGCCCTGGGCGAGGAGTTGTTCGTGGCTCCCCAACTCGAGCAATTTGCCGTGCTCGAGCACTGCGATTCGGTCGGCGATTCTGACCGTTGAGAAGCGATGCGAGATGATGATCGCGCTGCGGCCCACGGTGAGGCGCTGAAAGCGCTCGAAGAGCGCGAATTCGGCGGCGGCGTCGATCGCGGCGGTGGGCTCGTCGAGAATCAGCAGGTCGGCGCCGTCTCCATTCGGGCCTCCGGTCAGCCGCATGAAGCTGCGGGCGATGGCGAGCTTCTGCCACTGGCCCCCTGACAGCTCATGGCCGTTCTCGAACCAGGTACCGAGCATGGTCTTCTGATGCTCGGGCAGCTCTCCGATCACCTGTTCGGCGCCGCCGTCTTTGGCCGCCTGGGCGATGGCCTCGGGGGCAGCCAGCCGGGCGAGATCGCCGAAGCCGATGTTTTCAGCCGCGGTCAGTTGGTAGCGAACGAAGTCTTGAAAGACCGCGCCCAGACGCAAGCGAAGCGCGTCGGTATCGAGCTCGCGTACGTCGATGCCCCCGAAGCGAATGGTGCCTTCGGTCGGCTCGTACAGTCGAAGCAGCAGCTTGATCAACGTTGATTTGCCGGCGCCGTTTTCTCCGACGATCGCCAGCTTTTCACCAGCTGCGATCTTCAACGAGAGGTCGCGAATCGCCCAGGTCTCGCGGCTCGGGTAACGAAATGAGACATGGTCGAGCTCGATCTCGAAGCGCCCGGGAGGCAGGGTGTTGAGCGCGTTCACCACCACCGGCCCAGACGACGCGGGGAGCTCGAAGAACTTCGCCAGATTCGTGACGTAGAGCGCGTCGTCGTACATGCCCGCCAGCGAGCTGAGCACGTCTTCGAGCGCCCCCTGGCCTTGGCGAAAGGCGACGACCGAGAGGGTCAGGTCACCGACGCTCAAGTGCCCCATCGCCGCGCGGTACCCTACGGCCGCGTAGCAGACGTAGAACGAGAGCGACGAGAGGCCCGCGAAGAAGGTGCCCAGCATCAACTGACGGCGCGCCAGTGAGCGGTCTTCGAGAAAAAACCGTTCGAATAACGCGCGGTATCGGCCCATCACCAGCGGCCCGAGCCCGTACAGCTTCACTTCTTTGACGTGCGAATCTTGCGTGAGCATCGACTCGAGGTAGCTGAGCCGACGGCTGTCTTGAGCGCGGCCCGACGAGAGGCTGAAGGCTTCTCCCGAGAGCTTGGTCTCGATGAAGAACTCGGGAATGGCCGAGAGCGCGAGGGGGATGACGCTCCACCAGGCGAGGTCCCACAGCAGGGCGCCGAGGGTGACCAGGGTGATGAGGCTGCGGGCCAACATCAGCCCGGCCAGGGCCAGCGAGAGCGGCCGGGTCGATGCGTCGCGCCGCGCGTTCTGCAGCAGATCGTAGGTGGTCGCGTCTTCGAAG
>JANLPS010000466.1:0-8852 GCA_031367385.1 Archangium sp. | reverse complement strand
ACGCGACCACGATGCTCAAGTGGAACGAGAGGGTGAACCTCACCGCCATCACCCAGCCCGAGGAGGTGGTCGAGAAGCACCTGGTCGACTCGTTGGCGGTGTTGCCCGAGGTGGTGGGCCGAACCGTTCTCGATCTCGGCGCGGGTGCAGGGTTGCCCGGCATACCGCTCGCCTTGATGCGCCCCGAGCTCGAGGTGACGCTGGTCGATACCGTCGGCAAGAAGGTCGCCTTCATGAAGAACGCGGTCGCTACAGTGGGCCTGGCGGGCAGGGTGCGGCCGATTCATGCTCGTGCCGAAGGGTCACCCTTGGCTGAGAAGCTCCCACTGGCTGACGTGCTCATCTCGCGAGCGTTCATGGACGTGGGGCCCTGGCTGCTGTTGGCACGCCATTACCTCGCGCCGGGCGGCCGAGTGGTGGCGATGCTTGGGCAGACTCCGTCGGAGGCGGCGCTTGGCGCGCATGCGGCGGCCGCTGAGCTCGAGCTGGTCTCGCGGCGGGTGTACCGATTGCCGTTCTCTGGTGACCCACGCGGCGTGGCGGTGTTTGCGCGGCGCTGACTGTTCGAGAGCGCGAATGTCGTCGCTGCCAGGCTGTTTGTTTCACGTGGAACATCTGGCTGTACTGCGTGCCCGCGCGCCAAGTCTCGTAACTGCGGCCGGTGCAGTGTCGCTTGACTCGGTCGCTGGAGCGCAATGCGGTGAAGATGCGGGCGCGTGCCGTCAACTCGTTCAAATCCTCCGTCGGCCGCTCGGCTTCATGCCCCTCGCGCACGATGCTTCAGACGGGCCGGCGAGAGCCCAGGACGACAGGCGAGCTTCCGAACGCAACGTCGTCTCGAGGGAATGTTCGCGCAGAGCGGCGACGGTGTTCGAGCGTGGCTTTCCGACTCATGGCGACCTTCCGAAGGTCACTTTGATCTCGAGGGAGTGTGCGCGAAGCGAGGAACGTCTGTCCGAGCCGGGTCTCTGACCGATGGCGCCACACCAATGGCACGTCGATCTCCAGAGAATGTGCCGCTGAGCGAAGGCTCGTGCGAGCCGCGTCACCGACCCATGGTGCTCCGAATGGCTCGTTTCTCTTCGAGCGTGTTCGCCGCGGAGCGCCGGGGAGGGCTTTGTTCAAGCAGTGTCTCCGACCTCGGCTCGCGCGGCCCCGAACGGCGACCACGCCGCCCCGAATGCGAGGTCGAACTTCGAGAGTGCTCACCTCGCAGCGCCGGGGAGGGTTTTGTTCAAGCAGTGTCTCCGACCTCGTCTCGCGCGGCCCCGAACGGCGACCACACCCCGAATGCGACGTCGATCTTCGAGAATGTTCCCCGCTGTGCGCGGGGCAAGGTTTGCCCGAGCAGCGTCTCCGACGTTGTCTCGCGAGGCCCCTGAATGGCTGCCAGGCCGCTCCGAATGCGACGACGATCTTCGAGAATGTTCCCGCAGTGCGCCGGCGGAGGGTTTTGTCCAGGCAGCGTCTCCGACGTTGTCTCGCGCGGCCTCTGAATGGGGCGATGGCGCCCTCCGAACGCCACGTCGAGCTTCAAAAATGCTCACCGCACGGCGCCAACACTGGGCTTGTCTCGAGCTCGGTTTCGCGCGGCGCTGGCCCGCGACGGTGGCGACGCCTCGGCCAGAGCCGAATTTGATCTTCGAGAACGTTCCGCGCGTGGCTACAATGGCGGGGTCAAACGAACGCACTTCAGATGAAGAATCACGCGAGCCAGCGATTGGAGCGAAGCGTCGTTCGATGCTGAGCCCGCGATGGTGGCTCCCCTGGGGCGGGTGCCGCCTTCTGCCGCGTGGTGGATGAAGTGAAGGGTACTCTGTGCCTCGCACGCCGGCAGCCCTCACCACCAAGGCATCGGTTCACCGACTGATGTTTCACGTGGAACGAAAGCTCAGGCCGTTCGACCCGCTGCCTCGGCAACTCGAGCCGACGAGACGCGAGAGAAAGACCCCCGCATGTCAGTGCCCTGTCGTATGACTCAGCCATGGGCCGGATCTTCTGCATTTCGAATCAAAAGGGCGGGGTGGGTAAAACCACCACGGCGATCAACCTGGCGGCGAGCCTGGCGGCGGCCGAGCGAAAAACCCTGTTGGTCGACCTCGACCCGCAGGGCAACGCCGGGAGCGGGCTGGGCATCGACCGGTCGACCTTGACTGGCAGCGTGTACGACGGGCTCATCAACGGTCGTAACCTCGCTGATTTCGTGCTCCCCACTGAGCTCCGGTATCTCGACATCATACCGGCGACGCCTGACTTGACCGGGGCCGAGGTCGAGCTGGTGGGGCTCGAGCGCCGCGAGTTCAAGCTCAAAGACGCGTTGGGTGCGCTGGCGAAGAAATACGACTTCGTGCTGATCGACTGCCCGCCGTCGCTCGGCCTGCTGACGCTCAACGCGCTGACCGCGGGAGATGCGGTCTTGGTGCCCTTGCAGTGCGAGTACTACGCGATGGAGGGCCTGGCGCAATTGATGTCGACCATCGAGCTCGTGCAGGGCCTCAACCCCCGCCTCGAGGTCGAGGGCATCGTGCTGACCATGTTCGACCCTCGCGCCAACATCAGCCACCAGGTCGCCGACGAAGTGCGCCGGGTCTTCCCCCAGCTGGTGTTTCAGGCGGTGGTGCCGCGAAATGTGCGGCTGGCGGAGTCTCCGAGCTTCGGCAAGCCAGTGCTGCTCTACGACATCAAGTCGAAGGGGTGTGAAGCGTACCTGGCAGTGGCTCGAGAGCTGCTGCGCCGAGAGAAGAACCGCTCGCGCCGCGCGAAGCGTGTGGCATAAGCCAGAAAGCATAAAGAGCCACTCCAATGCCCTCATTGATCAAGATGCCAGCGCAGACGGTTCGCAAACCAGCACTGGGTCGCGGGCTCGACGCGCTGATACCGCAAAACCGGCACTCGGTGGGCCCCTCAGGTGGTGTCACCAAGATACCCATCGACCAGATTCACCCCGACCGGGCGAACCCGAGAAAAGACTTCGACGAGGCAGCACTCGAGGAGCTGGCGGTTTCGCTGCGAAACCAAGGCGTGCTGCAGCCGGTGCTGGTGCGGCGCGATGGTCGCGGCTACCGGCTCATCGCAGGTGAGCGACGCTGGCGCGCGGCACAGAAAGCAGGCCTCACCGAGCTGCCCGCGACCGTGCGAGAGGCGAGCGACGCCGAAGCGTACGAAATGGCGCTGGTCGAGAACATTCAGCGCGCCGACTTGAACCCGCTCGAGGAGGGCGAGGCCTTTCGACGGTTGATTGAAGATCGCAAGCTGACCCAAGAACAAGCCGCCGACCGCGTGGGCAAAGACCGCTCGACCGTCGCCAACGCCCTGCGCTTGCTCTCGCTGCCCAATGAAGTGAAACAGCTGCTGATCGAGCGTGACCTCAGCATGGGCCACGCCCGCGCGATTCTCGGCCTGGCCAAGGCCGGCGAGATGGTGGCGCTGGCCCGGGAGGTCATCACCGAGAGCCTGTCGGTTCGCGAGACCGAAGCCCGGGTCAAGCAGTCGAAGGGTGGGGTGGTCACCAAGAAAAAGCGCGCGCAGGTTCGCGCCAGCCCCGAGGCGAAGCGCCTGGTTGAAGACCTCCAACGTCGATTAGGTACGAAAGTTCGCCTGGTTGAGCGTGGAAATGGCAAAGGAACCTTGGAGGTCGAGTTCTTCGGCTACGAAGATCTCGATCGCATCATCGGGCTCATCAAACGCTAGACGAGGGTCGACCTATGGCGTTGTTCAGCGACAAGAATGCGGGAGCAGCTCCCGGAAAAGAGGAACGGATCGTGTCAGCAACTCGCGCAGGTGAGCTTCACACGTTGCTCGGTAAAGGCAGCGAGTTCGAGGGCAAATTGACCTTCGAAGGCCAAGTTCGCATCGACGGCAAGTACCAGGGTCAGATCTCGACCAAAGACATCATCATCATCGGCGAGAGCGCCAAGGTGAACGCCGACATCACGGCGGGCACGGTGGTGATCAACGGCACGGTCGAAGGCACCATTCGCGCCACGGTGATGGTCGAGCTGCACCCGCCAGCGCGGGTCAAGGGCGTGATCGAGTCTCCGGCGACCTCGATGGAGAAAGGCGCCATCTTCGAAGGCAGCATGAAGATGGAGAACCTGGGCCAGAAGACCGGCGGCATGCCTCCGCCACCGCCGTCGGGCGCACCGGCGAAGTAACGTGAAGTGGCTGGGGCTGGTCTCGGTGTTGGTGGCTGGCTGTGCCGAGAAGGCGCAGCCACCCAAGACCTCGACTGAGCTCCGGGTGCCCCTGCCCGATGGGTGGGTGGCGACTGGCTCGAGTGAGCGACTGCTGGCGGGCCCGCCCGGGCGGCCGGCGGTGTCGTTCGAGCCAAAGCTCGAGCCGCTCCCGGCGCTCGACGCGCTGCTGGCCGCGGCGGCGGCTCAGAAGGCGGGCTCGATTCAAGGCATTCAAGCGCCTGGCTTCGTGGGGGCACGCTATTCACTCGAGTCGCAAGAGGCCTTCATCGGGGTGAAGCAGGTCGGCGCCCGCAGTGTCTGGTGCGCCTCGCTCCACGGAGCGACTGACGCTGAAGTGGTCGATGCGTTGAATGCCTGCCGCGAGACCTCTCCCCGCTAAAAATGGGCTTGTTGTGAATAGAATTTGAATATATATGCGCCTTTCATGCAGGCGCGCTCAATCGGTATCTTCGGAGCTTCAGGCTACTCGGGCCTCGAGCTGACCCGTCTGCTCGCCGGGCACCCGGGGGTCGCGCTGCGATTTCTGACCAGCGACCGGTGGGTGGGGCAGGGGGTCTCCGAGCGCGCCAGGGTTCGTTCTTCGCTCAAGTACGTGTCGGTCGCCGATGGCCTGGCGCAGGCCGCCGGGTGCGACACCGTGTTGCTCGCCACGCCGGCCGAGTCGTCGCTCGAGCTGGCGCCGAAGGTGCGGGCGCTCGGGGCTCGGGTCATCGACCTGGCGGGTACGTATCGGTTGAAGAACGCGGCGATGTACCCGCTCTTTTATCGGTTCGAGCACAGCGAGCCTGGCCTTCTGGCCGACGCGGTGTACGGCATACCCGAGCTGTTTCGCGACGCGATCAAGGGCCGCGACTTCATCTCGAACCCCGGGTGCTTCGCGACGGTGGCAGCGCTCACGGTTGCTCCGTTGCTCAGAGCGGGGTTGGTCGAGCCTCAGAGCCTGGTGCTCAACGCCGCCTCGGGGGTCTCTGGGGCCGGTCGCCGAGCGAGTGAAGAGTACGGCTTCATGGAGCTCGATGGCGACTACCGCGCCTACCGGGTGCTCTCGCATCAACACACTCCCGAGATTGACCAGACCCTCACCGCGGTTGCAGGCGAGCCGGTCTCGGTGGTCTTCACGCCCCACTTGTTACCGGTCAAGCGCGGCATCTTGTGCACCAGCGTGGCGACCTTGAAGCCAGGAGTCGACGCGAGCCAGGTCTCCGTGGCTTTCGAGCGAGACTTCGCGGGTGAAGCACTGATCGATGTGAAGGCGACCCCCGAGGCGGTGCGCCTCGCCGACGTGGTGAACACCCCGCGTTGCGCGATTGGGGTCATGACGCAGGGTCGCCGAGTGGTCAGCATCGGAGCCATCGACAACCTGCTCAAAGGCGCGGCGAGCCAGGCCGTTCAGAACCTGAACCTGCAGCTCGGGTTCGCCGAGACGATGGGGCTCGAGTAGCGATGCCAGTCGCGCGCGGGTTCACGTTTGCGGGGTTGCATGCGGGCATCAAGCCCTTCAAGAAAGATCTCGCCCTGGTCATGAGCGAGAAGCCCTGCGTCGCGGCGGGCGCCCTGACCATCAACGCTGCGAAAGCGGCGCCGGTGCTCGATTGCCAGCGGCGCTTGCCTGCCTCGGGCATTCGCGCGGTGCTGATCAACTCGGGCAACGCCAACGCCTTGACCGGGCCCGAGGGCCTGCTCGACGTGACCGAGCTGTGCGCGGCGACCGGGGCGGTGCTCGACGTCGATGGCAGTGCGGTGCTGATGGCCTCGACGGGGGTCATCGGGCAACGGCTGCCCAAAGCGAAGATCATCGAGGCGCTGCCGAAGCTGAAGGCCCAGCTCAAGGCGGGGCCCGAGTCGGCGGCCGAGGCCATTCTCACCACCGACACCCACATCAAGGTCGCCTCTCGATCGGTGCGACTGGGTCGAAAAGACGGCCGCTTGACCGCGATCTGCAAAGGCTCGGGCATGATCGCGCCCCAGTTGGCCTCGACCATCGCGGTCATCTGCACCGACATCGCGATTTCACCCGCGATGCTGCACCGAGCCCTGCTCGACTCGATGGACGGCAGCTTCAACAACCTGACCGTCGACAACGACATGAGCACCAACGATGCGGTGCTTGCGCTGGCGAACGGCATGCTCGGCAACGCCGAAATCGTCGAGGCCGGGCCTGACTACGAGCTCTTCGTCACGCAGCTTCGGTCGCTGACGGTCGAGCTCGCCAAAGAGGTCGCCAAAGACGGTGAAGGGGCCACCAAGCTGCTGGAGGTCAACGTCACCGGCGCCCCGAGTCGGGCGGTGGCCACCGACCTCGCCAAGGCGGTCGCCGGGTCGACGTTGGTGAAGGCCGCGGTCTTCGGGGCCGACCCGAACTGGGGTCGAATTCTGGCCACGGTTGGAGCCCGCGTCGGCTCGCAGCGCTACCCGGTCGACCCCATCGCGGCGAAGGTTACGGTGCAAGGCATCGCGGTGTACGACGCGCGCCCGGTGCTCGAGGCGCCGGTGGCAGCCGACCAAAGCAGCCACAACGACGCGAACGAAGGCCCCACGGGTCACGCTCGGCTGAGGGCCCGCATGCGAGCGCCCGAAGTGGTGGTCGACATCGAGCTCCGCGCTGGAGAAGCGGCCTCGACCGCGTGGGGCTGCGACCTCACCTACGATTACGTAAAGATCAACGCCGACTACTCGTCGCTGTTGGTGCCCACGGTCGACGGAAGCGTGGCGAAAGACGATCGGCTGACCAACTATTCACCGAAGTTCAAAGTGAACCTGGTGACCCAGGCGCTGACCTACATCAGCCGCTTCGCCGGCAAGCGGGTGGTGCTCAAGCTCGGCCGCAAGGCGATGGGCAAAGACTCTCTGCGCGCGTCAATCGCCGAAGACGTGAACCTGCTGCGAGCGGTCGGCATGGTGCCGATCATCGTGCATGGTGAGAGCCCTGAAGGCGCCTCGAAGGGTGATGTCAACTCGCGCGAGATGGTGCTCAACGGTCAAACGAACACCGAGCTGGTGACCCTGCTCAACCGCACCGGCACCCAAGCCATCGGCATCTCGGGCCTCGACGCCTCGTTCTTGAAGGCGCGTCGCGTCGACGGGGAGCGGGGCGAGGTCACGTCGATCAACCGTGACCTGCTCGAGATGTTCTTGCAGCGAAACTACGTGCCGGTGGTCTCACCGGTCGGCTTTCTCGACGACGGCACCACGCTCGCGCTCGAGCCTGATCAGGTCGCCTCTGAAATCGCGGTCGCGGCAGGGGCTTCGAAGCTGGTCTACCTGGTCGGGGTGCCGGGCTTCATGCAAGACGACACCCTGTTGGCGCAGCTGACCATCGCCAGCTTGAAAGAGAAGCTCGAGGTCGGAGCGCTCAATCGGAACCTGACCAGCAAAGGCCGCTGCGCCATCTCGGCGATCGAGCGCGGCGTCGAGCAGGTGCACATCATCGACTCCCGCACTCCGCATTCGATCATCGCCGAGTTCTTCACCGACCAAGGCATTGGCACCCTGGTGTCGAATGGCTGACGTCGCCACCCACCGCGCCCGCCGTGAAGTGATTCGCCAATTGCTGCGCACGCAGTTGGTCACCACCCAAGAGACCCTCGGCGAGCTGCTCAAGCGAGAGGGCATCGAGGTGACGCAAGCGACGCTCAGCCGTGACCTCGCGAAGATCAAAGCCCGGCGGGTGACCCTGCCCGACGGAGGCACGGTCTATGAGCTCACCGACGCGCCGGTCTCCGATGGCGACGAGCGGTTGCGCGCGGTGCACCACTTGGTGACGACGGTCGACGACTCCGACGCGATGGTGGTGGTACGAACGCTGCCGGGCGGAGCCTCTGCCGTGGCCGCCGCGCTCGATGGGAGCAGGCGCACCGGCGTGCTGGGCAGCATCGCGGGTGACGACACGATTTTTCTGGTGCCGCACAAGGGGGTCAAACCCGCGCGCGTCAAACGAGACCTGCTGAGCTTGTGGAAAAAGGGAGTCACTTCATGACCTTGGCCAAGACCGACGCCGCTGGGAGCCGTGGGCTGTTACCGCAGGTGCTTGCGTTTTCGAGCTCGCTCTCGCTCGACCGGCAGTTACTGCGAGAAGATCTGATCGGCTCGTTGGCGCACGTGACGATGCTCGGGCGGCAGAAGGTGATACCGCCCGCCGACGCAGCTGCGATTCGCAATGGGTTGATCGCTCTCTGGGAGCGTGACGAGCGCGGTGAGCTGGTGCTGCCCGATGAAGAAGACGTGCACATGGCGGTCGAGGTCGAGCTGAACCGCACCATCGGCAAACCCGCGGCGCTGCTGCACTCGGCGAGGTCGCGCAATGATCAGGTCGCGACTGACTTGAGGCTCCACGTGCGAGAGGCTTGCGCGAAGGCCATCGAGTCTCTGTCGGGGCTGATCATCGACCTGGTCGAACGCGCGAAGGTCGACCGCGACATCATTCTGCCCAGCTACACGCACCGCCAGCGGGCCCAGCCCATCTCGTTGGCGTACTGGTTGGCCTCGTACGGCGCGGCGTTCTTGCGCGACCTGCAGGCCTTCACCTTCGCGCTCGATCAAGCCGACGTGCTCTCACTGGGAGTCGGCGCCATCAGCGGCACCTCGCTCGACATCGATCGGGAGACCACCCGGGGGCTGCTGGGGTTCACCCGCACCTCGCTCAACGGGCTCGACACC
>JANLPS010000204.1:0-31321 GCA_031367385.1 Archangium sp. | reverse complement strand
CGACGGCGACCTGGTCGTCACGGGTAACGTGTTTCTCGGAGATATCGGCGGCCTGTGGGTGACTGGCCGGGTGCGCTGCGAGAACCTGGTGCTCGGTGCGATGGAGGCCCAGTTTCGCGGCGGCGTCGTCGCCTCGTCGAGCGTCTCGCTCCGAGCTCCGCACCAAGGCCAGCACGTCGAGCCGATTCACACGCCGTTGCTGATTCGTCGGGGCAGCAAGGTGTTCAGCGTGGTGTCGAGCTCGACCATCGTTCGCGATGCGGTGCTCTCGGTCGGCGCGACGCAGACCTTGTTCTCGGTGCTCAAGGCCCGAAAAGACGCGGTGCTCAATGCCCTGCGCGCGGGTGAAACGTTCGAGGCGATGCTGAGCCTCAAGAAGACCGTCTCGGGGCTGGTCTCGCCACGCATCGCCTCGTTGCTCGACGCCGTTCGCAGCGGAGCGCTCTACGAATGGGCCCGCTTCGAAGGCGCTGACGCACTTCGCGTGACCCGCTCTGATGGCTCGAAACAATTGGCGATTTTGTCTCCCTCAGAGGCCACGGTGCTGCGCGCCAAGTTGGCTGCTACGGCTGCACCGTCGGCAGAGTAGGGGCCCAGCTTTCGCTGTACCCACGCGTGGCGCCGACGATCTCGAGAATCTGGTGCGCGATGGCCGAGAAGGCCGCCGCGACCAACCCCGCTGCGATGAACGCCTGACCCGAGCCGAAGCGCCCATTCTCGAGCGCTGAACCGGTGAGCATGCTGATGCAGCCCAGCGTGCCAACCCCGAGGGGAATCAGGGCCGCGAGAAACCCGCGTTGCCGGGCTTGGCCGGTCGAGCCACGGCCTTCGCCTCCATCGGCCAGCGGCAGCGCGGCGGGTACGAGGGTGTGGGTCAAGGCGGCGGTCGCCAGAAACGCGATGCTGGCCGCGAGGGAGAACCACCCCACCTGGGGCACGCCCTGCGCTTCGAAGAGCGCTCGCTCGATGACCAGGGCGGCCGCGGTACCCGCCGCCGCGGAGAGGATCGACACGCCGGTCGCGACCAACGCGATTCGGGCCTTGGGTGGCGGCGCAGGTGGTTGGTCGACGCAGAGAATCGTGAGTAGGGTTGCCAGCGCGAGCACGCGTGACTCTCCGAACCCGTAACCCAATTGTCAAACGTTTGAGCCGTCGCGCGGTGCTGGGTGGCGCGCTCGCGGTGGCGGCGTGCCCTCGGGTGTATTCGGTGGCGCCCAGCGCGTTGTTCCCCACTGGCGTGACCGCGGGTGATGCGAGAACCGACTCGGTGTTGCTCTCGACGCTCTACACGGGCACCGCGCCTGTCACCCTGGCGCTCTACAAAGGCACCCAGCTGGTCAATTCGCGCATCGTCGCTCCGTCGCAGAACGGGTTCGCCGAGGTGCTGGTCGATGGGCTGCTCGACGACACGCCCTATGAATACGTGTTCTCTGAAGACCCTGACGACCCCAAGCGCAGCAGCCAGCGCGGGCGATTTCGAACCGCTTTCCCCGAGTCGGGGCTTCATGACCTGCGCATCGGTGCGGTGAGTTGTCTGCGGCAGACCAACCCCATGCCGGTGCTCGAGCGGGTCGGTGAACGCACTGACTTGAGTGCGTTTTTGCTGCTGGGAGACACGGTGTACGTCGACGGGTCGACCACGCTCGAGCAGTACCGCTCGAAGTGGCACGAGGGGCTGACGCAGACTCCGCACGTGGCCGCGCGAGCCGCGCAGAGCGTCATCGCGACGTGGGACGACCACGAGATTCTCAACGACGCCAATGAGGAGAAGCTGCCGGCGACGCAATTGGCCGCCGCACGCACCGCCTTTCTCGAGCGCATACCGACGCGCCGCGACGCGACCGACCGGGTGTGGCGCTCGATTCAGTACGGCAAGACGCTCGAGGTGTTGGTGCTCGACTGTCGCAGCGAACGGCGGCCCTCGGCAAAAGAATACATTTCACCCGCGCAGATGGAGTGGCTCAAGCAACGGCTCTCGAGCAGCCCGGCGATGTTCAAGGTGATCATGAACTCGGTGCCCATCACCTCGTTCGGCGGCGCGCTGTGGCAGCCGTTCTCGCCCGATCGCTGGGAGGGCTACCCACTGCAGCGCGAAGAGATTCTCACCTACGTCGACGAGAAGAAAATACCCGGCGTGCTCTGGGTCTCGGGCGACTTTCATTTGGGTCTCGCGGGGCGGGTCGATTTTCAAGGCCCGGGCGCGAAGGCGCTTGAAGTGCTCGTCGGGCCCGGCTCGAGCGACCCGAACCCCTCGCCCGCCTACCCCTTCGGCCCCCAGTGGGACTTCACCAGCGGCCGCAACACCTACAGCACCTTCGACTTCAACGTCGCCGAGTACGCGGTCGACGTCGACTTTCGCGACTCGAAAGACCAGGTGTTGTTCGCCAAGCGCTACGTGTTGGGCTGATTGATTCTTGACGCGTCGGTCGCGAGCCCTCAGAAGGCCGCATGCCGATTCGCCGTGGTGCCATCAGCTGTTCTCGTTACCGCCTGCTCGGTGACGTACCCAAAGACGTTCGCCGCTGGGTGATCAAGGCGCTCAACGCGCGGGCGTTCGAAGCGATTGACCCCAAGGGTGATGACGACCGGGCCTCGGGGTTCGTCGAGCTCGAAGACGATCGCGCGACGGGCTTCGCTCCGGGCTCGGTGTTCGACGGCGGCTACGCGCTGTTCTCATGGAGGGTCGAGAAAATTCGCATACCCGCGTCGACGATGCGGGGCGAGCTGTCAGTGTGGGCGCAGAAGTTCGAGGCCAAGAACGGCCGTGCCCCGGGGCGACGAGAGAAGGGTGAGCAGAAAGATGCGATTCGCAAGACGCTGCGCGCGAAGACCGAGCCATCGGTGAAGGTGCTCGACGTGAGCTTCGAATTGAAGACCAACGAGATTCTCGTGTGGGGCACCTCGCGGGGCATCGTCGAAGAGGTGCAGATCGCCCTCGAAGAGCAGCTCGAGGTGCGCCTGGTGCCCAGAGTGCCGGCGTCGTTCGTGACGCCTGAGGTGCTCGATGGGTTGGCTCCCACGCCCGAGCTGTTCGGCCTCGAGCTCTCGGAGGTGCGGTGATGGGCGCTCGAAAGAAGGGCCCTGCGTCGGCCGAGACCAAGTTCATGCGCGGTCAGACCGGCGTCGACGGCGCCGCGACTGAAGAGAAGGCAGACCCCGCCCAAGTCGAGCAAGCGAAGGCCCGCGAGGCCTTGTACCGGGGCCGAACCTGGCTCGGCCGCGAAGCCCTGACGTGGATTTTGTGGAAGAGCGAGTCGTCGGAGGACCTGTGCGAGGTCGATGACCTGCCCTTGAAAGCCACGTTCACCGGCAAGCTGTTGCTTCGGGCCGCGGCAGGTGAAGTGACTGAGGTCGCAGTGAAGGGGGTGTCGGCTCCGTATTCGACCATCGTTCGCCAATCGGCCATTCGCGGCCTGCTGGTGCACGGCGCCCGGCTGCAGCTCGAGCACGGAGAGCAGTCGTACGAGGTCACCCTCGACGCTGAGTTCTTCGACGTGCGGGCGGCTAAGTTGCCTGAATTATTGCAAGAAGAAGAGGCCGAGCAGCGCCTCGAGCGGCTCGAGCTGACCTACAGGCTGGGGCGGCTCATCGACGCGATGATCGCCCAGTTCATCGCCGTGCGAACGACCCCAGCGTGGAAGAAGACCGTGGTGCCTGCGCTGCGGGAGTGGTTGAAAAGCGATCAGCCACGTCGCGGCAACCGGTTGTAAGTGTTTGCGTCGGGCTCGATGCACGATCAGTGAACGCTGCTTGACCTTGGTGCGGCGGGTGACATACAGAGGCAGCCCTTTTCCGAGCGCGTCACGTGCTCGTGCGCATCACAAAGATTCGAGGAATGAAGCATGTACGCCGTCATTCGCACAGGTGGAAAGCAGTACCGCGTCGCCGAAGGCGATGTGTTGCGCATTGAGAAGATCGCCGGAGACTCAGGCGTCGACGTCAAATTCGACGAAGTCTTGATGGTTGGCGGCACTGATGCTCCGAAAGTCGGCAAGCCGATGGTCGCGGGCGCCAAAGTGACGGGCAAGATTCTGCGCCAGGCCAAGGCCCGCCGCGTTCTGCACTTTCGCAAAGAGAAAGAGGGATGGACGCGGCTTCGCGGTCATCGCCAACCTTTCACCGAGGTGAAGATCACCTCGATCGCCGCTTAATTTTTCGGAGAATTTGAACTTCCATGGCACATAAAAAAGGGCAGGGCTCGTCTCGCAACGGGCGTGATTCAAACTCGCAGCGCCGGGGCGTCAAAGCCTACGGTGGTCAGTTCATCACCGCGGGCAGCATCATCGTGCGGCAGCTCGGCACGAAGTTGCACGCTGGCACGAACGTCAAGGTCGGCCGCGACCACACCTTGTTCTCGGTCGTCGACGGCGTCGTGACCTTCGAGCGCAAGGGCAAGACCAAGAAGCAGGTCTCGGTGTACCCGGTCGCCGAAGAAGCCGCAGCCAAGTCGGCCTAAGCGCAAGAACCGTTGGTGTCGTACACGCGGGTCGTGCCCCGAGATTTTCGTGGGCCGGCCCGTTTGTCGTTTTTTTGTCAGTCTTTTAAAAAGAGCTCCCACAGTGAAATTCGTCGATCAAGTACGCGTGTTGGTGAAGGCCGGCGATGGAGGCCGCGGCGCGGTCGCGTTTCGACGGGAGAAGTTCATCGAGAAGGGCGGCCCCTCGGGCGGAGACGGCGGCAACGGCGGCTCGGTCATCTTCATCGCCGACCCCCAGCTGACGACGTTGCTCGACTTTCGTTTTCAGCAGCACCTGCGCGCACGCAATGGCCAGCACGGCATGGGCAGCGACTGCAACGGGCTCAACGCCGAAGACCTCGAGCTCCCGGTGCCGGTGGGTACGCTGGTGCTCGACGAGAAGACCAACGAGCTGCTCGAAGACATGTCGACGGCGGGCCAGCGGTACATCGTGGCCAAGGGCGGCCGCGGAGGCCTCGGCAACATCAACTTCGCCACCTCGACCAGGCAGACCCCGCGCTTCGCGCAAGAAGGTACTCCCGGTGGAGAGCGAATGATTCTGCTCGAGCTCAAGCTACTCGCCGATGTCGGGCTGCTCGGGTTCCCCAACGCGGGCAAGAGCACGCTGATCAGCCGCATCTCTCGCGCGCGCCCGAAGATCGCCGACTACCCGTTCACGACGCTGGTGCCGAACCTGGGCGTCGTTCAGTACAAAGACCGCTTGAGCTTCGTGGTCGCCGACATCCCCGGGTTGATTGAAGGGGCGAGCGAGGGCGTCGGCCTGGGCCACCAGTTCTTGCGCCACGTCGAGCGCTGCCGGGTGCTGGTGCACATGCTCGATCTCTCGGCCGCTGCTGAAGGCCGCGACCCGATTGATGACTTCGATGCGATCAACGTCGAGCTGCAGAAGTACAGCCCAGAGCTTGCGACCAAGCCGCAGATCGTCGTCGCCAACAAGCTCGACGTCACCGAAGCGCGCGAAGCGTTCGTCGAGTTCAACGAGGCGATGAAGAAGCGCGGCGTCTTGGTGCTCCAGCTCTCAGGGGCCACCGGTGAGGGCGTCGACAAGGTGCTCGATGCCTGCGCCAAGGTGCTCTTCGGCCGGGGCCACAGCAGCGGCGTCATCACTGCGAATGAGGCGCTCGCGTCACGCAAGGGCAAGAAGAAGCCGGTCAGCGTGAAGGTGACTGCCGCGGTGGCGAAGAAGACCAAGAAGAACGCGCCGGTGCCCAAGCTTAGCCGGGCCGAGATGACCAAGCAGGCCGAGGTCTCGCTGCCCAAGAAGAAGCGGCTCGTGCTGCACGCGGCGGCGTTGGCCAAGAAGAAGAAGCCGAAGCCCATCAACACCCGGAGCAAACGGTAAAATGGGCGGCGGCGGGCCGAAATACGAGCGGGCCGCGGGCTCCCCTTTGCCCGAAGACCTGCTGCTCGATGCACGCAAAGAGCGCATCGACGAGGTGCTCAAGCACCGCACCCGCACCGTGACGGTGGTGCTCGACCGACTCGAAGACAGCTTCAACATGGCGGCGGTGCTGCGCACCTGTGAGGGCATGGGCCTGCAAGAGGTTCATGTCATTCGCAACAAAGAGGTGCCGTGGTCGCCGAACTCGAAGGTCACCCAGGGCTGCGACAAGTGGCTCGATCTGACCCGCTACGACGACTTCGCCACCTGCCACGCGGCGCTCAAGGCCCGGGGCTTCACCGTCTTGGCCTCGGCGATCAAACCCGGCGCGACCAGCCTGTTCGACCTCAAGTTCGATCAGAAGATCGCGATGGTGTTCGGCAACGAGCGCTTCGGTGTCTCCGAAGAGGTGCTCTCGCTGTGTGACGGCGTGTTCTGGATACCGATGGGCGGGTTCACGCAGAGCTTCAACATCTCGGTCGCCGCGGCGTCGTGCGTGACCCGCGCGGTGGCCTGGCGAATCGAGCACCTCGGCAAAGAGGGTGATCTGAGCGAGGCCGAAACAACCGAGCTGCGGGCGCGGTTTCATTTGCTGTCGGTGAAGCAACGCGGGCGCTTGTACGGCCAGCACGTCAAGCACGGCTGAGGAGCTTTCATGGTGACTCGATTTTTCTTGGGCTTCTATTTGATGTCGCACCCAGGTGCGTTCGCGACAGTCGACGCGGGCGCTGCGGTCAAGCCGCCTCGGGTCGGCGGCACGATGACCCCTGAGGTGAGAACGCTGGTCGAGCGGGTGCAGTCGTTTTACGAAAAGACCCAAGACTTCAAGGCTTCGTTTCGGCAGGACTATTCGTACAAGGCCTTCAAGCGCGTGCAGACCTCGACCGGCACCGTCACCTACCGCAAGCCTGCGCTGATGCGCTGGGAGTACGAGAAGCCGTCACCCAAGACCTTCGTGCTCGCGAAGGAGCGGGTGTACGCCTACGACCCCGAGGCCAAGCTGCTCACCCGAGCGATGATCTCGACGAACAAACTGTCGGCGTCTGTGACGTTCTTGTGGGGGCAGGGCCGGCTCGCTGATGAGTTTTCGATCGCCCAGAAGCCGTGCGAGACGTGCAAGGGCACGCTGCTCGAGCTGACTCCGCTCGAGATTGATTCGCGGTTCAAGAAGGTGCTGCTCGAGGTCGACCCTGGCTCGGCGATGGTGACCAAGAGCACGGTCATCGACCCCGACGGCAGCGAGAACGCGATCACCTTCATCGACTTGAAGACCAACGTGGGCGTCGATGAGCTCGCCTTCAAGCTCTCACCGCCCGCGGGCACCCAGGTGCAAGACTTCACGGGTACAGGGCAATAAAGGGGACAGGCTGGACAGGCTGGTTTAACTGAACCGTCGAGTTGCACTGGAGCTCCGGCTGGTTCAATTAAACCAGCCTGTCCCCTTTACTCGTCGGCGCTCGACTTCTTGAACGTGTCGAGCACGGCTTGCGAGGCGCGCGAGAGGTATTTGCCCTTGCGCACCAAGATGCCGATGGGGCGGGTGAAGGTGCCCTCGACGAAGGGCTTCGCCACCAGAGAGCCGTTGGCAACTTCGTGTGAGACGGTCGGCAGCGGCAAGACCGAGACGCCCAGGCCCAGCTCGACCGCACGCTTGATGGTCTCGACGTTGTCCATCTCCATGAACGGGGTCAGCTCGAAGCCCTTGTCGCGAAAGAGCTTGTCGATGCCCTTGCGGCTCGGCGCTTCGCGGTCGAACGCGATGAAGGGCAGCCCGGCGATCGCCGACATCGCGACCTTCGCTTTGCTCGTCAACGCATGGCCCGGAGCGCTCACGCACACCAGCTTGTCTTCGCGGAAGGGGATGATGTCGACGCCCGCCCGAGGCAGCGGGTAGGCCACCAGCCCGAGATCAGCCGCGCCGAGAATCACGTCGTCGTACACCTGATCAGACCTGCGATAGTTGAGGCGCAGGTTCACTTTCGGGTGCGCCCGCAACAGCTCGCGTTGAATGTGCGACAGCTCGTGCAACCCGACCGAGTAGATGGTCGAGACCGTCGCAGCGCCGGAGATCTCCATCGCCTGCTCGCGAATCTCGCCTTCGACCTCTGAGAAGCGAGCGAGAATTTCTTTGCAGCCTCGAAAGAGTCGCTCACCCGCCGGAGTCGGCGTCACCTGCCGAGCGCTGCGCGAAAGCAACCGCTGCTCGTACCGCGTCTCGAGGGCCCGAATCTGCTGGCTCACCGCCGACTGCGTCACGTGGTTCAACTGGGCCGCGCGCGAAAACGAACCCGTTTCAACGACATCGACGAACATCTTGAGCGATTCGAGCTGCATGAGACGACCTCCAAGGGGGCGAGTCGTTCATTAGCCATACTTTGGTATAAGCGCAAGTGAACCACAGAAGATGAAACCCGAAATATGGGCATGGTGTCGGGGGCGCCATGCTCGCGACTCTGGTGATGATGCTCACGGTTGCCGCGGGTGATGCCCGTTCGACGCCACTGCCGCTTCGAAGCCTGGTGCTCTACGAAAACGGAGTCGGCTACTTCGAGCGTCGCGGCGCGGTCGCGGCGGGGCAAGTGGCCGAGATTCCACTCGAAGCGGGGCAGCTCGATGATGCGCTCAAGTCGCTGGTGGTGATTTCGGGCCGGGGCGTGGCCTCGGTCGAGTTCGCGCCTCCGCTGGCGAAAGACGCCGCGCGGGCGATGGCGGGCCTGCCGGGGCCCGCAGAGCAGCGCTCGTTGCTGGCGTTGCTGCGCGCGCTCGAGGGCGTCGACGTGCAGGTGACGCTGCTCGATGCCTCCGCCATGCGCGGTCGGGTGCTCGAAGTGAGCGATGATGAGAAGCGCACCGACAAAGAGGGCAAACCGGTCGATGACCCGATGTTGATGGTGTTTGGCGAGGGTGGGTTGGCCAAGACGCCGCTGCGGCTGATTCGCGCGGTTCGGCCCATCGAAGGCGCGGTCTCACGGGCCTGGTCGCGTGCGGCGGCCACGATGGCGCTGCAGCCCGAGCCAGAGCGCTTGGTGGTGCGGGGCTCGGCCGGAGCCGGCGAGGTCGCGGTCGGGTACACCACCGAGGCCGCGGTGTGGAGAACGACCTACCGGCTGGTGATGGGCAAGAGCGGCGCGCGTTTGCAGGGGTTTGCGCTGGTTCACAATGACTCCGACGAGCCGTGGAGTGGTGTACGGGTGTCCCTCGCTTCGGGGCGGCCGACGTCGTTTCTGTTTCCCCTCGCGGGGCCTCGGTATGGGCGGCGAGACCTGCTCAGCCCTGAAGATGGGCTTGCCACCGCGCCGCAGTTGGCGACGCGCGAGGCGCAAGATCACCTGCACGGTTCTCCGGCCGAGGGCGGGGGCATCGCCCTGAGCGGCATCGGCACCACCGGCGGCGGCAGAGGCTCTGGGTCTGCGTCGTATGGGTACGGCGCGAGCGTGACCTCGGTCGGTGACTCCGTCGTATCGACGATTCTCGAAGATGGGCCGACTCCGCTCGAAGCCGCGGCGGTCAGCGAAGCGGGCAATCTGTTCTTGTACACCGTGCGAGAGCCAGTCGTCTTGGGCGCGAGGCGGAGCGCGCTGTTGCCGATCGTCGACTCCGCGACTGGGGCCGAGGCGGTGTCGATGGTCGATGCGAGCGGCCAGGTCTTCTCGGCCGTGCGAATCGAGAACACGACCAAGCTCACGCTCGAAGGCGGCACCTTGGCGATCTTCGCCGATGGCGCTTACGCCGGAGAAACCCAGATCGATCGCATCAAGCCAGGCGAGGTGCGAGTGGTGAAGCACGGCGTTGACCTCGACGTCGAGGTCGGTCGCACCAGCTCACGCACCGAAGGCGAGACCAAGCACGCCTCGGTGAGCAACGGGGTGCTGCTGATCAAGCGGGTCGACGTGGTGAAGCACGAGCTCACGTTTCAATCGAGGGCCCAGGTCAAGCGAACGGCGCTCGTCGAGCTGCCCGAGGCGAAGTTTCGAGTGACCTCTGGCGCCGAAGAAGACGTGCGGTCGCCAGGCCAGCCGAGGTACGCGCGGGTCACGATCGAGCCTCGCGGTGAAAAGACGATCGAGCTGATTGAAGAGGGCGCGGTCGAGCAACGGGTG
Organism: Archangium sp.; assembly: GCA_031367385.1. Taxonomy (GTDB): domain Bacteria; phylum Myxococcota; class Myxococcia; order Myxococcales; family Myxococcaceae; genus JAEUJT01. Next base: position 21,363 of record JANLPS010000204.1, on the reverse strand, counting down.
GGGCTGGCGAAGCTGACCTCACAGCGGGTGGCCGAGCTGCTGACCAAGACCACCCACGCGCTGCCGAGCGCTGATCGGCAGGTGCTCGAGCGGTTGCAGAGTCAATTGTCGAAGGCCGAAGCAGAGACCGCACGAGCAGAAGAACTGCGCCTGCGCTTCGATCAGCTGACGGCCGAGATCAACGAGCTGCGCGAGACGCTCACCGCGCTCGGCAAGGGCGGGGCCGTCGAGGCGGCGAAGACGCTGGGGCAACGACTGGTAACGCTCGAGGCTGAGCGGTCAACCATTCGCACCAGCCAAGCCGAGGCAACGAAGCGCGCAGAGCACCTCCGTTCGTCGTGAGAGGCTCAAAGAACCCTCGCGGCTCGGCGCACATCAGTTTGCAAAATCTGAAACTGACAGTTTGTAAAATCTGAAACTGACAGTTTCAGCACTGAACGAATTTACAGCACGAACACCAGCGACACATTGCCGCTGATGTACTGATCAGACCCGCTGCCTGCGGTCACGATGGCCCCCGCCGCGTTCGGGCGAATGAAATACCGCGAGTAATCAAAGCCCAACCGCGCTTCGACATGCGCCGTCAACGCCAGCGAGACACCCGCGCCGGCATCAACCCCAAACACGGTGGCCTTCGGAAAAAACGACTCCGAACCGACCTCGCCCTTGCCGACCGCGTACATGAACCCGGCGGTCACGTCGATCGATACGGGCCCGAGCTTGTTGAGCCGCACCCCCACCATCGCGCGAGGGCCATTGAATGCGACGCCCGGCAAATCGGGTCGATTCACCTTGCCGTTGACCGACTGCGCCGACACGGTGAACGTCTGGCTCGAATACCCCGCGCCCGCGTTGACCTCGAACACCGTGCTCAGCGGCAACCGCACCAGCGCGCCGAGCTGAAATCGAATGGTGCTGGTGCCAAACCGGTTCTTGTCACCGAGCGGCGAAGAATCGAGGCCGACACCGATGTCAGCGAGGGTCGTGACACCTAGATTCGCGATGAACCCGGTCGTGAACCCAGCCGCAGGAAACCACGTCGCCCCGACCGCGATCGCTGGAGCGAGCCCGACGCTGTACCCCGACAATGACGCGCTCTTCGTCGAGTCCCAGTTGAGGGCGCGGTTGAACTCGCGAAACCCAAAGCTCGCACGAAACGCGGTTCGCAAATCCTCCGGGTTGGGCGGCGGCCCGCTCGGCTCAGAGACAACAGTCGGAGTCGGCGTGCGCTCTGCCACAGCAGGCTTCTCAGCCACCGGCTGCGGGGCCGGGGCCGTCGGCGCGGTCTGTGTCGGCGCAGGCGTGGCCGCAACCTCGACTGGCGGGGGCTTCGGCTTCTCACCCGCGGCTCTCGCCTCTTGCAGCGCATCATTGAGCTGCGTCGCCGCGGGCTTCGGCAGCGCCTTCAGCGGCTTCTTCGGAGCGCCCCGAAAATCGAATGTATCGAGCGGCGTGCCGTCGAACGCGCTCAACACCTGAACCGAATACCCACCGGCCACCGCGCGAACGATCACCACCGCGACCGCGCCAGTGGGTTCACACGCCTCTCGAATTTCTTTGGTGAGCGGAGTCGCGCTCATCGGCTTGGCTGCATGCACCGCCTCGTACTTCTTCGCGAGCGCAGCCCCGACGGCCTTGGCCACATTCGAAGGCGCATCGACAACGACCTTCTTCTTTTGCGCGAGTGCGGGCGCCGCGACCACGAGAGCGAGCAACAGCCAAATGCGCATGGCCCGATTGTGCCCGAGTTGGGCGGGCCAAGGCGAGCTTTCAGAGGCCGCGAATCGCGCCGACGGCCTGCTCGACGATGATCGCGAAGAGCCGGTTGCCCTCATCGGCAGTGGCGGCCTGGGGGTCTCCGAAGTAGGCGTCAGACCCACCACACTCGAGAAAATTGGTCGCTCCGGCCTTGATGCGAGCGGGGAGATCGACCTCGAGCTTGGTCAAGACCCGACGTTCTGCCTCACCCACCAGCTGCGGAGCCGCGGCCAACATCAGCGACGTCTCATACCCCCCGGCGTGACTGCCGCCGTGCATGAACTCGTGGCCCAGGCGCGGGCCCACCGGCTCACGACGGTGATCTGGCACGACGATCTTGGCCGTCACTGAGCCGGCCGCTTCTTTCGCTGCCGCGTGCACCACTCGAAAATGCGCCGGCTCGAGGTGGTGGTTGATCACCGCGATCTTCGAAAAACTGGTGGCGATGCCTTTGATCACGCTGACCAGCAACGCTTTGGCCGTCTCGGCAGGCACACTCACCGTGCCGCTGAACGGCGCCGCGAAGTCAGTCAACGAATACACCGACGCGGGGAACATCACGGTGTCGACCTCGAGCTGCGCGCTGGCTCTGCGGCACACCTCTTCAGCGATGATCACATCGACACTCAGCGGCAGGTGGGGCCCATGGGCCTCGGTGCTGCCCACCGGCAACAACGCCACCGCGCCGGCTTCGGAAAGCGCCTTCACCCGCGGCCACGCCAACTCTTGTGCGAGGTACATCATTCTCGCAGCTGCCCCTTGAGCACCTTGCCGCGGTCACTCCGCGGGAGCGCATCGATGAACACCACCTGCCGGGGCGCCTTGAACGGTGCCAGCGCTTCGCGAACCAGCTGCTTGAGCGCCTCCCCCAGCTCGGGGCTGCTTTTTTCACTCGGGTGCAACGCGACGAACGCCTTCGGTTTGTCGAGCCCATCGGCGTCTTTGAACCCGACCACCGCCGCCTCTCGCACCGCCGGGTGTTGCAGCAACACGTTCTCGACCTCGGCCGGAGAGAGCCACTTGCCGCCGACCTTCAGCATGTCGTCACCGCGGCCACAGAAATAGAAATACCCGTCTTCGTCTTCTTGAAATTGATCAGCCGAGACGCACCACTCGCCGCGAAACGTGTTCTTCGATTTCTCGCGCTGGTGCCAGTACTCGAGCGCCATGGTCGGGCCCTTGACCCACAGGGTGCCGATGTCGCCGCGTGGCACTTCGCGGCCCTGCTCGTCGCAGATCTTCGCTTCGTACCCCTCGACCACCTTGCCCAGCGAGCCGAGCTTCACATCGCCGAGCCGGTTGGTGATGAAGATGTGAAACATTTCGGCCGAGCCGATGCCATCGAGAATCTCGACGCCGGTGCGCTTCTTCCACCGCGAATACAGCTCCGCTGGCAGCGCTTCGCCAGCCGAGATCGCCACTCGCAGCGATGAGAAATCAACCTGCTCGAACTCTGGCGCGTTGAGCAGGCCGTTGAGCGAGGTCGGCACCGCCGTGAACATCGTGGGCCGGTGCTTCTTCACCATCTCGAAGATCTTCTCGGCGGTCGGCTTCTCTTTGAACAGCGCCGTCGCTCCACCCGCGAGCAAAGGAAAAAGCAGGTTGCTGCCCAGCGCGTACCCGAACGCGAGCCGCGGCACCGAGATGCACACGTCGTTCGGCCCGTACCCGACGACCGGCAGCCCATAGGTCAGTGCGTTGAACACGAAGTCACCGTGCTTGTGCACCGCCCCTTTCGGAAAACCCGTCGACCCCGAAGTGTACAACCAGACCGCGACGTCTTCTCGGTGGGTCGGTGCGAAGGTGCGATCAGGCGTCGCCTTCGCCAACGCCGTGTCATACGAGCCCCCGACCACCAAGACGTGCTTGAGGTGCGGGCACCGCGAACGCAGCGCTTCGACCGTCGCGACGGTGTCGGCATCGACGACCAGAATCTTCGCGCGCGTGTAGTTGATGAAGTACTCGACCTCTTCGGCTTTCAAGCCCGGGTTCACCGCGCTGACCACGCCGCCTGCTTTGACCGTCGCCAACCAGGCCGAGGCAAATTGGGGCACGTCGGGCAGCATCAACAACACGCGCTGCTCTTGCTCGAGCCCCAGCCCGCGAAACACCGCGCTCGCCCGGTCAGTGGCATCGGCCAACTGCGAGTAGGTGATGCGCTGCTCTTCGAAAAAAATCGCCGTGGCGTCGGGCCGTGCCGCGGCTTGCCGGTAGAGAAAAACCTCAGCAATGTTCAACGACTCGGGCAGGTTGAACGGGTCGAGCGCCATGCGCGGAGGCCTATCACGAAGGGCCCGGGCGACGCCGCCCCAAGAGCAACAGCCCGGTCGCCAGGCAGGCCAGCCCCAAGGCTCCCAGGGCCTGGGTGCGCGCGACTTCGTTCGAGATCTGGTGCTCGAAAGTGCACTCTTCAGTGGTCAGCTGCTGGCAGTCGACACTCAGGTGCCCGACCGCGAACGCGAGCAGGGCGACCGCTGCCAGCGCCAGGCCGGCTCCCAGACCCAGCACCGCCGCGCGACCGAGTGAGCGAGAATCCGACATCCGGCGGTGAGCTTACCCTCGGGCTCCACTTTCAATGGGTGAATCGAGGCGGGTTTGAGGCACACTTCGGCGCATGCGAATTCTGTACGGAGTCGTCGGTGAAGGCATGGGCCACGCCACCCGTTCGCGCGTGATTCTCGAGCACCTCACCAAGCACCACGACGTGCACATCGTCGTCTCCGGCCGGGCCCGCGACTACCTCGCGAAACGCTTCGAGAACGTGCACAACATCTGGGGCTTCACCATGCAGTACGAGGGCAACTCGGTGAAGAAGTGGCAGACCGTGTTGCAGAACCTCAAGGGCGCGGTCACCGGGTGGCCCCAGAACGTGCGCACCTACTTCGACCTGGTCGAGAAATTCGAGCCTGACGTGGTGATCAGCGACTTCGAGACCTTCAGCTACCTGTTCGCACGAAATCATTTTCTGCCGGTGATCAGCATCGACAACATGCAGATCATCAATCGCTGCGAGCATGAGCCGGCCTTGCTCGAGGGCAACGAGAACGCGTTCGAGCTCTCGCGTGGCATCGTCAAAGCGAAGTGCCCCGGCGCGTTTCATTATCTGGTGACCACCTTCTTCTACCCGCGCGTTCGCAAGCTGCGCACCTCGCTGGTGCCGTCGATCTTGCGGCCCGAGATCTTGACCGCGAAGAGCGAGAGCGGCGAGCACCTGCTCGTGTACCAGACGATGACCACCAACACCGGCTTGATGGAGCAGCTCAAAGCCAGCCGCATTCCTTGCCGAATTTACGGGTATCGCCGCGACATCACCTCTGACGTGGTCGATGGCAACCTGACGTTTCGGCCCTTCAGCGAAGCCGGCTTCATCGATGATCTGCGCACCGCGCGCGGCGTCGTCGGAGGCGGCGGCTTCACGCTGATGAGCGAGGCCGTCTATCTGCGAAAGCCGATGCTCTCGGTGCCGATTGGGGGCCAGTTCGAGCAGATCATCAACGCGCTGTATCTCGACAAGCTCAACTACGGCACCTACGCGAAGACCCTCGAGGGCGACGCGTTGCCCGCGTTTCTCGAGCGAATACCCGACTCTGAGAAGGCGCTCGCCGGGTACTCGCAAGACGGCAATCAGGCCATTCTCGATGGGCTCGACCTGAAGTTGGCCGAGGCCGCGCGAATGACCGGCGTCGCGTGGGACGCGGTGACCTACTCGTAGCGCGTCACCAGATCGCCGGCGGTGGCTGCTTGAGCAGCAACATCTGCGGCAGCTGCTTGCGGGCGAGGCTTCGCAGCTGGCGCGAGATGACTCCGCCCCAGAGCACGATTTCGCCGATGCGCGAAAACCGGGCGAACTCACGCAAGATGAAGTCGAGACCCAGGTCGGTGAACGGGCCTCCCACGGTGAGGTGATCGAGCTGGCGAATCAGCGGTGACTTCGAGAGCCACTGCAGGCTGTCGTCGGCGAGATCTTCGACCAGCACCAACCGCTTCAGCGCGCTGAACGCGTGGCCGTTGAACAGGTCGCGGCTCTCGAATGGCAGCTCGGTCAGATGCAAGGTCGTCAAACGGTTCTGCGGCCCGGTGAGAAACGGCAGCAGGGTCGGGTGCGCGCGAGGGGCTTCGAGGCGCAGCTCGCGCAGGCCGGGTGGCACTCCCAACGGCAGCTCCCATCGAGCGGGGCCGAGCGCCAGGCGCGTGAGCTGGGGCGGCAACGCCGAGACCTTCACGGTGTCATCGCCGTACGTCGGCTCGAGCTTCAACCCGGTCAGGGTCAGCGGCAGCGCTTCGACTGCGGTTTGCAACGCCGTGCCCGTGCCAGTCACCGTCAACTCCCGAGGGAAACGGCCCGCCCTCGAGTCGAGCAACGCGCGCAGTGCGGTGGCCTCGACCCGGCCCTTGCGCACGAACCCCCAGCGCCATTGTGGCGCGATCACCTTCACGGCATTGAGCCAGGTCGCGCCATGATCAGCCAGGAGCACGTCGACGCGCTTCTTTCGCGTGAGAAATCGCGACGAGTCGGTCTCTCGTTCGAGCGCGTGCATCAACTGAATGTATTCACCGTGCGCGTCACCCTGCGACTGCAGCCAGTCGGCGTAGACCAGGTACGGCTCCGCAGAATCGGGAGCCTCGGCGATCGCCATTTGCAGATCGTCAAGCACGGTCGGCGAGCAGCTGCCGCGCGATAACCAATCGCTGAACCTCTGACGCGCCCTCGTAAATTCGGAGCGCGCGAATGTCGCGGTAGAGGCGCTCGACCGCGAAGCCTTTGACGACTCCGTTGCCGCCGTGCACTTGCAAGCACCGGTCGATGATGCGCTGTGCGGCCTCGGTGGCGAAGAGCTTCGAGACGGCGGCCTCGTAGGTGACCCGCGCCTGCCCGGAGTCTTTCGTCGCGGCGGCCATGTGCACCAGCAAGCGCGAGGCCTCGAGCTCGACGGCGCTGTCGGCGAGCAGGGCTTGAACGGCGCTCAACTCACTCAAGGGTGCTCCGAATTGCCGGCGCGACTTCGAATAGCGCACGGCTTCGTCGAGCGCACGACGGGCCATGCCGACGGCGGCCGCTCCGACGGTGGCGCGAAAGACATCGAGGGTCGAGAGGGCGGTCTTCATGCCCGAGCCCTCGGCGCCGAGCCGCGCGGTTTCAGTGACTCGGCACTCGTTGAATTCGAGCTCGCCAATTGGGTGCTCCCCCAACAGCTCCATCTGGTGGCTCACGCGAAAACCGGGGGTGTCTGCTCGAACGACGAACGCCGAGATGCCGCGCGGGCCTTCACCGGTGCGCGCGAAGACGGTGTAGTGGGTTGCGACGCCGGCGTTCGAGATGAACTTCTTCGCGCCGGTGATGACGTACCCCGCGCCGTCTTTCACCGCCGTGGTGGTGAGCGCGGCGACATCGCTGCCGGCCTCGGCCTCGGTCAACGCGAAGGCAAACAGGGCCTGGGCATTCGCAACCAGCGGCAGCCATTCGCGTTTCTGCGTGTCGCTGCCCGAGAGCAACACCGGGTGGCTGCCCAGGCCTTGCACTGCGAACACCGAGTCGGCGGCCGCGTTTTGGTACGCGAGGGCGTCTCGCAAGACGCAAATCGACAACGCTTCGACCTTGGGCAACGCACCGCCGAACTCAGCAGGCACCAGGTAGGGGTAGAACCCCGTCGCGGCGACGGCCTTGGCGAGCGAGGCGTCGTCGGCGAGGTGCGCGGTGCCTCCATCGAGCGACGCGAAGGCATCACGGGCCCGCTGCGCGAGGGCGAGCTGCGCGGTGGAGAGGAACGTGGCGCTCATGGTGCTTGGTAATATCGCGTCTGCCCGTCGCCTGGCACTCTTCACCTCCCAAAGAGCCCCATGTTCTTTCGCATCGCGCACATTCGGGGCTTCACCCGCAACCTCGACTGCTTGCTGCTGACTCCATTTGCCGTGGGCGAGCAGTACCTCGCCGTAACGGTCGGGCAGTCTGCAGCCAACGCCAAGGCCTCCGAAGCCAGCGGAGCGGCTCAAGAGGTCGCTTGGTCTGCTGCGGCCAGCGTTTGTGGGGCCCCCGGAGCTGAAGACCTCCGAGCGGCAAGGCTAAGCCCCGACGAACTTCGCCGGGCGCTTGTTCGAGAACGCGTCGTACGCCTCGTGAAAGTCTTTCGTTTGCATGCAGACCGCTTGCGCCCGGGCCTCGTTGTCCAGCGCGCCTGCGAGGTCCATGTTCAGCTCGCCGTTGAGCAGCTCTTTCGTCATGCCCAGCGCGAAGGTCGGCCCGTTGGCGAGTCGGGTGGCGAGCGCCATCGCCTCCTCCATCACCTTCTCGTGCGGCACGACGCGGTTGAACAAGCCGTAGCGCTCAGCGGTGGGAGCGTCGATCACGTCGCCAAGATAGAGCAGCTCCGTCGCGCGTGAGAGCCCGACCACCTTCGGCAACAGGTAGGCCGCCCCCATGTCTGCGCCCGCCAGGCCCACCTTGACGAATAGAAACGCGATCTTCGACTTCTCACTCGCGACCCTCAAGTCTGCAGCCAGCGCGATGACTGCTCCCGCGCCGGCGGCCGTGCCGTTCAACGCGGCGATGACCGGCTTGCGCAGCGCCCGAATGTTGCGAATCAAGTCGCACGTCATGCGGGTGAACTCGACCAGGCCCGGCATGTCGCGCTTGAAGAGCTCGGCGATGATCTCGTGTTGGTCACCGCCCGAGCAGAACCCGCGGCCCTCACCCGTGATGACCACGCTGCGAACTGACTTCTCGTGCTCGAGCTCGGCGAAGAGCTGGGTCAGCTCGCGGTACACCTCGAAGGTCAACGAATTGAGCGTGTCGGGCCGGGTGAACGTGATGACGCCGACGGAGCCTGTGACTTCGAAACGAAATGAGGCGGGCTTGAGCATGGCCGCCTTCATGCGATGGAATTCGCGCTACGGCAACACGGCCGTGCCTTCAATCTCGACCAACGCCCAGTCTTCGACCAGCGCGACCACTTGCACCAGGGCCATCGCGGGGTAGTGGCGGCCGAGCAAGCGCCTCCAGGCCGCGCCGCTCTCTTTGAGCGTCGCGAGGTATTCTTTCTTGTCGGTGACGTACACCGTCAGTCGGGTCAAATGCTCGGGTGACCCGCCGGCGGCTTTCACCACGTCACACACGTTCGAGAGCGCCTGCTCGAATTGCTCAGCGAACGACACCGAAAACTCCGGCGGAGTCACCTTCGGGTTCCACCCGATTTGCCCACCGGTGAAGACCAGGCGGCCGCTCGCCAGAATGCCGTTCGCGTACCCCTTGGGAGCGACCCAGCCCTCCGGTTGAATCACCGTGCTCATGTCGTCTCGCCTCCATCGATGTCGTACGAGGCGCCGGTGATCGCCGCGCCTGCAGTCGACGAGGCCAAGAAATACACCACGTCGGCGACCTCTTCGGGCTGAATGGCCCGGCCCAGCGGGTTCATGTGCTCGAGGGCCGCACGCGCATCACCGGTGCTGCGACCGGTCGCGCTGGCGATTCGCTCGATGCTCGCGGTGAACATGTCGGTCTCCGTCCACCCTGGGTTGACGGCGTTGACGGTGATTTGCTTCGCGGCGAACTCGACCGCCAACGAACGGGTCAACCCCAGCAAGGCGTGCTTCGACGCGCAGTAGGCTGAGGTGTACTTGAAGCCTTTTCGCGACGCGGTCGAGGCGATGTTGATCACCCGGCCGCCCCCGTTCTTCGCCATCAGCGGCATCAGCTCACGGCACAAGATGAACGGCGCGGTGACGTTGATTCGCTGCACCCGCAGAAACTCTTCGGTCGTCGTCTTCGCGAGGGGTGATGACAGCGCCACGCCCGCGTTGTTGATCAACGCATTGAGCGACTCCCGCTGCAGGCGCTTGGCGGCCTCGAGCACGCTGCCTTCATCGCTCGCATCGAAGGGCACGTAGCGCGCGTCGCCCAGCTTGCTCAGCGGGGTGAGCTGGGCTTCTTGGCGCACCAACGCCCACACCACCCAGCCCTGGCGCAAGAAGACCTCGGCAATCGCCCGCCCGATGCCGCGGCCCGCGCCCGTGATCGCCACCTGCTTTGTCGTCATAGGGCCGGCAGCTTACACAGCCTTTCGCTTCACTGGAGGGTTGTGCGAGCGGCTTGCCGACTCTTCGCGGCCCAGCCCGAGCCGTTTCATCATCGTTCGCACGGTGCCGCCGGGGTCTTTGGCGCTCCCTCGGCCGACTTCGCCCAGGAGCCTCGCTGCTTCAGCCGCGTTGCCCGCCGAGCGCCTGAGCGCGCTCGAGAGGGCGAACCGTTCGAGGCCTTCGATTTCATTGCGCAAGTTCATCGACCCGGCCCCGATGCGCCGCTCGACCTCGTCGGCCGAGAACACCGAGCTCAGGCTCGTGGCCCCCACCGTCGCCCACAGCCGCCGAGGGAGATCTGACACCAACAGCTCGTCGCCCGCCTTCTTTGTCACCAACGCCGCGAAGATGACGTTGCGCAATTCGCGAACGTTGCCGGGCCAGTGGTACGCGCGCACGACCGCGAGGGCCTCCTTGGTCACCGAACGAACCCGGCCCCGTTTTCTGGGCGCTTTGTCTTCGGCGTAGTACCGCTCGATCAGCTGCACCATCATCGCCGGCAGGTCGTCGAGTCGATCTCGCAGCGGGGGCAGCTCGATCAGCAGCGTCGCCAGGCGCTCGTAGAGGTCGGCGCCAAAGTGCCCGCTGTCGATCAGTGGCCTCAGGTTTCGGTTGGTCGCCGCGAGAATTCGAAAGTCGACCTGCCTCCACTGGCTTTCACCGAGCCGCGAGATCACCCGGTCTTCGAGCACCCGAAGCAACTTCACCTGCAGCGCGAACGGCGTGTCGTCGATCTCGTCGAGAAAAACGGTGCCGCCCTCGGCCGCGGCGACCAAGCCGGCGTACTCGCGAACCGCCCCCGAGAAGGCGCCCTTCGCATAACCGAACAGCTCGCCCTCCATCATCTCGTTGGGTATCGCCGCGCAGTTGATCGGCACGAAGGTCTTTTGCTGGCGCGTCGACCACTGGTGCACCAACCGGGCCGCGAGCTCTTTGCCGGTGCCCGTTTCGCCGGTGAGCAGCACCGGCATCGAGGTCTGCGCCGCCTGGTGAATTCGTCGCAGCAGCGCCTTGGCCGCAGCGCTCTCGGCCACGAAGTTCGAAGGCGCCACCACCACGGGCTCCTCGGCCAGTGACTCTTCGAGGCGAGCCATCAGCCGCTTCTCCCACCCCGGAGCGATCGAAATCACGTCGACCGCGCCACGATCGACCGCCGCCTGCAGCACGCTCGCGCTCAGCTCGCTGGTGACCACCCATACCCATGGCCCACCGGGGGCCGCGGGCAACGCCTTTTCTCGAATCACCGACATCTGCGCCGCGGCTGTACTGACCACCCAGCCGATCGCCGCGAGCCGTTGTCTGAGCTCATCGCTCGGCTTTTCACCACGCCACGAGAGATTTGGCATCGCATGATTAGAACACTGGTTCGGTACGAATTGAATGCTGATTTTGATTAGGCCACTCGAAGTATTCCAGCCAGTTGCGGGGTGGCTCGACGACTGCACAACCCACCTGCATGAGATTTCAAATTGCACGCGACGCCCCGTTTCAGCCGTTGTTGTCGCTGTTCTCGGCAACGGAGGCGCGCTCGTTCGTCAACGTCGAGGCTGACGAGGTCGAAATTCGGTTCGGGTTCACCCACCAGCGCATTCAGCGCACCGAGATTCGGTCGGTGTCGCTGGCCCCGCGCAAGGGGCTCTTCGGCTGGGGCATTGGGTGGCGCACCAACCTCAACGGCACGGTCGCGTTGGTCGGCTCGCCCAACAACCTCGTGAAACTCGAGCTCACCTTGCCAAGGAAGATCTTCGTCGGCATCTCGGTGACGGCGAAGCACATCGTGCTCTCACTTGAAAAACCCGCCGAATTCATCGCGCAATTTCACAGCTGAAAACGCAGCACTCACAAACGAAAGGCACACAACATGTTTGCGTACATCGTCTTCGCTGCCGCAGCCGTTCTCATCACAGTGGTCGCACTGATGGTTCTCTCTGGTTTCACCGTCATCTCTGAAAATGAATCAGGGTTGGTAGTGAAGAAATTCGGGTCCTCACTGCCCCCTGGCCGCCAGCTCGCCCTCAACGGTGAAGCCGGGTACCAGGCTGACATGCTGCCTCCGGGCTGGCACTTCGGTTACTGGCCGTGGAAGTACCGCATCGACAAGGTGCCGGTGGTCACGGTGCGCTCGGGCGAGATCGCGCTGGTCGTCGCGTGTGACGGCGAGAGCATTCCCTCCGAGCGAATCTTGGGCGCCGAGGTCGACTGTGACGACTTTCAAAACGCCCGTTCGTTTCTCGAGAACGGTGGCGAAAAGGGCCGTCAACTGGGCTACCTGACCGCGGGTCTGTACCGCATCAACCCCGCGCTCTTTCAGCTCGCCACCACCGACAATGCCGACTCGTTCGGCATGCGTGCCAGCGACCTCGAGGTCGCGTCGATCGCGCCCGACAAGGTCGGCATCGTCACCACGCTCGACGGCAAGCCCATACCCCAGGGCGACTTGGCGGGTGTGCCGGTCGAAGGCCACGACTCGTTTCAACGTGGCCAGGCGTTCATCGAAGCGGGCGGTTGCCGCGGTCTGCAAGAGCAAGTGCTCCTCAGCGGCAGCTGGAACTTGAACCCCTGGTTCGTGAAGGTCGACTGCCTGCCGATGACCGAGATACCGATCGGGTATGTCGGCGTCGTCGTCAGCTACGTCGGGCGCGAGCACCTCGACATCTCGGGTGACGACTTCACCCACGGTGACCTGGTCGAAAAGGGCCGCAAAGGCGTGTGGAACGAGCCGCTGCTGCCCGGCAAGCACCCGATCAACTCGCGGGTGATGAAGGTCGAGCTCGTGCCGACCACCAACATCGTCTTGAACTGGACGCCGCGGGTCGAGCAGCACAAGTACGACGAGAAGCTCGCGCCGATCACGGTGCGTTCGAAAGACGGCTTCTCGTTCACCATCGACGTGTCGCAGATCATTCACGTCGGCATGAAGCAGGCCCCGCGGGTCATCTCTCGGGTGGGTTCGATGCAGAACCTGGTCGATCACGTGCTGCAGCCCACGGTCGCGAACTACTTTCGCAACTCGGCCCAGCAGGTCACCGTGCTCGACTTCTTGGGTGAGCGCACCGCGAGGCAAAGTGAGGCCTTCGACGCGATCTTGTCGGCGTTGCAAGCCTACGACGTCGAGTGCATCGACACGCTGATTGGCGATATTCAGGCGCCGGCTGAGCTGATGAAGACTCAGACCGACCGCAAGATCGCCCAGGAGCTGCAGCACACCTATGAGGTGCAGCGCATGGCGCAGGTTCAGCGCCAGCAGCTCGAGCGTGAGACGTCGATCGCCAACATGCAAGGCGAGGTCGTTCGGAGTGAGCAGATGGTCGCCATCTCCGAAAAGAACGCGCTGGCGATGGCCGAGACGGCCAAGGGTGAAGCGATGGCCATGCGAGTCAAAGCAGAAGCCCAAGCGGTCGCGACTCGCGTGTCGGGCGAAGCGTCGGCCGATGCCACCCGGCAGATGGGTGCCGCGAAGGCAGAGGCGTACCGCAGCGGTGTGCTGGCGATGGGCAACGAGGCCTTCACCGCCATTCAATTGGCCGGCATCTTGGGCCAGCACAACGTGAAGCTCGTGCCTGACATCGCCATGAGCGGTGGCGGCGAGGGGGGCTCGAGCGGGTTGGCGATGGCGATGGTCGCGAAGATTCTCAAGGGCAATGGAGCTGCCCCCAAAGCGCAATCGCTGCCCCAGGCCATGCCGCCGAAGTTGCCGGGTGCGTAATCGTCACCTGAGTTGAAGAAGGGCGCCCAACTCACCGGGCGCCTTTTTTTTTGGGCGCTGCGGAGACCTCGCACAAGTAGAATTCATGAATATTGTAATCATGACTATGATGGCCACGACTTCGTTCGACCGGCAGGTCGCCGCGCCATGACCTGCGGCCAAGAATTTGTTCGAAACCGAGCGTGCGCCAAGGTGTTCGAATGGCAATGCGACCCCACCCCAGCTTGAACACCCCGATTTTGTTGGTTTGTTTGCTCGCAGTGGCCTGCGGAGCCCCGGGCGCGGGCGACGGGGCTGATTCGGGTGCGACCTCATCTGACAGCGGCGCCTCAGGAGGCGGCACCGGCGGAGGAACAGGGGGCGGCACCACCAGTAGTCTCGACGCAGGTGGCACCGGTGGCGGTACGGGCTCAACCGTCGACAGCGGCACCCAGGCGCTCGACTCCGGCATGCCGGGCACTGACGCGGGTCGCCCGGTCGACCCCTTCGATGGCGGCGTTCGCTTCGCCGCTGCCAAGGCCACCGCCGAGAGCTCGGCACTCTGCAACGCCATCGGCTCGTTCTACTGGGAGGTCGGCGACGCCACCGGCACGCTCGGCTCGGGGAGCGTGGTGGCCTCGGCCCCTGGCGCGAAGACCTACAAGGCCGACACCTCGATCGCGATCGCCTCAGCCTCGAAGTGGTTCTACAGCAGCTACTTCGTCGAGCGAACCCAGGGCGTGCTCTCGGCCGACGACATCAAGTTTCTCAACTTCTGGAGCGGCTACACGAACTTCAACCAGTGCGGGCAGAGCCAAACCGTCTCCGAGTGCCTCGCGGGCAACAGCGGCACGCTCGACCCGGCCACTGAGAACAAATTCGACTACGGCGGCGGTCACATGCAGAAGCACGCCGAGAACAACGGGCTGGGCGCCTACACCGAAGCCACCCTCGCCGCCGAGATTCTCTCGAAAGTCGGCCCAGAGATCGACTTCAGCTACAACTCGCCGCAGCCCGCGGGTGGCGGCAAGACGTCAGCCAACGGGTACGCCAAGTTGCTGCGAAAAATCGTCGCCGGTACCTTGGTGATGAAGAGCGTGCTGGGCACCCACGCGGTGTGCACCGACCCAGACACCTGCGCGCTGGCCCTCAGCTCCCCCACGCCCAAGGGCGAGCAATGGCACTACTCGGTCGGCCACTGGGTCGAAGACGATCCAACCGTTGGTGACGGCGCCTTCAGCAGCCCGGGCGCCTTCGGCTTCTACCCGTGGGTTGACTCGACCAAAACGCTCTACGGCATCATCGCCCGCGATACCCTCGGAGGCGCGATCAGCTCGGTCAAGTGCGGCCGCCTGATTCGCAAAGCCTGGGTCACGGGCACGGCTCAACCCTAAAACGCACCCACAACGCGTTGACCCGGTGGGGGCCAGCGAGTACTCCCTTGGCCCCATGGCCCGTGCCGACATTACCGACTTGTACCGCATCGATGATTTGCTCTCTGCTGACGAGCGCGCGGTTCGCGACACCATCGCCCGCTTCATCGACAAAGAGTATCTGCCGATCGTTGGTCACCACTTTCGCAACGGCACCTTTCCAGTCGAGCTGATCTCCAAGCTGGCCGACCTCGGCGTCTTCGGAGCGACCCTCACCGGCTACGGCTGCGCCGGTCTCTCGAACGTGGCCTACGGGCTCATCTTGCAAGAGCTCGAGCGCGGCGATTCAGGGCTGCGCAGCTTCGCCTCTGTTCAGAGCTCGCTGTGCATGTTTCCCATTCACGCGTTTGGCAACGAAGAGCAGAAGCAGCGGTTTCTGCCCGGCATGGCCCAGGGCAAGATCATCGGGTGCTTCGGCCTGACCGAGCCCGACTACGGGTCAGACCCCGGCGGCATGGTGACCCGCGCGAAGAAGCAGGGCGATCACTACGTGCTCAACGGCTCGAAGATGTGGATCACCAACGGCACCATCGCCGACGTGGCCATCGTCTGGGCGAAAGTCGACGACGGTAAAGCTGATTCGATTCGCGGCTTTCTGGTCGAGAAGGGCATGCCCGGGTACGTGGCGAAAGAAATCGAGGGCAAGTTCTCGCTGCGCGCCTCGTACACCGCCGAGCTGTCGTTCGCCGACGTGAAGGTGCCAGCGACGAACATGCTGCCCGGCGTGCAGGGCCTGCGGGGGCCGCTGTCGTGCCTCAACAAGGCCCGCATGGGCATTTCGTTCGCGGTGATGGGTGCCGCCGTCGCCTGCTTCGAAGGCGCGCGAGCGTATTCACTCGAGCGAAAGACCTTCGGCAAGCCCATCGCCGGGTTTCAGCTCACGCAAGAGAAGCTCGCCGACATGCTGCAAGAAATCGTCAAAGGCCAACTGCTCGCGCTGCGGCTTGCGCGCATGTGCGACGAGCACGGCAAGGTGTCTCCGGAGCAGGTGTCGCTGTGCAAGCGCAACAACGTCAAGGCGGCCCTCGACATCGCCCGGGTGGCGCGCGGCATCTACGGCGCCAACGGCATCACCGACGAGTACCCACCGGTGCGGCACATGCTGAACCTCGAGAGCGTCTACACCTACGAAGGCACGCACGAGGTGCATACGCTGATTCTCGGCAAGGCCATCACCGGGCTCAACGCGTTCGGCAATGACTAAAAGCCTGCAGGTTCGGCCGGGTGCGGCGCGCTTCTTCGACACAACCTGAGGTGCGCTGAGCTATTGCCCCGGTATGGGCATGTTCGATTTCATCTCGAAGGCTGGCGCGAAGTTGGGCATCGACTATTTTGAGAAGCAAGAAGCGGCGAAGAAGCTCGACTCAGAGGTCGAGCGGGTGAAGGTCGAGCAAGCGCTTCGAGACCAGATGTCGGCAGAGCTGACCGAGAAGGTGATCGCCCTCGGCCTCGACGTCGACGCTCCGACGGTCAGGGTTCGCGCGAATGGCGTCGCTCACGTCGCCGGCACGGCCCGCAGCCAGGCCGGCAAAGAGAAGCTCATCGTCTTCGTCGGCAACCATGAGGGTATTTCGCAGGTGAATGACGATGCGCTGACGGTCGTCGTGCCCGAGCCGCCAGGCGTGCTGCACCGGGTGCGCACCGGCGACACGCTCTCTCTCATCGCCAAGCATTATTACGGCATCATCATGGCGTACCCGCAGATCGCAACCGCGAACCAGCAGCTGATCAAGAACGTCGACGCGCTCGACGTCGATTGGGTCATTCGCGTGCCTCCGATCAGCGGCATCAAGTACACGGTGAAGCAGGGCGACACCCTCGGTGGCATCGCCAAGACGATGTACGGCGACGCCAAGCTCTACACGAAGATCTTCGAGGCGAGCCGCGATGTGGTGAGCAACGCCGACGTCGTGACGCCTGGCATGGAGCTCACCGTCCCGGTGCTGCACGCGCTCCAATCGGCAAGCGCCTAACCCTCGGCCTTTACCGAGCCTGCTCAGCCACCCACGCCCGCACCGCCTTGAGCTGTGAGTCTCGCACCACAACGCTCCCGTCGATCTGAAACGCCGGCGCCGTGGGGAAGCCCGCAGCGAGCTCGTTGGCGTACGCATCTTCAGTGCGACGCGTTCGCCCACCCAGCTTCAGCGGCCTCGAGTCACTCAGCGCACGCTTCAAGAACGAATTGAACGGCGCACATCGCAGCAGAGGCCCCCACGCATTGCCGGGCGCAAACGACACCGTGTCTGCCTTCGCAGGCGCCGCCAAAGCCGCGGTCAATGCACGCTGAAGGCCCGCATGCTCAGGGTGGCCGCAGGCCGTGACCAGCGAAGAGAGACCGACGGTCTTCCCCTTCATCGCGAGCGCCAGCCTGTCCAGCCCTCCCAGCCGGCCGTTCTCAGCGAGCACCTGCGCCGCCCACGGCAGACACGCGCCAGTGACCTGCTCGAGCGCGTCGAGTGACTCCTCGGGAGCCCACTTGTGCAGCACCTTGGCCACCTCGCACCGAGGGTCTTTCTCACTGATTCGCTTGATCAACTGCATCGTCACCGTCGGAGCGGGTCGGTCCCTCAGGGTCTTCAGCGCCGGGTCACCTTCATCGATCGCTTGGCCGAGCTCGCTCGCTGCCTGCGCCCAGAGCCCCGCAGAGCCGTCATCATCCAACGTGGTGATGGCTCGCTCGGCCGGCCCCATTTTCTTCCACTCCGCCCAGCGCGCTCGCAGCAACCGCGCTCTGGGTTGCTTCGCCTCGGCGTCGAGCTCGTCTTGGCTCAAGCGGGGGTTGAACATCGTGAGCATCACCCTCAGCGCCACTTCACTGACCGGCAGAAACCGCAGGCCCTTGCCCTCGACCCGCGTGAGCCGGTTGTCACGCTCGGTCGCGTCGATGATCTCCTCGGCGATCGGTGCCCCCAGCTTCGCCAGGCCATCGATCAGCGGCTCTTCGCGGCCCAGAAAACCAGGCAGCTGCAGGGCAGGGCGCACGCCCACTTCATCGAGGTGATCGACCCAATTTCGCAGCTCGTCTGACGTCGGAGTCGCCGTGTACGCCAGGGCCGTTCGCTCCGGCCGGGCCCGACGGCGCTGATCAGCCAACAGCTCGCTGGCCTCGACCTCGGGCTCTGCCAGCCCGCGCTTGGCCAGCGACTCGATGGTCTCGAGCGCCGCCAGCGCCGCCTCATCAGAGCCGAGCCGGTGAAGGCACACCGCGCGCTTGAGCAGCTGCTGGCTCCAATCGGTCGCCAGCGCTTGCGCCACGGTTAGCTCGGGCGAGTGGCGAAGCTTTCTCCACACCGACATCGCCTGCCCCGGGGCACCCTGGTTCGCCAGCACCATCACCGCAATTGCAGTCAGCTTCTTCTTCGCCGCGTACGCCTGCAGGTCCGAATCCACGCTCGCGTGCTCTGGTACCGCTGGCGAAATCGGGTACACCACCCCGTCCCACCCCAGGGCGGTTCGGCCATCGGCAGCCACCCAACCATGTCTGACCTTCGTGGCGGCATCACAGGTCGTGGTGATGACGAACGCCCGATACTGCGCCATCGCCGGAAAACCGGCTTCGCGCAGTGCGACCACCGCTTGCTCGACGGCCTCGGTCTCGAGCACCTCTGGCCGAGGCCCGAGAGCCCCGCTCCCCAGCACGAGGAGCGTGAGCGCTAGCGACACACCGCCCAGAGCGCCGCCGACCCCCGGAGCGCCAGATCGCGCACCCGTTGGGCCTGCGCCGCCGCCAGCGGAGCTGCCTCGTGCTCTTCGGCCTCGAAGATGCCCTCATCGACCCACGCCGCCAACGCCGGCGGCAGCGACTCATCAGTCACCACTTTGGGTATCGCGGCCGGCTTCACCAGCCCGATGTGCATGCCCCCGAGCTCGAGCATCGCGAACACATCGCTGAGCATCATCGTGGTCAGCCCAAACCCCTCGTCAGAGAGGCCCGCTTCGTCGACCCAGCTCAGCAGCGCGTCTTGCCGATTCTCGAACGCGTGCTGGTGGCGCTCCCGATCTTTGGGGTGGTCGTCGAAGAAGCGCCAGGCCGCCTCGACGAACCCCTCATCGGGCACCTCATCGAACGCCTCGGGCTGCTTGGCCTTCTCGCGCTTGGTTCGCACCGGCGGAGCGTCGGGCCTCAGGTCGACCTTCACGCCCGACACGATCAAATCGTGCAAGCCGAGAAGATTGCTGAACATTCGGCGCGCCTTGGCCGGAGTCTCGAAGATGGGCTCGTCTTCCCACAGGGCTTGAATCACCACCGAGGGCGGCGCATCGACGTCGGCGGCCTGGCGAAACACCTCGGCCACGTCTTCAGCATCGGCCAGCGACCCTGAAGCGCTGAGCAGCGCCTGCAGCACCTCGCGGCCTTCGAACTTGCGAACCAGGTCTCCCGGAGCGTCACCCCGCTGGTCGAGCTCGCTGCCCCTCGAAGGCGCAGGCCGTGCCTTCGCGATCATCGGCTCGCTCTTCGAGACCGGCCGTGGCTTCGCCAACACCGGCTCGAGCTTCTTCACCGGCCGCCGCCCCTTGCTGTTCGCTTCTCGCTTTTGGCTCATGAGAACAACCACCCTTTCTTCCACGCTTTGATGATCAGCAACGCGAGCACCGTGGCGCTCCACAGGCCCAGCAGCACCACCGACGTGCGGCTCTCGAGCGACCCATTGGCCCACCGCTGCCACAGCAGAACCCCAACCGCCCCCGAAACCCATGCCGCGAACGGGTTGATCTCTTTCTTCAACGCCCGGCGCCAATCGAAGCCACCATCGCGCAACCGCCCCTCTTCGAACGCCGGAGTCAACCTCGGCACCCACCGCGGCACCCGCTTGCTGAACGCCTCGAACGCCTCGGGAAACTTGCCGCGCAGGTACGCCTCTTCAGCACGAACGATGAAGAAGTACTCGCCGAAGAAAAAGCCCAGCCCCACCAGCGCGACCAACCAATTGTCGGCCACGCAGAGCAGCCCCACGATGATGCAGAGGTTGCCCACATAGAGTGGGTTGCGCACATATGAATACGGCCCGCGGGTGTTGAGGGTCGCGGCCTGAATCGTGAGGTTTTGACCGCTCGTGCCTTCGGGCACCCACCCCAGCGTGAAGTACCGCAGGGCCTGGCCAAGCAAGGCAATCGTGATGCCCACCGCGGGAAAAACCGCTCCATACACGGGCACTTCACCCTGCGATTGGCTCAACACCCACACACAGAATGCAATGACCGGCACCGGCGTCAGGCTGCGCAGCCGAAAGAGCCTCTGACCCAAGCTGAGCGTGGTTGATTTCACGGGGGGCCGTTTGCGTCGCACACCTGCGGCCCCCTCGCAAGAGGAGGCTGAATGAAGCCCACCGCCGTGGGCACCCACGGGCATGCTCTGGCTGGACACTCAGGGGACGGCGGCAGTACAGGTCAGTCGGGTGAAGGCCTTGCCTCGCACCGATGTGGTCGAGCGGGCCCAGGCGGGTGAGGTCGCCGCTTTTCGTGAGCTCTACGCCTCGTACCATCGGCAGGTCTCGCGGCAGCTGACCTTTCTGGTGCCCCGCTCAGACTTAGAAGACGTGCTCCAAGACGTGTTCATCGAGGTCTTTCGCAGCATCAAACGCTTTCAAGGCAAGAGCGCCTTCACCACCTGGCTCTACCGGGTCGCGGTGCACGTGGCGATGAAGGCCCGGCGCCGCCACACCCGGTCGCGCCTCGACATCGTCGAAGATCTCCCCGAGCAGGTCGACGCCGCGCCGCAGCCGGTCGAGGTCACCCTCTCGGCCGAACGCCAGGCCCGCGTCGAAGCGCTCTTGCTGCAGCTCTCGCCCAAGAAGCGCACCGTGCTGGTGATGCACGACCTGCAAGGGCTCGACGCGGTGCACATCGCCGAGGTGCTCGGCACCAACGTGCTGACCGTACGCACGCGTCTGTTCTACGCCCGCCGCGAGATCGAGGTGCTCGCCAAGGCCGACCCCGCGCTCGCTGAATTTTTCGGAGGTGCCTAGGTGACCGCACACCTCGCCACGGAGCGCATCGAAGCCCTCGCCTCGAAGCCCGAGGCCGACGCGCACCTCGAGGCCTGCGCCACCTGCCGTGACGCGGTGATTCTCGCCCGCGGGCGGCAGCGCCTGCTCAAGGGCCTGGCCCCCTACACCCTGGGCGACATGGCATTTCGTCGCGTCGAAGCGCGGCTCAATGAGAGCCTCGAGCTGGGCTTGCCGCCCGAACCCTTTCGGTGGCGCTGGGTGCTGTGGGCCGCTCCGGTCGCGCTCGCGGCGATGGCCCTGGTGATGACCTCGTCGTCGCATACCGAAGTGGTGCCGGTGCCCAGGCCAGTCGCCGTGGTCGCGGCCAAGGCACCCTGGCAGCCGATGTTGACGACCCAGGCCTCGGGCGACGCGCAGCTGCGCCCCGGTCACGAAGCCTGGAGCCCGCTCGTCGCCGGCGCGGTGCTCG
>JANLPS010000411.1:0-7534 GCA_031367385.1 Archangium sp. | reverse complement strand
TCGGCACCCTCTGGAGCGACACCACCTTGTCGAGCGCGACCCTGTCGGGCGACTTGACCGTGGCGCCTGGCGTGACGGTCACGGTGCCTGAAGGCGTCACTTTGACGGCACCGGCGAGCGACCTGATGAGCGCGGGCAATGACACCACGCACACCGAGCTGATCATCGGCGGAGCGCTGGTCGTCAATGGCAGCGCTTTGTCTCCGGTCACCTTCACTTCGACCGGCACCTCGGCGGGCACCTGGTTGGGCATTCGGGTGCTCCCCGGGGGCGCGCTCACCGCGAGCTCGATGATTATCGAGGAGGCCACGTCGGGCGTCGATGCGTTGGCCTCGGTCAACGTGACCGGGTCGATCTTTCGCGGCAACACCAATGGCTTCGTGGCGCGCGGCGGCACGAGCACGGTGAGCACGTCGGTTTTCACGGGCAACGTCATCGGCGTCTACGGCGCGAATGGGTCATTCACCGTCGACCACAGCACGCTGATTTTCAATGGCTACGGCGTGTACTCAGGCTCGATGGCGAGCGTCACCATGGCCGTCAACAACTCGATTCTGACCAACAACTCGAGCTACGGCTTCTATCGCTCGGGCAGCGGGACCGCCGTCAGCAACACCTTCAACGACGTCTGGCAGAACAGCACCGACTACAACGGCGTCAGCGCGGGCAGCGGCTCGTTCTTGGCGAACCCGCTGTTGGTCTCGGGCACCAACCTGCGGCTGACCTCGAACTCGCCGGCGCGAAAGTCTGACAGCACCGGTGGTGACCTGGGCGCGTTGCCGTACACCGTCGATGCCACGGTCGGCGTCGTGGGCACCTTGTGGGTGAACACCAGCTTCAACTCGAGCACGTCACTGCTCGGTGACTTGACCATCGCGCCTGGTGTCACGGTGACGGTGGCTCCCGGGGTGACCTTGAACGTGCCGACCTCTGACCTGATGCAAGCGGGCCTCGACACCACGAGGGCCGAGATTCTCGTCAAGGGCACGCTGCAGATCTCAGGCACGACGGCGACTCCGGTCACGGTGACGTCGAATGGCGCGACCGGCTCGTGGACGGGCATTCGTGTCGCTTCGGGTGGCACGGCGACCATCGCGGGCGCCATCATTCGCAAGGCGGCGGTCGGCCTCGAAATGATCGGCAACACCACCGTGACGGGCTCGCGCATCGCCGAGTGCAACCAGTACGGCGTCAAAGCGAGCGGCGGCACCCACACCGTCTCATTGACCGTGCTCGACGCGAACAACGTCGGCGCGTACCTGGTCGGTGGCTCGCTCACGCTCGATCACGTCACGCTCTATGGCAACTCGTACGGCGCGTACTCAGCCGGAGCCTCGGGGACGTTCTCGATCACCAACTCAATCTTCAGCACGCACGGCTCGTCCGGCATGTACCGGTCGGGCAGCTCGGTGGCGATCACCAACTCGTACAACCTGTTGTTCAACTCGACGCTCAATGGCGTAACCGCCGGCACGAAGACGTTGCTCGAAGACCCGTTGTTGGTGGGCCCCGCGTCGGGTGACCTTCACCTTCAGACCGCGTCTCCGGCCCGTGGCTCGGGCACCAGCGCCAGTGACCTGGGCGCCTTGCCGTTCGCGGCGGGGCCCGTCGATCACGTCGTGATCTCGCCGTCTGACGTCACGGTCGAGGCGGGTGCCTCGAAGACCTTCTCGGCGACGGCGTACGACGCAGCGAACAACGTTGTGGCGAACCCGGTCATCACCTGGGCCGCGGCGAGCACCGCGGGTTCGATCACCACCGCGGGTATTCTCACCGCGGCCTGTCAAACGGCGGTGATTGCCACGGGTGTCACGGCGACCATCGATGGCAAATCAGCGAGCGCGAAGGTCACGATCGTCGCGGGCCCGGCGGCGGTGTTGCTGGTGACTCCCGCGAGTGCCACGGTGAAGTCGCAACAGAGCCAAACCTTCGCGGTGACCGCGGCCGACACCTGCGGCAACGTGGTTTCGACGCCTGCCGTCACCTGGAGCGCCGTCTCGGGGATCATCTCGTCAGCCGGGGTCTTCACCGCCGGGTGCACGCGTGGTTCATCGGCCAACGCCGTGACCGCGACCGCTGGCGCGCTGGTCGGGCATGCCTCGGTGACGATTGACCCGGGTGTGTTGACGACGGTGGGCCTGAGCCCCACCTCGGCGAGCCTGCCGATCACCGGCACGCGGCAGTTCACGGCCAGCGCGGCCGATGGCTGCGGCAACGCACTCACCTCGAGCATCGACTACGCGACGACCGTGCCTGGAGCGACCATCAACAGCTCGGGGCTCTTCACCGCGGGCACCACGCCCGGCACCTACACCGGCGGGGTCACGGCGACGGCCAGCGGCGACTCGGTGACGGTGGTGGCCTCGGGCAACGTGACGGTGACTGGCGGCCCGATCGAACGGGTCGAGGTCACGCCCTCATCGATCACCTTGCAGACCGGCGGCGCTGTCACGTTCACCGCACTCGCCAAAGACAGCGCTGACAACACGATACCCGGCGCGGTCAGCTGGTCGGTGGTCAGCGGCGGAGGCGCGATCAACTCGACCTCCGGTGCGTTCACCGCGGGCACGGTGGCGGGCACGTTCACCCATACCGTTCGCGCCACGCGCGGCGGCATCAGCGGCTTCGCGACCGTGGTGGTGCAACCCGGCGCAGTCACCCGCGTGGTGCTCGCTCCGACGACGGTGTCATTGGCCCCCGGCGGGTCGACGACGTTCACCGCTGTCGCGTACGACGCGAATGACAACGTGGTGACCACGCCGCTGACCTGGAGCGCCTCGTCGAGCGCCGGCACCATCACCCAAGGCGGCGTCTTCACCGCGGGCAGCATGTCGGGCAACTTCTCGGCGGCGGTGACGGTGACGGTCAATGGCATCTCGGCCTCGGCCAACGTGGCGATCAGCGCTGGAGCGCTCTCGAGCCTGTCCCTGACTCCGGCGGTGGCCTCGACGCAGGCGGGCGGGTCGATCGCCTTCGGCGCGAACGGGCGCGATGGCAACGGCAACACGGTCAGCGTCAACCCGACCTGGAGCGTCGTGGCTGGCGGCGGCACGATCTCGGCGGCCGGTGTCTTCACAGCGGCGACGACGACGGGCACGTACTCGAACACCGTGCGTGCGGAGTCGAACGGCGTGACCGCGTTCGCCACGGTGCTGGTGACCGCGGGCCCGCTGGTGCGCATCGCGCTGACGCCGTCATCGGCCGAGCTTGCGCCCGGTGAGCAAGTCGCGTTCAGCGGTTCGGGCCAAGACGTGTTCGGCAACGCGGTGACCGCGAGCCTGACCTGGGCTGCCAATTCGAACGCAGGGTCGATCACCGCTGGTGGGCTCTTCACCGCTGGCGCGACCGCGGGCGACTTCTCCGACGGCGTGACCGCCAGCTCGGGCGTGGTCAGCGCGACCGCCAATGTTCGGGTCAAGTCACCGGTGATGATGGGCGACGGCGGCATGGTTGGGCCCGGCACCGATGGCGGCATGAGCGAGTCAGGCGATGCGGGGTCGACGCCCGATGCTGGGCGGGTGGTCAGGGCCGATGCCGGCGTCACTGGCGGGGGTACCACGCCTGATCCGACTCCGACCCCGAAGGGCTGCGGGTGCTCGGAGACCGATTCAGCGGCGGCTTTGATTGCGCTGCTGGCATTGGTGCTGCGCAAGAAGAAGGGCTGAGGTTGATTCGATGCGGCGCTGCTCGAGGTCAGGGCTTGTTCCGAGGTGACGGCCGGTCCTTCGAGTCCCTCAGGATCAACGGGGGTTGGTCTGGTCGAAAGGGGTCACTCCGTCAGCTCGAAGCGAGCTCCGAACCCCGCCCCGGAGGTGAAAATCACCGAAAATCGAGGTGCCGACATCGGCGTGGAGGTGACCGCCTTCTCGAATCGACTCGGCCACGTCGATTTTGAGTGCTCGGCCTGCCCCGAATTGGCTTTCGGCGCCCGTAAACACCTGAAACGCTTCATTCAGTGAATATTCGAGCATCACCCGTGAATACAGCGGCGCACCCCTCGTCAGGACCCGCAACCACGCACTCTCGCGCGGCCCACAAAAGGTTCATCATGAAAAAGAACAAGGGCGTTTCGGTCATCCCCGACGTGTTTCAGGCTCGCGCGCAGGCGCTCCCAAAAGACTCGGTCGTGCAGTTGCGGTTCGACCCCGCGGTGGCGAAGCAAGTCACCAATGCTGGCGTCGCGTTCATTGCGCGACACCGACCCACCTTGGCCAAAGAGTACCCCGGCTTCGACCTCGAGGGTTTCGCGGCATTGCCGATGATCTGCGATCGCATCTCTGCGTTGCAGGCCGAGCTCGACGAGTCTCGCAAGATGCGCTCCGTCAAGACGCGCGACCTGATCGCCACTGCGCTCGAGTGGCGGCGAAAGATCATGCCTCTCGCCGACGGGCTCGCGGCCAACGGCAAGGTCGATGCTGACCAGCTCGCGCGCATCCACGCAGGGTCGGGCCCCTCCGATCACGTTCGCGACGTCATCGCTTTGAGCAAGTTGCTCAAGCCGCACGAGGCCTTCGTCGAGAGCGTGTGCGGCGAGGGCGCGTTCGCCAAGGCCACCGAGTCGGCAGAAGCGGCGCTCACGGCCATCAACCTTGGCACTCCCGACAGTGAGGCGAGCACCGAGGCCGGCGAGCTGCGCGACCGCTACGCCACGTTGGTCGAGCGTGGTCACGACATGCTGCGCATCGCGGTCGCCACCCAGACCTCGTACCGTGACGCCGAGAGCATCGTCGCCAGCCTGAACCCCAGAGCGGGCAAGGGCAGGGCGGGTGAGCCGGCGCCGGTCACCGAGCCCATTGTGACGCCCGCGTAACAAGGGTCCTTCGCTCGCTCAGGGTGAACGGGGTTTACTCCGTGCATCTTGAGCGGCCCCGGGTAGCATGGTCGCACTCAATGCGATTCATGCCCGTGGTGGTAGCGGCGGCGATGACGGCCGTTCTCGGCTGTAAACCCGTCGCCACTTCGTCGTCTCCGGAGGCTGCGAAGCCCGTTTCGCAACCCACCGCGTGTCTTGCCGTCAGCGTGGCCTACGGCAGCGAAAAGAAGGCCTGGCTCGAGGAGCAGGTCAAGGCCTTCGCCCAGACTCAGCCGAAGACCGCCGCCGGCCGGTGCATCTCGGTCGACCTCAAAGCAATGGGCTCGGGCGAGGTCACCCAGGGCATTTTGAACGGCACCCTCAAGCCCACCGTCTACAGCCCGGCCTCGTCGGCGTACCTCTCGCTGCTCAACAGCGCGTGGGTCACGAAGACGGGTCGACCCGACGCCCTCGCGCCTCCTGGCCAGGCGCTGTTGCTGAGCCCCATCGTGATCGCGATGTGGCAGCCGATGGCCGAGGCGTTGGGCTGGCCGAAGAAGAACCTCTCGTGGCGAGACCTGGTCGAGGTCGCCCAGAAGCCGAATGGCTGGGCTGCCTTCGGTCACCCCGAGTGGGGCCAGTTCAAGTTTGGCCATACCCAGCCCGAGTACTCGAACTCCGGGCTGCTCGCGGTGCTGGCGGTCGCGTACGCAGGCAAGGGCGAGGTGCGAGGGCTCAGTGCCAAAGACCTCGAGCTGCCCGCCGTGCTCAAGACCATCGAAGACGTCGAGCGGCCCATCGTGCACTACGGCAAGTCGACCGGCTTCTTCGCCGACAAGATGATCTCGCGCGGCCCGTCGTATCTCTCGGCCGCGGTGTTGTACGAGAGCTCGATCGTCGACTCGTACTCCCGCGCTCCGGCCCTGCCGTTGGTCGCCATCTACCCGCGCGAGGGCACCTTTTGGAGCGACCACCCGTATTCGGTTCTCGAAGCGCCTTGGAATACCCCTGAGCTCAAGGAGGCCGCGGGGGTGCTGCTTGGGTTTCTCAAAGGCAAAGGGGCGCAGCAGCGGGCGCTGCAGCTCGGGTTTCGCCCCTCAGACCCGGCGATCGCGCTCGGCGCGCCGATCGACGCAGCCCACGGCGTCGACCCCAAGCAGCCGCAGACGTTGCTCGAGGTGCCTGATGCGGTCACGCTCGAGAAGCTGATCGCGGTCTGGTCAGCCCACAAGAAGCCCACCGATGTGATTCTGGTCTTCGATCAATCGGGGAGCATGGACGGCAAACCGATGGAAGAGGCAAAGGCCGGCGCGCTGGCCTTCATCGATCAGCTCAAAGACGCCGACGAGCTCACGGTGATGACCTTCAGCAGCTCGGTCTCGAGGCCGGTGGGGCCATTCAAGCTCGCGACCCAGCGAGCGCAGGCCAAGGAGCTGGTCAAATCGTTGTTCGCGGGCGGAGGCACGGCCCTCTACGAGGCCACGCTCGAAGGGTATGCCCTCTCTCGCACTCGAGCCGCCGCGGCACCGAACAAGATTCACGCCGTGGTGGTGATGACCGATGGCAAAGACACCGACAGCAAGCTCGACCTGGCTCACTTGAAAGAAGGGCTGACCGCCGAAGAACGAAAGGTGCGGGTCTTCACCATCGCCTACGGAGAGGCCGCCGACTTGAAGGTGCTCGAGGGCATCGCCGAGTCAGGGCAGGGCACCGCCGCGAAGGGCACTGAGGCCACCATCGTCTCGGTCTTTCAAGACATCGGAGCCTTTTTCTGAGCCTCCGACGCCGCGCCCGCCGAGCCGGCGTGTTGCCCGTGGTGCGGCACGCTGCCATGAATACGCTCAACCTCGTGGTCGCGGGCACGGCTGGGGTTGCGGCGGCGGCGCTCCATTCGGTGCCAGTGCTGATGCTGGGTGGTGCGGCCTACGCAGCCCTGATCGCGTGGGACGCGATGAGCCCGGCCTTTCAGAAGAAGGTGCGCTCGTCAGGGCAGCGCGAGGAGGTTGAGCTGGCCAGCCTGGTGTCGCACCCTGACCCTCGCGCCCGGTTCTTCGCCGAGGCGTTGATTGAAGAGCGCGGGCTGCGCGCCAAGGCGCTGGGTGAAGTGCCGGCGGCCGCCGAGGAGTTCATCGAGGCCTCGATGGCCCAGGTGCCCGACTTGGAGGCGCACGCGAAGGTGTTGATCGAGCGCCTCGCTGCCGTGCGCGAGCACCTCGCCGCTGATTCGCCAGCGAGTGTTCTCGAGGCGGCCGAGAGCCTGACCCGCAAGGCGTCGCAGGTCAGTGATGACGAGACCCGTGAACAGCTGACGCAGGCCGCGCAAGCGAAGCGATCTCAGCTGGGCACCCTGCAAGACCTGCAACGCACCGTCGACCGCATCGAGGCGCACCTGACCAACATCTTGACCGTGCTCGAAGGCGTGCCCGCGAAACTGCTGCACATGCGAACGCTCGATGACTCGAATCGAGACAGCTTCGGCAGAGACATCAAGGGCGACCTCGCCCGCTTGAACGCTGAGCTCGCCGCGTTCGAAGAAACCCTCAAGCCCGTTGAATTTCGGAGTCACGCATGAATGGCAAGATTCTCATCGTGGTGCTTTTCGTCGCGGCCGCTGGAGGGATTTTCTACTTGTCGCAGCGACCGACGGCTCCGGCGCCCACGAGTACGGGGGCTCCACCGCCTCGTACCGACCAGACCGAGATCACGTTTCTGTACTCGACCGAGAAGAAGGAGTGGATCGAC
>JANLPS010000391.1:0-6278 GCA_031367385.1 Archangium sp. | reverse complement strand
CGAGACCATCGAGCAGCTTGGCCGCTTCTTGACGATGAACCCGCCCGAAGACGATGCGCTCGACGCGTCGTTCTACTTGGGCAACGCGCTGCTGCAGAGCCGCAAGTTCGAGGAGTCAATCAAGCCGCTCGCTCGGTACGTCGACGGTGACAAGAAGGCCAAGAACCGCGACTTCGCGATGCTGTTGCTGGTGCAGGCGTACGACACCGTCGGGCAGAAAGACAAAGCCCTCGAAGTGACCCGAGAGGCGATCAATAACTACCCGGCGAGCGAGTTTCGCAACCAGTTCTTGTACCGGCTGCAGCTGGCCCAGCGTCAACCCGCTCCGGCGGCAGCGGCGCCTGCTGCGGCTCCAACGACGGCTCCGGCGGCGGCTCCCGTCAAGAACTGATGGCGGCACAGAACCCCAAAGAGCCACGCTTCGCGCGATATCGGCTCGCGATGTTGGCGCTGTATCTGGTGATGACCATCGGGTTCTCGGTTTTGATTATCTGGAGCGTGTTTCGCACTGTGCTTGCGATGTCACCCGCCACGCCGGTCGCCGGCCCAACCCTGTCAGTCGCCGAGTGCTCGAGCAAGGCCCGGGGGCTGTTCGACGAGCTCGACGCGAGACGCCGCGCAGTGTCGAGCGAGCCTGATGTCACCCACGCCGACCTGCGGTGGAACGCGTTTCGACTCGATTGGCTCGGGCGGAGCCATCAGCTCGAGTCGCAGTGTGATTTGGAAGAACCGTCGCGCGCGAAGCTGCAAGCGGCGTTCAAGCAGCTCGATCACTCGATGGAGCTGATGACCGTGAACGTTGGCCAGTTCGCCGGCGAGGTCGGGCCGTCGCTCGAGGCCATTCGGGTCGCGCTCGACGACGCGGCGAAGTAACCAGTTTGTTGAGTGGTACGGTGCGCGCCATGTCACTCGAACACGCAGCCCTGGTCGCCCGCGAGCTGTCGCTGCCCGCCAAGGGCGTCGCCGACACGATTGAGCTGCTCGAGGGTGGCGCGACGGTGCCGTTCATCTCCCGGTATCGCAAAGAGGCCACCGGAGGCCTCGATGACGAAGCCGTCACTCGCATCGCCGCGCACCTGAAGATCGTCGAAGCGCGCGAAAATCGGCGAGCCACGATTCTCAAGAGCCTGGCCGAGCAGGGTGTGTTGACGCCGGCGCTCGAAAAATCGGTGACCGGCGCGGCGACGCTGGCCGAGCTCGAAGATCTCTACCTGCCATTTCGCCCCAAGCGCCGCACCCGCGCGATGACCGCTCGTGAGCGTGGCCTGCAGCCCCTCGCCGACCTCGTATTGGCGCAGAGCCCGAGCGCGCTGTCACGAGATGCGCTCGCACGGCCCTATGTCGCTCCAGACAAGGAGCTGCCCGATGTCGACGCGGTGTGGGCTGGCGCCAGAGACATCGTCGCCGAGGTCATCGCTGAGCGGCCGCAGGTTCGGGCCTCCGTGCGCCAGCTCTTCGTCGACCAGGGGCAGCTCGAGGTCGATGCGGCGCGGGGCAAGTCGAAGGCGCCCGAGCTCGCCAAGTATGCCGATCACCTGGGCCACAAAGAGCGGGCGGCCAGCGCTCCATCGCACCGGGTGCTCGCCGCCGAGCGCGGAGAAACCGAAGGGTTGCTCAAGGTCAGCCTCACCGTCGAGCCAAGCGCGGTCTCGACCAGAGTTCGGCAGCTGATGACGCGCCGCGGGGCTGCTCCGGTGCTGGCCAGAGAGCTCGACCTGGCACTCGACGAGGCGATCGATCGATTGCTGCTCCCTTCACTCGAAGCCGAGCAACGCCGGGTGCTCAAAGAACGCGCCGACCTCGAGGCGATCGCCATTTTCGCCAAGAACCTCAATGCCTTGCTGCTCACGCCGCCGCTCGGAGCGAAGAGCGTCATCGCCATCGACCCTGGCTTGCGAACCGGCTGCAAGGTCGCGGTGCTCGATGCCCGAGGCGAGGTGCTGGCCTTCGAGACCATCTACCCCCACACCGGCCGCGAATCAGAGGCTGCCGCAGCCTTGACAAAGCTCATCAGGGCCCATGCCCCGTCGGCGATCGCCATTGGCAATGGCACGGCGGGGCGAGAGACCGAGGCGTTCGTCAAGAAGCTCCCGCTGCACAAAGAGGTGCGCGTGGTCAGCGTGAGCGAAGCCGGAGCCTCGGTGTACTCCGCGTCAGAGCTCGCCCGTGAAGAGCTGCCGACCCTCGATGTGACCATTCGCGGAGCCGTCTCGATCGGCCGGCGCCTGCAAGACCCACTGGCTGAGCTGGTGAAGATCGACCCGAAGAGCATCGGCGTTGGCCAGTACCAGCATGACGTCGATCAAACCGCGTTGAGCGCTGAGCTCGAGCGGGTCATCGAGACCGTCGTCAATCGCGTCGGAGTCGACCTGAACACCGCGTCACCGACCCTACTCAAGTCGATCGCAGGGCTCGGGCCCTCGCTGGCCACCGCGATCGTCGCGTACCGGGCGAAGCACGGCAGCTTCGAGACCCGATCTCAGCTCAAAGAGGTACCTCGGCTGGGCGCGCGGGCCTTCGAGCAGTGCGCGGGGTTCTTGCGAATCTCCGGGGGCACCGAGCCCCTCGACAGCAGCGCCGTGCACCCCGAGCGCTACGCCGTCGTCACCCAGATGGCGAAAGACCTCGGCATCAGCCGCAAGGCGCTCGTCGGTGAGGCGTCACTCGCAGCGAAGATCGACCCGTCGAAATACCTCGACCCGGCGTCGGGCCTCGGGTTGCCAACCCTCACCGACATCGTCAACGAGCTCAAGAAGCCCGGCCGCGACCCTCGCGCCGAGTTCGTCGACGTCGGCTTCGACCCGAACGTCACCGAGCTCTCGCACGTCAAGGTGGGTCAAGTGCTCAACGGCATCGTCACCAACGTCGCGGCGTTCGGGGCCTTCGTCGACGTCGGCGTGCACCAAGACGGGCTGGTGCACATCAGCGAATTGGCGAACCGCTTCGTGAAAGACGCCTCAGACGTGGTCAAGGTCGGAGACCGCGTCAAAGTGAAGGTCTTGCAGGTCGACGAGCCGCGAAAGCGAATCGGGCTGTCGATCAAGGCGTTGCAGGCACCCGCCGGGGCTGGGCCAAGCCCGTTGCCACGCTTCAACGCGCCGCGCATTCGCTGAAACTCCGAGAGCCCTACCGCGTCGGCAAGGTAACCGCGTAACGCCCCTTCGCGTCGGCGATGGTCGAGTCGAGCAGCACGCTGGTGGCCTCACCCTCGACCTGCGTCACCCGAAAGAATCGAATCGAGGCGCTCGGCATCACCTGCACCTCTTGCCCTGCGACGTTCATCACCGAGCCGGTCACGCGCCGGCCCTTGGGCAGGTTGAGCGCCCCCAGCTCGAGCCGCTGCGTCGGTGCCCCAGTGGTGTCGTTGTGCAACTTCACCGTCACCAGGCGGCTGAAGCGCGGCAGGTCTTCGCCCGGCACGAACTCCAAGCGCCAGGAGCCCGTATCCAACGGAGCCGAGTACGCCCCGGCCATGTCGGTCACCACATCGACATCGTCGAGCGGCAACGCCCGGTCACTGGCTGCTTGGGCGGTCACATGCACCTTCACGCCTGGCGCGGGGCTGCCGTCTGGGCGGTTCAGCACCCCCGAGACCAGCATTCGATCATTGCACACGATCTTCGCCTTCTCGGGCGCGGCCTTCGCAATCGTGACCGGGCCCTGCGTGACCCCCGAGCGGTGCATCGGAGGCGGCGCGACGGTCAGTACCATCGGCTGGCTCGGCGCGCTGGGCAGCACCTCGACCCGAAAGCCGCCCGTCGCGTTGGTGGTCACCACCTTCGAGCGAAAACGACCTCCTCCGACGACCACCCCTTCGACTACGACCGAGGCGTTCGCGATGGGGGTCTCCGACGCGTCGACCGCCTGACCTTCGAGAATCTGAGGCACGCCAAAGTCACCCACCTCGAGCGTCACCAGCGCAGGCAGGGGCGTCGACAGGGTGAAGGCCTTGGTCGGCACGCTCACTGACATGCTCGAGTCGCGCGGCGAGGCCACCAACAAGATCGACGCCAACGAATGCGCCGCTGGAGACATCGAGAGAATGAAGTCACCTTTGCCCGCGGGCACCGGCACGTGCTGCGAGAGCGCCACGCCACTGACCGGGTCGACCGCCTGCAAGTCCATCGCGACCTCGAGGGGCGTCTCGACGTACGTGCCCGCGGCCTTGGTCTTCAGCAAGCGCCCCGACACCACCACCGAGCCCTCGACCGAAGGAAAAGCGAACTCGATTGTCGCCGGCTTGCCAGCGTTCGTGCGCACACCCGACACCGTCAGCGGAGGCACCGAGCCACTCGTCGCCTGCGCCGTGACCCGATACGTGCCCATGCCGATGGGCATCGAAAAGACGCCATTGGCAGTTTGCGTGAAACTCGCCTGGTAGGTGCGCGAGAGGCCAGGTATCGCATCACTGGTGCCGGTAGCGAAGACCTGCACCGGGTCTTTGAACACCACGCGATTCGTGGGGTCGACGAAGGCAGTTTTTTCCTGCAACAGCTCTCCCACCAGGGTCAGGCCGCCGTTGATCTGCACGTCTTGGGTCGGGCCCAGGGTGCCCGAAGCGACGACCTGGTCTTGCTCATAGATGCCGCTCGAGTTGGTGCCGGTCACTTCGATCACGATGCCGGTGCCCGGGTCAGCACACCCTTCGGGAAAACAAATCTGGTTCGTGCCGCACTCGAGGTCGGTGTGACAGGTGGCCACGACCGGCACGAAGGCGTACGAGCTGCAACGCAGCGCCAACAGCCCCACCATCACGACTGCTGCACGGGTCAGGGGCACGGCTGAATGCTCACAGTCCACGTGAAGATGACATGGTAGGGGGTGAGCTTCACTTCGTTGCCAAGCTCATCGAAGCCGATGCTGTTTGGGGCGTAGTCGAGGGCGCCGTTCGGCTTCTCGGCGAGGTTGCCGTCGGTGATCACCACGTCGACTCGATGGTTGGTGCCTTTGAGCGTTGCCAAATAGTTGAAAAACCCGCTCAGCGGCTTCAGCACCCGAATCGTGCCCGCTGTGCCGCTCTGGTTTTCGCCGACGTACCCGGGGTTGGTGCCATCAGCAGGGGGGATGTAGTCACTCTCAGGGTCGATGAACCACTTGTGTTGAATGGTCGGGCTGTCGTCTTGAACCAGCACCTGAAATTCGGGTTTGCAGGTAATGCCAGTCACAACCGGCGTCGGCGTCTGAACCGGCTTCCTCCCCGTGTCGAGAATCACCGGCGGCAGGTTCTGTGATGAAGGAATGCGGGGGTACACTTGGTCGTCCTGCGGCAAAAGACAGCCGCTCAGCGCTGCGGCGGCACAGACGCTCAGCAACTTCACGGCCAAGCGGCGATCGCCTGCAATCGTGGGCGTTTGCACGACGGGTCGCACGCTCAGGCCTCCTCGAACTCTGTCTCTGGTGGCAGGGGCGTACCGTTTCGCTCAGCCTCCAATTTTTCAAGGTGCCGAAAAATCGTACGCGGGTCTACACCCAGGTCCTTCGCCGTCTTGGTGCGGTTGCCGTTGTTTCGCTCGAGCACTTCATTGATGTAGCGCTTCTGAAACTCCTCTTTCGCCTGGGCCAGCGCGAGAATCGGAGGCAGGTTTTCAGGCCTCAAATCGAGGTCTTCGGGCCCCAGCAACGGGCGGTCGGCGAGCACCGCCGCCTTCTTGATGCGGTTCTCGAGCTCTCGAATGTTGCCCGGCCAGTTGTACTTCTTCATCGCCACGATCGACGAGGGCGTGAAGCCCTTGCCCTTCGAGTTGAACTCTTTGCCGTAGCGGTTGATGAAGAACTTCGCCAACGCCGCGATGTCTTCACCGCGCTCGCGCAACGGCGGCAGCTTCAGCGTCACCACGTTGATTCGAAAGTACAGGTCTTCGCGAAACCGGTTGTGCTTCACCTCTTCTTCGAGGTTCTTGTTGGTCGCGGCCAAGATTCGAATGTCGACCGGCTCGGGGCGATTGTCGCCGACCTTGTAGACGACCTTCTCTTGAATCGCGCGCAAGAGCTTCACCTGGAGCTGAATCGGCATCTCGCCGATCTCGTCGAGAAACAGGGTGCCGCCGATGGCCGCTTGAAACCGGCCAAGCTTGGTCGCCACCGCGCCGGTGAAGGCGCCTTTGACGTGCCCGAACAGCTCAGACTCGAGCAGGTTCTCGGGTATCGCTCCGCAGTTGATCGAGATGAACGGCCCTTTGACCCGCGGGCTGTGCCGGTGAATCTCGCGGGCGATGAGCTCCTTGCCGGTGCCGGTTTCTCCGATGATCAGCACCGAGATGTCGGTCGGCGCGATCTTG
>JANLPS010000363.1:0-11067 GCA_031367385.1 Archangium sp. | reverse complement strand
GTTCGACAGGCTCACCATGAGAGTGGAGCCCGCTCAATGGAGCGCTCAGTGGAGCCCGCTCAGTGGAGCCCGCTCAGTGGAGCCCGCTCAATGGAGCGCTCAGTGGAGCCCGCTCAGTGGAGCCCGCTCAATGGAGCGCTCAGTGGATCCCGTGGACCGGCAGAACGAAACTCTCATGGTGAGCTTGTCGAACCACGAACCACAAGCCCCCGCCGCAGCGTTTCTTTCAACCCTTCGAACGGCAAGCGCTCGAGCGCCTCGGCAACCGAGACCCACGCATGATTCGAGTGCTCGGCTGAGAGCCGAATCGTTTGACTGCTCTCGACCCGAACCGCGAACCCGGTCTCGACGGTGACCGTGGGCCCGGGGCGCGCGAACGAGTGCGCATAGTCGAGGCTCACCGGCTCGGTGTGCAGGCCTGTCTCTTCACGCACTTCACGTCTGGCCGCCTCGAGCGCTGATTCTCCGGGCTCGACGTGGCCGGTGACGATTTGCCACAAGCCGCCCCGCTCCTCCGTGCGCTTGAGCACGAGCACCTTGCCGTCATCGCGAATCACCGCCACCGCGACTGTTTGCGCTCGCTCCGGGGCTCGCTCGAGCGAGGCCTCGAACACCTCCCCGAAGTGGCGCGCGATTCGCGCTTCGACCTCGTTGAGCTCGACCGGGTGGCCGAGCTCGGCGGCCATCGACGTCACTCCAGCGTCTCTGATACCGCAGGGAATGATCAGCTCGAAGTGCGCCAGGTTCGGCTGCACGTTGAGGGCGAAGCCGTGGCGGGTGTACCAGCGCGACAGGTGCACTCCGAGGGCACAGATCTTTCGCGGGCCCCCGGCGCGGGAGTGCTCGACCCACACGCCGGGCCATTTCTCGATTCGCGTCGCGGCGATCGAAAAGTCAGCCAGCGTGCGAATGATCACCTCTTCGAGGCTGCGCACGTACTTGCGAACGTCTTGCTTGCCGGGCACCAAGTGCAGCAGCGGGTACCCCACCAGCTGCCCAGGCCCGTGGTAGGTGACATCGCCGCCGCGATCGGTCTCGAAAACCGCCACCCCGAGCGAGTCGAGCACTGGCTTGGGCGTCAGAATGTTGTCGGCCTTGGCTCCGCGACCCAGGGTCAGCACCGCCGGGTGCTCGAGCAGCAACAGGGTGTCATTCACCGTGCCTTCGCGGCGCGCAGCCTGAAATTGCCGCTGCAGCTCGAGCCCATCGGCGTACTCCACGCGGCCGAGGTGGTGGTGGGTGACGATCATGACGACTGATACTGCCCGGCCGGTATGCGCGCTACCAACGCGACGAGCTCGTGCGCTGACCGGCCTGACTTCGCGGCGAGTTGGGTGAGCTGGTCGATGGTCTTGGCCGGCAGCGAGATGCCCCGCGCTTCCAGGAGCGTCGTAGCCAAGGCGTGGAGCTCGGCCGCTCCGAGGACCGGCAAGGCGAAGACGGCGTCGACCTTCGAGAGCAGCGACTTGGGCAGGCCAGAGGCGGCGGCGAGCGAATCGGTGTCGTACACAGGCTCGGGGCCGTGCTCACCGTCGAGCACCAGGGCGGCGGCGGGCAGCGAGCCTCGAACGGCGATCACGGCCGGGCCACGCGGGTTTTCATCGGGCGGCACGGCGTCGAAGATCGTGACGGCAGCGTTGGTCGAGGCGATTGCGCGAATGAGCTCAGATTTGCCAGCGCCTTCGGGGCCGATCACCAACGCCAACCGGGGGCTTCGTCGCGAATAGGTTTCGAGCGCCGCGCTCTGCGTGGCGAGCAAGGTGTGACGTGCAGGTGCGGTGACGGGCTCGACGCGAACCGGGCTGCCGAGAATTTCGCCTGAACGGGTCGTACAAGCGGCGCAGATGTAGGCTCCGGCCGGGCCGGCGGTGAGGGGGCCGACGTCGCGGGTCGGGCGGCAACAGAAGCTGCACCAGGCGTCGAGGGCTGGGTCGGCAAGGGTGAGAATTCGTTCGAATTCGCTGGTGACTGAGGGTGCTTCGAGTCGCTCACCACGAACGAAATCGGTCTCACTTCGCGCCGAATTGGTCTCGAGGAGCTCGTCGCCGAAGCCGAATTGTTCATTCGACCAGTCGTGCTCTCCGGTCGGCCCGTCGAAGTCGTCATCTCCATTGATCAATTCACGTGGCGCGAACCCATCGAGCGGAGGCCCGGGGTCTTGGTGGCCTTCGAGCCGTCGGGCATGCCGCAACATCTGCATCGCGCGGGTGACCAGCTTTCGGTCGCGGTAAAACGCCGCCGCCTCGCGCAGCAGCCGCACGGCCTCGGCGGTGTCACCTTTCACCTCGGCTGACTGCGCCGCGCCCAGCAGCGCTCGAATCTCTGAAGCCATGCCGAACGAGTGTAACGCTGTCAGAGACTTGTGTGCGAAACGTCAAGCCGGCATGACGACCGCTGTGGTGGCTCCTTCTCGCTTTTTTGGGCTCTCCGAGGGCCTCCCGCGCACCTACTGGTACTTGTGGGCGGGCATGCTGGTGAACCGGCTCGGCAGCTTCGTGATGCCGATGTTGATGGTCTTCTTGACCACCCAGAAAGGGCTCTCGATCGTCGAAGCGGGCTTGATCGCGTCGCTGTACGGCTTCGGCGCGCTGGGCGGCAACACGGCGGGCGGAGTGCTCTCTGACCGCATCGGTCGCCGCACCACCCTCATCACCTCGTGCGTGACCTCGGCCTCGGCGATGATCGCGTTGTCGGTGTCAGACACGCCGTCTGCGATTGGGTTTTCAGTGTTCGCGCTCGGGGTGACGACGGCGATGTACCAGCCCAGCACGCAGGCGATGATCGCTGACCTGGTCGAGCCCAAGTACCGAATCAAGGCGTTCTCGTATTCGTACTGGGCGGTGAACCTGGGGTTCTCGCTGGCCGCGGTGGTGGGCGGGTTCATGGCGGCGACCAACTTCGCGCTGCTGTTCGTGCTCGACGCGGCGACGACCTTGCTCTTCGCCGTCATCATCTGGCGCGCGGTGCCCGAGACCAAACCAGCCGCTGGCGCTGAGCAGGCGACGGGGTCGCTGTTGACGCCCTACGTCGACCCAAACTTCTGGCCCTTCTTGCTGTTCAGCTTCGCCGGAGCGTTCGTCTTCATGCAGCACCTGACGATGCTCCCCGTCGACATGACGCAAAAGCACCTCACGACGCGTGACTTCGGAGTGGCGATCGCGATGAACGGGTTGGTCATCGTGCTGCTCCAAGCAACGGCCTCGCGCTTCGTGGTGCGCGGGTCGCGGCCGGCCTGGTTCGCGGTGGCTTCGTTGATTCTGGGCATCGGCTTCTGGCTGACCGCCTTCGCCGAGACCCTCGGGGCGTATGCCGCGACCGTGGCCGTGTGGACGGTGGCGGAGGTGATCATCGCGCCACTCAACGCGAGCTACGTGTCTGATTTCGCTCCGACGCACATGCGGGGTCGGTATCAGGGGGCGCACAGTCTGGTCTGGAGCCTCTCGATGGTCGCTGCTCCGCTGTTGTCACCGATGGTGGTGAACCGAACCTCGATGTCGGCGTTCTGGTTCTTCTGCTTCGTGATCAGCGTCGTGGGCGGCGTGGGGCTCTACGTGTTCACCGGCCGCGCCGATCGAACCCTCCTCCCCCGTTCGCCCTGAGGGGCTCGAACCCCCCAGGCCTTGACCGGCCTAAGCGTTACGAAGGCACGAGCTGCTGCGCGATTTTCTCGAGGTCTGACAGGCTCTGCACCGTGACGACCTGGGTACACGCCTTGGCGTAGCTCGCCATCTCCGAGTCGCCGAAGCCCCAGTTCGACTTGGCCTCCGTGCAAATCCACACGACCCGCTTAGCCTTGCGCTTGATATCTTCGAGCGCCCACAAATGCGCCTGGTTGTAATTGTTGCGACCATCGCCAATGACGATCACCGTCGTCTTGCGCGACACCGCCCCCAAATAGCTGCGCGCAAACGTCGCCAGCGCATGACCGTAGTTCGAGTTCGCCGACAGCGAGATGATGCCGCTGTTGGTCGCGACGTCGATGGCCTCTTCAGGCTTCGCGTCTTTGAAGTGCTGGGTAATCTCACCCAACTCGGAGACGAAGATGAAGCTGCGTACCCGCGAGAACAGGGTCTGCAACGTGTAGGTGAACAACAACATCAGCCGCGAGGTCGTTCGCACCGAGTCTGAGATGTCGCAGAGCACCACCACGTCGGGCCGCTCGGGTCGGCGGGTGCGAAACTGCGGCACCATCGGTACCCCACCCGTCGTGAGGTTCTTTCGCAGCGTGCGCCGCGGGTTGAGGGTGCCCCGCTTGCGTGACCGTTGCCGTCGAATCAGCCGGGCCTTGAGCTTCTCGGCCATCGCCCGCACCGCGCGTTGCGCGAGCTCAATCTCTTGCCGCGACATGGTGTGCAGCTGCCGGTCAGCGAGCCCCGTGCCCTGGGCCTTGAGTCGTGCCTTCGACTCGCGTTGCATCTCGAGGCGCGCGGCCTCTTCGACGGTGCGCAGCGCCTTGCTCAAATGCCGCGATACCACCTCGACCCCGTTGCCACTGAGCCCGCGGGCTTGGAGCTCGGCTTCAATCGACTTGAGATCTCCGCGCATGCCCTCGAGGCCCGCGGCGGCCAGCAATCGGCGGCTGAAAAAACCGGTCTGCAGCGCGTTCTGAATCTTCGAAAAATCGAGCTGCAAAGAGGCCTGGCGAAACAGGGCCGCGAGGGCTCCGCGATCACCGGCGAGCACCGCCTGGGTCATCGGCGTCATCTGACCGCCCAACTGCTCGAGCATATAGACGATCATCTTGAGCTCATCGCCCTCGATCAGCCCCTCTTCGGCGATGCGCGCCGCGAGCGACTTCTCGATGCCCTCGAGGGTCTTCGACGCCCCCGAGAAATAGAACGCGAACGCACGCTCGAAAGTGTCGACGTCGAGCGAGCGCTTGCAGAGGGTAGCCTTCAGCGTCGAGCGAAAGAGCTGCCGGTCACCGACGCCCAGCACCGCGACCGCGCGCGCCGCGTCTTGCGTCTCGCTGAGGCTGACCTTCAGCCCGTTCTGCCGCAGCACCTCGACGAACTCGACGATCCTCGCTTC
Organism: Archangium sp.; assembly: GCA_031367385.1. Classification (GTDB taxonomy): domain Bacteria; phylum Myxococcota; class Myxococcia; order Myxococcales; family Myxococcaceae; genus JAEUJT01. The sequence continues at coordinate 6,036 of JANLPS010000363.1, read as the reverse complement.
CACCGCTCCAGGCTACAGCCAGACTCCGTGATTCTTGCCCGAGAACGTACGCAGGCCCACATCGACGCACATGTAAGTGGCTGAAACCGTTCCCTTTCCTCGCAACATTGGGCGCGACGGGCCGAAGACCATGGAGCGGTTCATCTTTGAAAGGGCGCACCATGGGCATCGATTCAATTTCAAGCTCGCAGCCGTTCGCGGTCGACGGTGTCGGCGAAGTCGCCGGGCCGGTACCGGATCTTGCGGTCGCGATACCCGATGCAGCTCCACCCATCGCCGATGCCTTCGTGGCCGGGCCTGCAGTCTTGGTCGCGGAGCCGCCGCCCGCTCCCGCTGCGCCGGTCGCCGAAGACGTGCCCACGATGAAGGTTGGCGCCGATGGCACTCTCACTTTGCCCACGTCGGTCACGACGCTCGACGGCACGGGTCAGACCATCGACCAGAACGTGAAGCAGAACGTCGTTCAAACCATCGACCTCGAAGGCAGCAACAACAAGATCGACCTTTCCGGAGACCCGAAGCCAGTGCCAGGGGCGCAGGCGAACATCATTCTCGGCGGGTCGCACAACAGCGGCGAGGTCGACGTGCAGGGTACGATCGTCGTCAAAGCCGGAGACCACAACGACTGGACGGTCAACAAGGCCGACGTCACGTTGGACGAAAAGGCGCCTCCGAAGAACGTCATCTTCGAAGGCAGCATGGACGACTGGTCAATGACGATGGACGGCAACGCGAACAAGACGTTCACCAACAAAGAGACCGGCACGAGTTGCTTCGTACCGCTGGGTGTTCAGACCGGGTTCGTCGAGTCGACCAAGCCCCTCGAGGCAATACTGACCTCGAACCCGGCAGCTCCGCAGACCAAGGTGCTCGAGGCCTCGGGCTTCAAATTGCCGACGGGCGAGGTGAAGGCGTTCATCGACTGGCAGCGCGTGCAGTACAACCCCCTCGGCAGCGGCACGATCGGCGACGCGTGGAAATCGGTCGGCAACAACCCGTACCTCAACCCTCAGGCGATTCAGAACGCGAAAGACATGATCGCGCGGGAGAAGGCGCGCAACGATGTTCGCGTCAAAGCGGGGCAGCCCTCTGAGGTGGCCGATTGGCTCAAGCCCGGCGCGACGAATCCCAAGCCGAAGCCGGTGGCGGCGCCGTACACGGGGCGCGCGGTGTTCGGAGGCACGGTGACGGTCGGCCCGGCGCCGATCATCGGGCCCGCGAAAGCCCCGACCCCGGTCGCGACTCTAGCTGCCAAGCCCACTGCGTCAGAGCGCGCAGCCGATCAGGTGATCGCCCAAGAGTACCCGGGGCTCGGCCAGCACACCAAAGAGGCGCTGCGAAAATTGCTGCTCTCGTTGATGCGGCACACCGGGCGTCATGGCGCGACCGATTTGAAGCACATGGCGCATTCGAAACAGGCGACGGCGCTGATCACTGCAGGCACCTCATAGCTCGAGGCTAGGGCACCACTCGGAGCCTGGTCGGCGGCAGCACGACGCTCTTGCCGCCGCTGAACTCGAAGGCGCCACGATCCCAGATGGCGTCGGCGCCTCGGGTGACTCCGAGCGGGTCGACGTCGAGCGGAGCGCTCATTGACTTGCCGCTCGCCGTGGCCGCGGTCAGACGAAAATCGAGCGCGCTCACCGAGACGAAGGGGCTCGTGGAGGCGCTGGTGCCATTCGCTTCTCCGTGCGTGCCGCCCGAGGTGATGAAGAGATTGTCGTCGTGCATGGCGAACTTCGAAAAGTCGGGGCTGTCGCAGTTGAAGAACAGGTTGTTGTAGGCCGCGTTGCCCGAGGCAATGTTGGGAAAGGTGCTCAGGCTCTGCTGGTCGATGTTGATGAACGTGTTGTTCGTCACCAGCGCGTTGTGAAATTCCTCACCGCCCCCGCCGGTCCACCCGCCGATGACGCCGTTGGCCTGCTCCCAGGTTGCGCCCGGTGGCTTGTAGAAGACGTTGCCTTCGACCGTGAGGTGCGCGCTCGGGTTCGACGAGTTGTCCCACATCAGGCCGCCGGTGCTTTGAAGGTCGGTGAACAGGTTGTCGCGAAAGGTGACGTCTCCCACCGAGCCCGAGAATGACCAGATGCTCGCGATCTCGGAGTGCATGGCGCTCGAGCCGAAGTACGACACGACCCAGCCGTGCTCGAAGAGGGCGTTGACGGGGCTGATGAAGAATGGGCACCGGCCGATACCGGTCATTCGAAAGTACGAGATGGTGACGTTCGACCCGCCGTAGATCGCGACGCCGTCATTCGACGCTGAGCCGCCCGCGGTGCTGACGCTGCCCTTGCCGTGCAGGTCGACATGGCGAATCGTGATGTTGCTGGCGTTCTGGCTGACCCGAATCACTGCGGTGCCATCGCCCTTTTCGGTGACGGTCATGCCGAAGCCGTCGCCCCACCTGTTGACGACGCCGCCGCCGGTTTGGCCATCGACGAGCCAATATGAAGAGGTGAAGTCGAGGCCGCCGGTGAAGGCGACGATGGCGGCGCCGTATGCGTCGCTCCACCCGGCGGTTGCCCCGTGATCACCGGCGGTGGCCTTCTTGACGGTGATGATCTGGGTGCCGCTGGCCGCGGTCGAGAAAGTGCGGCCCGGGTAGGTGCCGGCGCCCAAGTAATACGTGTCGCCGCGAATCAAGGCGCCGGGCAACGCGGTCATCGCATTAGCCCAGTCTGAGCCGTCGTGGGTGCCCGCGCTGATGCCGGGGAGAACGCAGTGGTTCGCGGCGCTGGCCTCGAGGGCGCAGGCCATCAACAGGAAAAAGCAGCCTGTCCCCTTTTTCATCATGGCGTCACCGTGGTTTCGTTGGAGTCGATGCTCTGGGTCTGCGTCGCGTCAACTGCGCGAGTGACGTAGAAGTACGTGACGCCTGCGTGCACCGTGGTGTCGGAGTAGCTGGTGCTGGCCACGCCTGAGGCGATGAGCACGTATGGGCCTCCGGCTGAGGTGCCGCGGTACACCGAGTAGCTCACGCCACTGGTCGTGCTCGCGTCCCACTCCAGGGTGACTGCTGGGGTACCCGAGTCTGGCGACGGAGGGCGGGTGCCAGCATCACGAGTGAACCCGGCGTCGACGAGCGTGCCGGCATCGACCGGGTTCACGCCCGCGTCGGAGACGAGCCCCGCGTCGACTGTGGTGAAAACGCCCGCGTCTCTCGGCGACGTGATGCGCCCCGCGTCACTGCTGGGCTCATCGACGATGCCTCCACAGGCCATGAGCGAGACGAAGACCAGGACCAGACCGCGCGACCAGTAGTGATTGCTGTACACCCGACGCTCCTTGAGGCCTCGACGGCCTCCGTGCGCTGACACCGCTCGCGGGCGTGCTGCAAATGCCCAGATGATTCGGGGTGTTGCGCTCAGCGTCGAAACGCCATCACCGCTTCGATGTGATGGGTCTGGGGAAAGAGGTCGAACAGCTGCAGCGCGGTCGGCCGAAACCCGTTGGTGATGAGCGACGCCGCATCGCGTGCCAGAGAGACGGGGTCACAGGCCACATACACGACATGTGACACCAGCAGCCGAGAGGCCCAGGTACCCACCTTCGGCGCACCGGTTCGCGGAGGGTCGAGCAGCAGGCGATCAAACCTCGCTCCCTCACGCACCAACCCGTCGGCGCTCTTCTCGGCATCGCTCTGCACGAAGCGAATGTTGGTTCTCGCGCGCGCGGCTTGCACCGCCAGCTGTATCGAAATCGCCGATGACTCGATCGCCGTGACGTGCGTGGCCTGCACGGCCAGCGGCAGCGTGAAGTTGCCGTTGCCCGAATAGAGCTCGAGCACCGACGCCGCTTGCGGCTCGAGCCACTCGATGCTGCGGGCGACCAGCGCGGCGTTGACCCGGGCGTTGGCCTGCGCGAACCCATCAGGCCGATAGAACAGCCCCTCTTCTTCGAGCACCGGAGCGCCCCTCGTGGTCACCCCGCCCTTGCCCTCACCCGGCACCAGCAGCGCCCCGGCGATGAAGCCCTCTCGAATGAGCGGCTCGATCGCCTCGGTGACCTTGGGTCGCAGGGCGCCTTTCAAGTGCACCGAGATCGCGATGCGCGACTCGCACTCGAGCACCCGCACTTCTTCGACGTCTTTGAGCGCGGCGCCCAGCGAGTCGCTGAGCAGCGACGGCAGGTGTTGCAGGGGCTCGGTCAGTGCTGGGCAGAGATCGACGATCACCCGGTCGTGGGTTCGCCGCCCGAAGAAGCCGAGCCGGCCCTGAACGGGGTGCAACGTCGCCCGGCGCCGGTAGCCGACGGCGAGGGGTGACGCGAAGGTCGGCAACACCTGAAGGGCCGTCAGGTCGATGCCGCCCACGTGCTCCAACGTCGAGCGAACGATCTCTTCTTTCGCGGCGAGCTGGCCGGGCTCGACGAGGTGCATCCACGGGCAGCCGCCGCAGGTGGTGGCCAGCGGGCACATGGGCACCCGTCGCTCGGCGCTGGGGGTGATGAGCTCGAGCAGCTCTCCGCGGAGCACCTTGCCGGCTTCGACGACCTCGGCGACGACGGTCTCTCCGGGCAGGGCTCCAGAAATGAAAACGGCGCGACCATCGAGGTGGGCCACGCCTTCTCCAGACTTCGACAACCGTTCGACTCTCAGCTCGCTGCGACTCACGCGTGCCGCTGCTTACTTCTTGAAGCCGGCCTGGGTGTCTTCACCCGGCAGCTCTTTGCGCAAGCGGTCGACGAAGCGCTCGAGCCGCGAGAGCTTGTCGGCGTCGACGTCGATGAACTCGATGCCCATGCCCGCGACCTGGTTCGAGCCCGGGTCGAAGGGGTGTGAGCGAATGACCCGCCCGGTGAGGTCGAAGGGAAACGCGGCGTCGGGCAGCGAGACGATCAACCGCACGACGCTGCCAGCGGCGAGGGGGCTGCGGGTGTTGATGAAGATGCCGCCCCGACTGATGTTCACGGCCCAGTCGGTGATGAAACCGTCGACGGTTCGATAGGCGACGAGCAGCTCGTGCTCGAGGCGCTCCGACTTTCGAGTGGACTTGTTCTGTGCCTTCTCGGGCATGGTGGCGTGAGGTTATAGCGCAATTCGTCAAAAGGGCCCGAATGTCGCTCGTTTGGCCGAAAAAGGTGGGCCATGGTTCGTGGTTCGTGGTTCGACAGGCTCACCATGAGAGGGAGGTCGGACTGCCGCGGGCCAACCGCCCTATGAGTCAGACCACCATGGTCTTGCAGTCGGGCGCCACGGTCAGCTTCGGCTCGGTCAGCTTTTGCACTGACTCGACCGTCTCGCCCGGGGCCAGCTCGCGTAAGACCATGCCGGTCGGGGTGATGTCGATCCACGCGCGGTCGGTGCAAATGGCGTGAACGCAGCGCTTGCTGGTCAGCGGCAAGGCGCAGTTCTTGAGCAGCTTGGGCATGTTGTCTTTCGCGACGTGCTCCATCGCGACGATGACGCGCTTGGCGCCGACGGCGAGATCCATCGCGCCGCCCATGCCCTTGACCATCTTCCCGGGGATCATCCAATTCGCGAGGTCGCCGAACTCGCTGACCTCCATCGCGCCCAGAACCGCAAGGTCGATGTGACCCCCTCGAATCATCGCGAAGCTGGCAGCCGAGTCGAAGTAGGCCGCGCCGGGCAAGGCGGTCACGGTCTCTTTGCCGGCGTTGATGAGGTCAGGGTCTTCATCGCCCTCCAGCGGGTACGGGCCGGTGCCGAGCATGCCGTTCTCAGACTGCAGAACGACCTCGACCCCCGCGGGAATGTAGTTGGGAATCAGGGTCGGCAGGCCAATGCCCAAGTTCACGTAGAACCCGTCTTTGAGCTCTTTGGCGACCCGTTGGGCGATCTGTTCACGCGTCAGTGGCATCTGGTTACGCCCTCGGTCGAATGGTGCGTCGTTCGATCCACTTGTTGAGACCGGTCGATTGAATTATTCGGTGAACGTACACGCCCGGCAGGTGAACCTGGTCGGGCTCGAGCTCGCCCAGCTGCACCAGGTGCTCGGCCTCGACGATGGTGGTCTTCGCGGCCATACACATCAGCGGCGAGAAGTTGCGCGCCGTCTTGCGAAACTGGAGGTTGCC
>JANLPS010000346.1:0-8924 GCA_031367385.1 Archangium sp. | reverse complement strand
AAAGCGTTCAATCATTGGGTCTACGACGACACCACCACGCAGTGGAGCGCGGCACCCGCGGGCCCACCGGCACGCGAGTCGCCAGTCATGAGCTCTTTCGGGAGCGACGTGGTCCTCTATGGAGGCTCGACCGTCAGCCCGGCGAAGATCTTCGAAGACACCTGGGTGTTCAGCCGCACCACCCATACCTGGTCGCAGCTGGCCGCCACGCTCACCCAGACCACGCCGGTCTCGCTGATCACCTTGACCACTGGTGACCTGCTGCTGAGCACGCCTTCGAACGCGTACCTGCTGGGGCCCTCGAACAAGAGCTGGGGCGCGCTCGCCGGCTACCCCGCGGTGACAACCGCGGCTCCGATGTCGCTCGGCGGTCACGTGATGGTCTTCGGCGCCAGCACCGCCGATGACCCTTATTCGGTCGAAACCTGGAGCATGGATCAGGCCACCCGGAGCTGGACCAAGCTCGCCCAGCGAGTGCCAGCGACCGGCTACCAAGTGACCCCGCTGGGAGGTGGGCGGGCGCTCACCTATGACCCCCTCACCTACGTCTCGACGGTCTTCGAGGAGCGAGGTCAAGCGGTGACTGGCGTTGGCGCCGTGCCCCTCTCACTGGTCGGCTTGTTCGGCACTGAGGTCACCGGCGTCAAGGCCGCGGTGACCGCCGGCGCTGATGGGTTCAGCCCCTCTGGAGCCGCTGCCGATGGCTTCGATCTCCAACTCTACGGGGTCTCGAACACCGGCACGCTCTTTCAAACCTGCGCGTCAGCTGCGGCGTCATCGGCCGCTCCTGGCGTGGTCAGCTGCGGGGTCACGCCGTTCACCGGCCGCTCGAGCGTCGCGCTGCGGGTCAGGCCCAAAGGGGCATCGAACATGAACCCGGTCGGCCTCGCGGTCACCAGCGCCGTCATCGACGTGCTTTACCGCTGAAGCCGCAGCGAGACCTCGTCGATCTTGCCGTGCAGCAGCACCACTTCGGCGTTTTGAAGCCCCCGGTACTCGGCGCGTGGGCCACCCGAGACCGGCGGCCGCTCGTGAAAGCCGAGCCGCTCGTAGAAGCCAGCGTGGGTCGGGTGAACGCCCATCACCAGATCGGTGACGCCCTGCGCCTTGCCGTGCAGGTGCAAGGCGTTGAAGAGCGCGGTCACCGGGTGGCTCTCGGGGCCTCCGCGGCGCAGGGCCTTGAGCACCTTGACCGAGGCCAGGCCGCTGGTCTCGCCGACTGCGGCGAGGCCACCCAGCTCGGCGATCTTCGCGGTTGGGCCCAGCTCGTTTCGCAGGGCAGCGAGCTCATCGGGCACCGACTTGTCGAGGGGCAACCCAAAGTTCTCGGCAAAGCGCGAGACGTGCGCGGCGGTGTCGCGAATCAACGCGCCGGTGGCTACGACCGAGCCGTCTGCTGCTTCGACGAAGAAGGTCTGACCGCGGCTTCGAGCTGCGGGCGAAGCGTGGCTCTGATCGCCGTGAAACGTGCCGGCCGGCTTGGCCCGCGCAGGGTCTGGCTCGAGGTACCCCTTCGCCGCGTACTGGCTGAAGAGCAATTGCCGGCAGCGCAGCAGGTCTTCGGCACTGTTCGCACGCTGCACCACGACCGCCGGCGCCGCCGCCTCGAACAAGTCGACCACCGGAGCCACTTTCGCGGCGAGCTCCACCGCAGGGATCACTGCCACACGGGCCATCACGCTCGAGGTCAACACCGCTGAACCGACGCCTCTGGCCACGCCTGGGAGCTTCATGCGTCATTCATGAGCACCCAACGTGCCACGACACGCGCCACGACTCGGCCACCCGTCAAGGCACCCGATTCATGGTTTTTCTCACGCCGTGGTGTGAACGGTTGAGGGCACCTGCCGAGTCGAATCGGAGTGGCCTCGTCACCCCACCCTGCAACCCCAATGGTGCACGTCACCGAGTCTCGAACGAAATCGTCAGCGGCGAAGCGCCCATCGAAGAGGGAATGCCTTTCACGACCTTCGAGACGCACTCCGACAGCTCGTCGGGCACCGGAGTCGAGAAATACTCGAGCCGCAGCAACCCGTCGGGTCGAAGCACCCACTTGAGCCGGTAGTGGAGGCCGCTGGCTCGGGCGTTCTCGGTACAGGCGAGCAGCTGGGCGCCAAGCTGAAGAATCCGCTCGGTGTTCTGCGCGCCTGAAGCTTCGTGATCAATTCGCAACACGTACGCGCGTGATGACCACACCGTTCGCGTGCTCAGCCAGTACGGCTTCGCGGCGCTCACGTACTGAACAGGCCTTTTCGCCCACAAACAGTTCGGTCTGTGATCTCCAGCGAGGTCGTCGACCGGCCACTGGGCGTCAGCCACGTCGCAGCCCAGCGTCACGAGCACCGCCGCGATCAGCGCCGCCAGCCCGACCGCGGCACTCACTGCCGGGTGGGCGCGCCGTGCATCGGTCAATGAGACCTTCAAGATGAGACGGCCGCGCGTGATCACCACCTGTCGCAACCGAGGCACCAGCACCTCGCGGCCCTCGAGCGGCTCTGACGCCTCGCAGCCGGCCGGCACGAAGAACCGGTACGAATCGCCTGCCCGCATCGCGACCCGCTTGCCAGGCGCATACCCGTCGAGCACGAGCAGCTCGCTCGGCAGCCGCACCTCGGTTGCCCAGGTCTGCCAGTGGTGCACCTGGTGCCCTTGCCACCACAGCTCGATCGACAGGCCCTGCTGCTTCGGGCGCTTCGTCGAGAGCGAGAGCCGCGGCCGGCTGGTCAGCGGCGTGGCGCGCGGCCAAACGCGAAGGGTCACCGCTCCGAAGGTGACGAGCTCGCCACCTGCCAGCTCGGTGCGCTCACGCGTCACCCCATTGATGAAGACCCGGTTCAGGGGCCCGACTACCCAGCACCCTCCGCTGCCGACGATCAGCTCGACCTTCGGGTCGTCGCCCAGCGTGAAGCAGCCTTGGCCCAGCCGCCGAACCTCTTCGACGACCCCTTGGTCGATCACCTCGAGAGTGACGCTTTCAACCGAGCCGCCCATATCGCCGCAGACAGCGCCGTGCGCAGCGAGTTCCCCTCCCAGGTCAGGGAAATTCGTGGCACTCGACGCCGTGACGACGCAGCGTCGCGAAGAGCGCCTCGGGGCCATTCGGTGTGACCAAGACACACGTGGTGCCGTCACGAAACTCGAAGCTGAGCTGCGTCTGCTGGGGCCGCCGCGGCCGCGCCAGCCGCATCGAGGTGACCGACACGATGTCGCTGAAATACGCGAACCGGTCAGTCAGCACCGCCTTCTGCGTGACCAGGAGCTGATGCGGCGTCAAGTACCGGGAGTCTGCGACGACCGCGACCACCACGGCGATCGCGGAGGCGACCATGCGGGCGATCGGCGGGCCACCCGAGAAGGCCATCAACCCCACCACCAGCGTCGCCGCACCGGCCCACCACAGCACCCGCACCAGGGCGCCGAGCAGGTGAGGCATCGAGGGCGCGAACAGCCGCCAGCGCGAGTACGACGACACTGGCAAGTGCTGTTCGAGCTCGTCGCGCAACGAGATGGGGCCCTTGTTCTCGAGCCGCAGCCTGGCCAAGCGGTGCTCCACCGCAGCGACGGCCTGCTGCTGCGCGAGGGTGAAGCGCTCAATGATCGGCTTGCACGCCGGGTATCGCGTCAGCGCCGAGAGCGCCTCCCGCTGCTCGCTCACCGACGACGGGGTCGGAGCGACTCGCATCTCGCCCCCGCAAAAGCCCGCCTGCAGGGCCTGCCATTGGGCGGTCGCGGCCTCGACGATCTCAACGCGCCCTTCGAGGCGAATTCGGGCCTCGTCGAGGTCAATCGCGGTCTCTGTGCTCAATAAATCGTGTCGTGATCGGTCGGGCCGCACTGGGTCGCCTGCTGGGTGGCCAACTTGCCGTTGGCCGAGACCGACACCACCACGGCCGCCGCGTTGAAGGCATCATCTGCGAGCGCGAGCACGGCATCGGCGCACGCCTGCCGGAGCGGAATGGTGATGGTCACCGCGGTCTCCGTCAACGGGATGCTCTGTTGATGAGCGCCAGACGCGGTGTTGAAGGTCAGCTGCCCGGTGTCGCGAACCCGCAGTGCCCAAGCGTCGGTCTCTGAGTTGTTCGTGCCATTGGGCCCAGGGGTCAGGCCAAACGAGAGCGTCGTGCCCGCCAGCGCGATGCCGCCAAAGGGCACGTTGGCCACCGAGGTGAACGTCTCGTGGGTCGGGCCTCCAGCCCCGTAGTTGCGCATCACGCCCTGGTTCGCTCGGGCGTCGATGTCGATGATCGCCCCGCTCTTGTCGATTCGCAGCAGCACGCCTTCGATGCCGTATGCAGGGCTGGTCACGTTCGCGCCGCCCGCGATGAGATAGATCTTGCCCTGGCGAATGATCGACGAGCCGAACACGGACGAGACTCCAGCCGGCTGGGCATATTGAGTGGCCCAGTCGAAGTTGCTGCCGACATCGACCGAGATTCGCGCCGCGATCAGAGTCGCCTTCTGAAGCGTCACGTCAAAGCCGCTGCCGAGCACGATGGCCGAGCGATCGTCTTCGGCGATGACCACGTCGCTAAGCGAGAACGAGCTGAAGAACTTGGGGTCGAGCGCCAGGGTTCTCAAGCTCACCAGGTTGCCGGCGTCATCGAAGAAGGCGATGTACGGCACGGTGCCAACACCCACGACCACGAGGAGCTTGCCGTCACTCGAGCCATCGATCGCGGTCACGTTGGTGTTGGGGACACAGCCTTTGCAGCTCGAGTTCTGCGCCTGGCAGAAGAGTCGATCGAACCGAATGCCTCCGCTCCGGTCGAGCGCGAGCACGCGGCCATAGGTCGGCCCGTTGGGCGTCGCCATGGTGCCGGCGAAGGCATACCCGTTGCTGCCCAGAGCGTCGTAGCTGCACGAGTCGACCACCCTCGACGGAGGCGGAACCGCTTTCGAGATCGGGTACGCCATGGCGAGCTTCGGGTCAGCGCTGGGCGAGGGCGTTGAATCACTGAAGAACAACATGGTTGGCGCGACCTCGATGCCGTTGCCGAAGTCACCGACGACCGAGCCGCTCAACGCGAGCCCTTCGGTGCCAGCGCGCATGACGTCGAGCAAGTCGACCCGCGCGTCGGGGCCGTTGATGAAGTACTCGGTCGAGCTGCCTGCGCCCGCCAGGTCACCCCAGGGCGGCAGGCGAAGCAGGCTGGTGGTGCTCGGTTTGCCAGCGACGGCGTGCGAGGCGGTCATCGCGAGGCTGCTGGCGGTCGCGACGATGGAGGTTGCGACGTCGTCATAGACGGGCGACCAGCCACTCGTCGTTTGCTCGTCGGTGCCGAAGGCGCGGGCCCAGAACCGACGGTACGACGCCCTGCAGGTCAGGTTGCTCGTGCCCATGCCCACGGTGATGAGCGCGGTCGTGCTGCCGGTGACGCAGTCGCTCCAGTTGATGAACTCGAAGTCGGCGCCCTTCGATGCGTCGACCAGCGCAGTCGCGGTCAGCGAGATGGCGTCGCCTTCGTTGACCTCGACGGTGCACTGGCTGGCGCTGCAGGTCAACGTGCCGCTGATCGTGCCAGGCCCGGCGACGGTCGAGAACGACTCACCCTCGGCCACGTTCAGCACCGTGAGCGTGTGGTGTTTCGCGGCGAAGGTCGCGGTGCAGGTGTAGACCGCGTCGGTGGTCGCTCCAGTGATGTCGACGGTGACCGGAGACGTCGTGCCGCTGCAGCCGGTGGCGGTGCCGCTGCCGGTGGTGAAGGCTCCGCTCCAGCCGCTCAACGCGAACCCGGCGTTGGGCGTCGAGGTGAGCAGTGCACCCGCGCCACCAGAGACGATGACCGTCGACGCCGGAGCGACCGTGCCGTTACCGCCCGAGACGCCCTTCACCGTGACATTGACGGGGGTGACCACCTTCACGAAGCGGCAGGTGCAGGTCTTCGCCGCGTTCATCACCAGTGAGGTGCTGGCCGCCCCTGAGGCGCCAGTGCAGTCACCCGACCAGTCGCCCACCTCGAACCCGGCCGCCGGCGTGGCCGTCAGCAGCACGCTGATCGCCGCGTCGACGTTCACCGGTACGCAGACGGCCTGAGCGCACGTCGTCAGGCTGTTGCCGGCGTTCGAAGCCGCCAGGGTCCCCGAGCCCAACACGCTCAGGGTGAGGGCAAACTGGCCGGTGGCGAAGCTCGCGCTGCACGAGGTCGCGCTGGTGACGGTGATGGTGATGGTCGAGCCCGCACGGCCAGCGCAGTCTCCGGCCCACCCGACGAAGTGGTACTGCGCGTCGGGCGTGGCCTTCAGGGTGACCTCGGTGCCCCAATCAACCGCGCCGTCGCACTGGGTGCCGCAGCTCAGGCCCCCGGGCGTCGCGGTGACGGTGCCCCTGCCTTCGGTGACCGACAGGTGAAGCGTCTCAGACACCTTGGTGAAGGTGACCGTGCAGGCGGCGGTTTGCGAGGTCGAGCGCAGCTGGAGGGTCGCCGTGGTGCTGACGGTGCCAGAGCAGCTCCACGAGGTGAACGTGTAGCCCTCGGCGGGGGTCGCCGTGGCCGTTGGCGTACTCCCAGCGGCGAAGTTGAGCACGCAGGGGTCGGTGGCCGAGCTGCAGATCGCGACACCATCGGAGGCCACAGCGCCTTCTCCGACGATGGTGATGGTCAGCGCCACCCGATCGACCCCACCGTCGCCCGACACAATCACGCCGCTGTCTGAGCCGGTGCCGGTGAAGCCGCTGTCGGCATTCGCTGCGCCCGAATCAGGGGTGACCGTGTTGTCACCGCAGTTACAGCCCGCCGCCAGCAACAGGCAGCCAAGACTCAGCGGAAGAAGGGTTGTGCGCATGGGCCGAGCACCATGCCTGACCTTCACCCCGTATTCGAGGGCCGCAGTGGTTTTGGTTATGCGAAGTCGTAATCGAATTCGTATTCGTGCTTCCCGTTGTGGTCGGAGATTCGCATCGAGCCCGAGAGGCCCTTGAGCTCACCCGTGCCCGAGTCGGGTACCACGGTGACACTCAGTGATTGCACACCTTTGCGGCTGACCCCGTTGTGCTGCAACACGAAGCTGCCGCGCTTGCCGCCCAGGGTGCCCTCGAGCCGTTCGATCGCCACGTACCCGGCGGAGGTCTCGACCGCCGTTCTGACCGCGGTCATCTGCACGGTGCTGGCGGCGGTGAGGGGGCCTGTGAACTTTTTGTCGAACTGCACGCGCCCCAGGCTGACCCCGTCTCGGGAGTCATACGGCGGCTCGGCCTTCATCGTGACCTCGAAAGTGCCTTTGACGTTCATGGGCTTCGAGTTAGCCGCTCGCACAGCGATGCGCGCGCAATTTCTGACTGCGATGACCCGAATCTGCGAGGTTGTAAGCCGATGAATGACGTGACGCCCCGACGCTCGGTGCTCACCGCGGCGGTGATCGTCGCGGCGCTCGGCTACTTCGTCGATATTTACGATCTCATTCTCTTCAGCGTCGTGCGCATGAGCTCGCTCAAGTCGCTCGGGCTCGCCGATGATCAGCTGATCGATCAAGGCCTGCTGGTGATCAACTCGCAGATGGCCGGCATGCTGCTCGGCGGCGTGCTGTGGGGCGCGCTCGGCGACAAGCGGGGCCGCCTGCAGACCTTGTTCGCGTCGATCACCCTGTACTCGCTGGCCACCATCGCCAATGGCTTCGTGCAGACGGTGCCCCAGTATGCCGTGCTTCGCTTCATCGCCGGCATCGGCCTCGCCGGAGAGCTCGGTACCGGAATCACCCTGGTCGCAGAGGTGCTGCCGACGAAAGTGCGCGGGTGGGGCACGATGCTGGTGGCCTCGGTGGGTGTCTCGGGCGCAGTGCTGGCGAACATCGTCTCGCGCAACTTCGATTGGCGAACCGCGTACTTCATTGGCGGTGGGCTGGGCCTAGGCCTCTTGTTGCTTCGCATCGGCGTCTCAGAGTCAGAGATCTTTCGCAGCACCGAGCAACGCGCTGGCGTGAAGCGAGGCAACTTTCTCGCCCTCTTCGCCACCTGGGAGCGCACCCGCAGGTACGTGAAGACGGTGCTGATCGGCACGCCCACCTGGTACCTGATTGGTATTCTGATCACCCTCGCCCCCGAGTTTGCCAAGGCGATGGGCGTGACCGGCGCGGTGACGGGCGGCGACGCGGTGATGTACGCCTACCTCGGCCTGGTCGTGGGCGACGTCGCCAGTGGCACCATCTCGCAGCTGGTGCACAGCCGAAAGAAGGTCGTGATCGCCTTCATTCTGCTGATCATGATCGCGGTGGTGACCTTCTTCACCGTGCCCCGTGATCAGAGCGCCACCGTGATGTACGCGTCGATCTTCTTCATCGGCGTGGCGGCCGGGTATTGGGCGTTGTTCGTCACCATCGGCGCCGAGCAATTCGGCACCAACCTTCGAGCGACCGCGGCCACCACCGTGCCCAACTTCGCGCGGGGAGCGCTGGTGCCGATCTCAGCGGCGTTTCAAGTGGCCAAGGGTCACTGGGGTCTGATCCCCGCGGCGGCCGCGGTGGGCGCGGTCACGCTGGTCGTCGCGCTCTTCGCGGCGCTCGCGCTCGATGAGACCTTCGGCCGAGACCTCGACTACGTCGAGCCGTGAGCGTTACCAGACGCGATTGAGAATGAACCAGGTGCCGAAGTCAGTGCCGCCCAGGCAGATCGACTTCACCTTGCCGAGCGCGTTCTTGTTGAGGCCCGCGACGAAGTAGAGCGCTTTGGGCGCGCTGCCGTTGGCCGGGTACCCCGAGTCTCCGAACGAGATGGTCGCGCCGATCGCCGGGTTGTCGGGAAAGCACGAGAAGCCACCGTTCTGCAGCGTCGCAGAGCCCTGCACCCAGCGTGACGCCGTGCCGCTGCCTGACCTGTTCACCGCGCTAAAGGTCACGTTGATCACATCGCCCTTCGCCGCCGGCCACCCGCTGGCGCGCGTGTAGGTGCCCGCGAGCCCGTTGTAGTCGGGCACCGCGCCCCAGGTGCCAGG
>JANLPS010000329.1:0-14466 GCA_031367385.1 Archangium sp. | reverse complement strand
GCAAGCAGCAGGTGGCGATCGACTCGGCGCAGATCGCCGAAGGGCTCAAGGTCGACCTCTCGAACGTCGACGCCTTCATTCACCGCCTCGCTCACGGCCTGCACGGTCACATGGGCACCCGCACGAAGCTGATTCTCGAAGCCGGCGTGGTCTCGCACTTCGAGATTAACTTACAGGTTGTCCGGAAATACGCCGAGTTCTGGTGACAATTTAGGCGAGAAATGATCTCTCGAGGTGCGTGACAACCCTGGAGGTCACGCATGCAGAAGCGACGAGGCGGCAGCCGGCAGAGCGAGCTTTTCCCACGTTCAACGCGCCCGACGGTAGTCATCGAGCCGAACCACCGTCTGGTGGTGCTGACAAACGAAGTCGATTGGGACGAGCTGCTGGCATTGGTGGAAGAAATTCGAGCCGAGAAGCTGAAGAGCAGCGCGGGCCGACCACCGCACCTTCGCGCGCTGGTGGGGGCGCTGATGTTGAAGGCGACGCGGGACATGCCACTGCGAGAGGCGGAGGATTTGATTCGGCACTACGCGCCGGCTCGGTACTTGTGCGGGCTGACCGAGACCGACTGGAGCCCGGACCACAACACGTTGCACGACTTCGAGAAGCTGCTTGGCGAAGACGGCGTGAGGCGACTGAACGAGTACTTCGTCAAGGTTGCGGTGAAGGAGAAACTGGCTTCCTCCCAGGTGGTGGTAGGGGACACGACGGCGCAAGAGGCGGCCGTCCCCTACCCGAACGAGATGAGGCTGATGGCCGCCTTCATGACGACGGTTGCGGCGGCGAGCTCGAAGGCTGGTGCTCGCCTCAAGCTGTTCGCCAAGCAAGCCGAGGAGACGTTTCAGAAGGCACGCAAGACCCTTCGACACTTTCGCCTCTTCGGCAAAACGCCTTCGGTGCGGCGACGCGGTGTCGCCCACATGATGGCCTGCATCGCGAAGGTGCAGAAACAACTCGGCGACGCGCTTCGCGACTCGAGCTCGAGATTGACGGGCCACCGGAAGGTGGCGCTCGAGCGGCTGCGCCACTTCAACGATGTGATGAAACGCCTGCTGCCGCAGATTCGCTATTGGCACCGCACAGGGTTTGTCGCGGCGAACAAAATCATCAACCTCGGCATGGACAAGCTCTACGCCGTGGTGCGCGGCAAGGTGGGCAAGCCGCTCGAATTCGGGCTCGCCTGGGGCATCACGCGGCTCAAGGGCGGCTTCGTGCTCGCGCACGTCGGCGAGAACAAGAAGCAGATTGCCGACAGTCGGTACGTCGTGAAGTCAGTCGAAGAATGCCAGCGCATCTTTGGTGCCGCGCCGAAGGCCTACGCGTACGACCGCGCTGGCCACAGCGCCAAGAACGTCGCCACCCTTCAGGAGTTGGGAGTCAAGCATGTGGGCCTGGCCCCCCGAGGGCGCGGTGCCTGGGAGGTCGACGAGGCCACCAAGGCTCGTCTCGTTTCAGAGCGAGTAAAAGTAGAGGGCAGCATCGGCACGCTCAAATGCGCAAAGTACGGCTTCAATCGACCTCGCGCTCGCTCAGAGCGAATGATGGGCGTGTGCGGTCAGCGCGCCGCGCTGGGCATGAACGTCAACAAGCTGGTCACCAAGCTCGCTGAGCGCCGCGAAATCGCCCTCGCGGGCTGCTGAACCTCACCAATAACGCGAACCCGGCGTCGATCTCACCCGCTCCGCTCCCGTATCGGCCGTCTTTCAACCGCGATTTCCGGACAACCTGTAACTTAGACCCCGACCTCTTCGTCGCCAAGCGCGGCCCGACCGGCGTGGTCGCGCAGCACAAGAAGCTGGTTCGAGGCATCGCGCTCAAGACGGTCGCGCACCCGCTCGATCGCTGGGTCGACCTGCTGACCCGGGCCCTGGCTGGCCACGCCAATGAAAACGCGCGCGTCGCGCAGGTCGTCTCGCAGCTCAAGGGAGGGTGATGATGGTCGCCGAGAATCAACCGCAGGTAGCGCATCAACGGCCGCAGCTCGATGACTTGCCGCAGCACGCGCGAGAGCGCCTCGAGGGCATGCGCCAGCACCACTTCTTCACCAGCGACCTCTCGGTGAATGAATTTCTGCTGGTCAAAGAGGCCGGGTTTCAGCCGCTGGGCCTGGTGATGGGCAGCAGCATTTACAGCATCGGCCTGCAGCCCATTCGCGCCGGCGTCAGCGAAGAGCTCACGATGCTCACCCAGGCCATGTACAGCGCCCGCGAGCTGGCGATGGTGCGAATGGAAGAAGAGGCCAACGCCCTCGGCGCCGACGGCATCGTCGCGGTGCGGCTGACCCTGACCGTGCATCAGTGGGGCTCGAACGTGATCGAGTTCGTCGCCATCGGCACTGCGGTGAAGAGCGAGAGCACCGCCATCAACTACCGCACCACCGACGGCCGCCCGTTCACCAGCGACCTGTCAGGCCAAGACTTCTGGACGTTGCTCAACGCCGGGTATCGGCCGGTCGGCTTCGTGATGGGCAACTGCGTCTACGCCGTGGCCTCGAACGGCCAGGTCGGCAACAAGAACGTCGAGCTCGAAGGCCCGACCCAGGCGCTCTACGACGCGCGCGAGCTCGCGATGGAGCGGATGCAGGTCGAAGCCGAGGCCCTCAACGCCGGCGGCATCGTCGGGGTGCTCATCGACGAGAACAACCACACCTGGGGCCCCAACGTGCTCGAGTTCAGCGCGGTGGGCACGGCGGTGGTGGCGATTCGAGATGATCACCACATCCCCAAGCCGTCGCTGGTGCTGACGGTGGGTGATTGATGAGCCCCACCAGGCCTCCGATTGACCTGAAAAAAAGCGTCGCGCGGGTACGGCAAGGTGGCATTCCGCTCCGCGCAGAAGAGCGGCTCGCCGAAGAAGCCGGAGCGCACGCCAAGCTCTTCACCAGCGACCTCTCGGTCAGCGAATTTCTGCTCACCAAGCAGGCGCGCAGCGAGCCCATCTCGCAGGTGATGGGCAGCAGCATTTTTCACGTCGGCCAGATACCCGACTACAAGGGCAAATCGTCTGAGATTACGGTGATCAGCGACGCGCACCGGGCCTCGCGCAAGGCAGCGCTCAAGCGGCTCACGCAAGAAGCGCGGTTGGTCAATGCCGACGCGGTGGTCGGCGTGCACCTGCGAGAGCGAATGATCACCATGGGCGCCCGCGGCAAGGGCGGCGACGACGGCGGCGAAGTGCTCGAGTTCACCGTGGTGGGCACGGCGATTCGGGCTCCGTGGCTGACTCACGAAGACAACGAGCCGGTCATCACCGACCTGTCGGGGCAAGACCTCTGGGTGCTCGAGCAAGACGGCTTCGAGCCGTGCGGTTTTCTCTTCGAGTTCTGCCGCTACCACGTCTGGCACGTCACCCGCGGCGTCAGCTCAGGCAGCACCGAGCTGACCCAGGCCAGTGACGCGGTCGAGAACGCGCGCAAAATCGCCTCTGAGAAATTGCTCGCGCAAGCCAAGGCCCACCACGCTGAGTTCGTGATCGGCAGCGACATCACCATCAAGGTGCGCGAAGTGCCTTGCGGCTTCGGAGGCTGCGAGCTCGATGACCTCGACGTCGACGTCAGCTGGTTCGGCACCGGCGTGCGCCGAATACCGGGAGAGCGGGCCAAGACGCACAACCCGCCTCCGTTGATCTTGTCGATGATGCCGCTGGGCCGACGAAACGACGCGAAGATCGACGGCGAAGATGACGCCCGCGACATCGAGCTCGCCGCCGAAGAAGCCGAAGAAGCCGCCCTCGAACGCGATGAAAGTGCCGGCGAATGAGCCAGACGACCGACCTGCCGCAGCACGCGCGCGAACGCCTCGCCGACATGCGTGCGCACAAGCTGTTCACCAGTGATCTCTCGGTGAGCGAGTTCGTGCTGGTGCGCGAAGCGGGCTTCGAGCCGTTGGGCATGGTGATGGGCACCTCGATTTATCAGGTGCTGCCCAACCTGCCGAAGCTCAAATCAGGTGAGCCCGGCTGCGAGCTGACCGAGATGAGTAAGGCGCTCTACCACGCGCGCGAATTGGCGATGAACCGCATGGAAGAAGAGGCCCAGGCCCTCGGCGCCGATGGCATTGTCGGCGTGCGCCTCACCGTCGAGCTCTCGCTCAACCCGCAGCGCCTCGAGTGGCAGCAATTTCGGGAGTGGAACAGCTGGGCGAAGAAGCTCGGCTTTCGACGGCCCTCGACCGCGCTGCAGACCGGGTGGTTTCAACAATGGCGGCCCATCGCCCTCGCGCAGTGGGCCAAGTGGTGCGGCGCGATGGGGTGGTCGCAGGTGCCGCAGCCGACCTGGGCGCAGCCGCAGCGACAGGCCGGCTATTCGCTGGGTACCAACACCGCCGAGTTCATCGCCATTGGCACCGCGGTCAAGCACCGCACGGGTGGTGAGTATCGCAACAAGCACGGCAAGCCGTTTCAGTCTGATCTCTCCGGTCAAGACTTCTGGCTGCTGATCCGCTCCGGGTATCGGCCGGTGGGGTTCGTGATGGGCAACTGCGTGTATTACGTGCCGCCCAATCTGCTGCAGGCCAAGGCGACCGACAGCCGTGAATTGCCCGAATACACGCACGCGCTCTACGACGCGCGCGAGCTGGCCATCGAGCGGCTGCAAGACGAAGCCGAAGCCCTCGGAGCGACTGGCATCGTCGGCGTGACGGTGGCGGAGAAAGAGCACTCCTGGAGCAGCACGCCGTGGAACGTGGGAAACGCTGCCTTGCAAACCGGTGAAGTGCTCGAGCTGTTCGTGATCGGCACCGCGGTGATACCGACTGGTGCCCCCGATGAGACGGGCAAGCCGACGTTGGTGTTCTCGGTCAACGAAGCTGCGGCGGTGGTCAAAGAAGGCGGTGAAGAATGACTCCGGCGCTCAGTGAATTGTCGGTGACCGAGTTCGTGGCGCTGACGCGAATCGGGTTCGTGCCCCGGGGTCTGGTCGTTGGCTCGTGCGTGTACTCTGCGGGCACCCAATATGATTGGAAGGTGCAGACCGGCGAGATCACCTCGCTGAGCCATTCGCTGCGAGAGGCCCGGCAGTTGGCGATTGCCCGAATGCGAAAACAGGCCGCGGCGCTGGGCGCTGAGGGTGTGGTCGACGTGAGGCTCGAGGTCGAGCACCACCTCTGGCGCGGGGCCCGGCAGGTGGCCAAGTGCGTCGCATTTGGCACCGCGGTGGCGCACGACGCGCAGAACGCTCCGCTGGCGCTTGAGCATGCCCCCAGCCTCAAGCTCGCGAGCGGAGCGCCCTTCGACAGCGACCTGAGCACCACCGATTTCGTGACGCTGCTCACCGCGGGCTACCGGCCGCTCACGGTGGCGATGGGCAACTGCGTCTACGGTCTCGACCCCCGCGAGCTGCGCAAGCACCGCGGCCAAGACGAAGAGATGCCGGTGTTCACCCAGGCCTTCTTCGACGCCCGCGAGCTCGCGATGGAGCGCCTGCAAGACGACCTGTTCAAGGCTTTTCCCCGGGGCAGCCGCGACGCGCCGAGCGGCATCGTCGGCATGACGGTGAGTGAGTCGACCTACGGCGAAGCGTCGTCATCGGGGCCGCCGATCGTCGAGTTCACTGCGTTGGGTACGGCAATCGCTCCGTTGGCGGCCACCGACCCGCGGCGGGCCCAGGTACTGCCGAAACCGAAGCTGGTGGTCTCGCTCGATCGATAGTTTGAACACATTCACCGACGTGCGGCATTTCCTGGGGCCATTCCACCCATCCAACGACTGCACCCCATTGGCGGGGAAAACGTGCGTTTTCCAATTTTCGAAAGCGGCCGATGGCACATGCTCGTCGCTCACGCTGGCTCAGTCGGGCACGTGCAAAGTGAGCTGCTCCACAGACACGGACTGCAACGAGTACATGAAAGGGTGGGTTTGCATCCGCTCCGGGTGCGACCAAATGTCGAGCTGTCACGCAAGCCGGCCCGACGCGGGTACCAGCGACGGCGGGCTCTGAGCCCCTCACTTGAGAAATTGAATCGAGAACTCGGCCACGCCGACGATCGGTCTGCCGGCGTCATCGAGCGCCGAGAGGTATTGGGCACGGCTGGCGCATGACTGCGCGCGCGCATTGAAGACCGGGGGGCCGGGAGTGACGATCTCCACGTCGCTCGCGGTGCCAGCCTCCGAGACAGTCACCCGAATTCGCACCACCACCCGACCCGCGTCGTCTTCATGATCTGGCCGATCGCAGACCCAGTCGTTGGTCACGAACCAGGCACGACGTGCCGCTGATGGCGCCGCAGCAGCCCCAGACCCGCCCACGCCCACCCCGGAGCCGGAGCCGGACCCGCTCCCCTCGCCCGGACCATCAGAGTCAGACCGAACATCGTCGATTCGTTCGGCGGCTTGTGCGTCGTCATGAAACACGACCTCGATCGTGGTCGGGGCTGCCACCACAGGCACAACGCGAGGTGGAGCCCGGCGGGCTCTGGCCGCAGCCACCCCGGCGGCGTGGCCACCGACGGGCTCGAGTCGTGGCCGAGCCGGCACGCGGGCTTTGAAGAACATGACGACGGGGGCATCGGCAGGCGTCGAGACGACTCGAGCGGCTCGACCCGTCGCCCCGAGCGCGACCATGACGGCGAAGCCATGCGCAGCGATGGCCACCACCGTCCACCAAACGTATGACGACCGGGTCGGAGCGGCGTGTTCGAACATGGCAGCCTCACTTCACCGGCTTGCCGAGTTGGTTGACCTCGTACCCCTTCACCTGGCCCATCGGCGTGCCGGTTCGCGATCGCGCGAAGGCTCCGATCATCGCAAACGCCAGCTGTGGAAAGGGCGGCATCGGGCGAGCGGCGTCGCCGCTGAGCTCGAACTCCCCCGCAGACCCGTAGTGGCCGACGCCGTGGGCGCCGAGGGTGAACGACTCCCTGCCCGCCCGCACGCGAATCATCGCCTTGTCGATTTCGAAGCGCAGCGATTCACCCTGAAATTGGCCGGTCACGAGCTGGCCAGAGGGGGTCGCCTCGACTTGCAGCGTGAAGTCGACGCCCCCAATGCGGTGCTCGTACTCATTCACGTCGACCGGCTGGTCCAACAGCCGCCCGCCCCAGCTGCCGTCGCTCCGCTTGGTCAGGTTCACGTTTGGCCCAACCACCCGGGTCGAGCTGAACGAAGCGCCTCGGGCCAAATACTGCACTGCCCCGGTCGGCTCGAAAGGCGCTTCGCTCGCATCGGCTGCGACCCCGAGGTGCTGACAAGCTGTCAGCACGCAGACCATCACCCACACCGTCGTCGTTGTTTTCATGACGACTGGTACCGGCCAACCCCGGCAGCAGGGGAACTCGAATCGCTACGGCGTGAGCTCGAAACTGCGCTCCTGCGTGACCGAAGTGCTGAAGTAGGTGCCGAAGCGATCTGAGGTGTTGGGGCCGTACGATTTCATCACGACCAGCGCATTGCCGACATACACGAGCGGGCCAGTCTCGCCGAAGGTGACGTCGGTGTTGCCCGTCGCCGTGTTGAGGAGCGCCAAGTCGGCTGAGAAATCGTCTGACACCACGTAGACCAACCGCCTGCCCAGCGGCGTCGCCTGCGGCCATTCGATCTTCATGCTCGAGCCGGTCTTGAGCTTCGAACCACGCAGCGGCGACAGCAGCGGCTTCTGATCGGGCATCACCAGGCTGATGGTCTTCACGGCGAAGCCCGGCGCGTTGATCACGATGGTGTTGAGCGCACCCGGCGTCAGCGCGGCCGAAGACCGGTAGTAGCCATCGCTGCTGGGCCCGGCCAGCTGACCATTCACGGTGACCGTCGCGTTGTTCACGTACGACTTGCCGTCAGAGAGCGACACGCCCGTGCTGTCAGTCGTCACCAACTCGCCGCTCGTCTCGTCATCGGTGTACTTGCGCTTGAAGCTGCCCAGGGCCCGCAACACATTGGGGGTCGCCGGGTGCTTGCAGACCTCGATCGGGTTCGGCGACGACTCGCCGTTGAAGAAATCACCTTGGCAGATCAGCGCGACCAGCTCGTTCTCGCCCGTCAACACCAGGGGTATCGACGAGTCGAAGGGCAGCACTTTCGAGTACACGCGGCCATTGGCATCTGGCGTGCTCGAGATGAGGTTGAACCCCTTCTTCGAGCCTTCGGGCCATTCTCGGCCCTCGATCGTCGGCTCGACGTCGATGTACTGAATCGCATACGAGGTCGCCTGGAGATCGAAGTACGAGGCCGTCGCTCCGAAGAGCCGGTCGTTGCTGACGCCGCCGTCATCGAAGGGGTCGGTGGGGTCGAGCCGGCCGTCTCCATTCGAGTCTTCGTAGGCCACCAGCACGCCGTACGCCTGCTGGCCCCGGCCATCTCGGGTCGGCTTCAACGCCTCGGTGGGCGGCACGCCGAAGAAATCGAACGTGAAGTTCGCGGGGAAGGTGCCCCGGTACGCTACGTCTTGGGTGACGATGCTGTCGGGTTGGGTCAGCTCGAGAAAGCTCTTGTACCAAACGACTGCGAGCCGAATGTTGTTCGGCGCCTCAACCCCCTGCGCCAACGAGAGCTGCCCCTTGAGCGACGCCACTGGAGCGCCTTTGTAGTGAGGGTCGACCACCGCGGTCGGGCAAGCGCTGAGCGCGACCAATGCAAACACCAGGCTGATGCGTTGTTTTTTCATGCCCAAGGTACCGGCCTCGACCCGATCGATGAGAACGCGCATTTTCAAAATCTCGCTCCGACCAGCACCGCGGCGTTGAGGCCCACCGACCAGGGCGAGCCCGGCGCGGCCTGGCCATCGCGCTCGACCGCCAGTTCAATGACTTGGGCAGCGCCTTGAAGCAACGCGGTCAACCGCCACGGCAATGGTATCTCGACGCCCAGGGTCAGCGAGGGGCCCAAGCCATTGGCTGTGCGGTTGGGGAGCGCCGAGACGCCGAACACCCGCTGCAGCTGCGCTTCATTTTCGCGAATGAATGATTGATCGACCAACCACCACCGCAGGCCCAGGCCCACGTAGGGCACCACGGGCCACCGCAAGTATCGGTACCCACCGCTGATTTCGCTCAGCACGGTGCGCTCGCTGATTCGCAGTTGCACGCCGTCGTAGCCGCTGAGGCCGCCGCTCACACTCGCCCCAACCCACCATTCGCCAAAGGTGTGGCGGTAGGCGAGCCCAACGCGGCCACTGGCGGGAGTGCCTGCCACCGGCGGACTGGACACGATGCCCATGACGAAGAGGGCGTTGGCTCGAAGCTCGACGCTGCCGCCTTTGATCGCCACCTCGGCGTAGCTGCGTTTGACCAGCTGCGCGTCATCGACCGTCGCTTGACCTCCATAGGGGAGGTCGATTTCGAGCAGGCCCACCGCCTCATTGAGCCGCTTGCGAACGAGGTAGCGCCCCGAAGGCACCGCGAGGCGCAGCTCCCGGCCTGCCTTCTTGTCGACCTCGAGCAGCACGGTGGGTCGCGGCTGGCTGGCGATGACGTAGCGGCCCTCGCTGGCAGCGGGGAGAAGCACGGCGCTCCCGGTGCGCAGCGGCTCGGTCAAGGTGAGCTCGCCACTGCCAGAGACATCGATGTCGGCCATCGGGTGCTGTGCGCCCCGCGCCGACGCGCTCACGGTGCGCCGGTAGGTATACGTGTACGCCTCATTGAGCGTGACCCGGCCATCGGCTTCGGCATCGGCGTCGCCGCGAAGGCCAGTCAGCAGATGGTGGGTGAACAGCGAGCCGCCCAGGGCATCCCACTCCTCCGAGGCCTCTTCGGGGCCACTGGAGGAGATCAGCACTTCTCCGTGCAGCGGCAGCCGTTCGAGCTCGACTGAATACCCCGAGACGAGGCGGCCACCTTTGGCGCGGGCCGCGGCTCCGCTCTCACACGTGTCGAGAATCAAGACGCGCAGCGGAGCGGTGATGGCCGCGGCCAGCGCGCGCAGCTCGTCGAGCGGCAAGGTGCTGTCATTGAGTCGCAGCGCACCCGCCTTGGCATGCGACGACACGTACAAGAACAGCGTCACCTCCGAGCCCGCCGCGCCGAGCTCAGCGGCCCGGCCCTTGATCTCTCGCAGCGCCGCGCGAACTTCATCGGCGGTGGCGTTCTCGAGCAGGTAGGCCCGTGACGGCTTGACCGACCCGAGCTCGATCATCACGTCTCGAAACCGGGTGGCATCGACATTCGCGTAGCGCAGCGGCGTGTCATCGCCTGCTCCCACATTGCTGCCGATGGCGAGCAGCAACCGCGTCGGCTCGGCGGCCTGCGCGGCGGTCGCGAAGACGATGAGCGCGAGCCAACGGGTCATGGTTTCTCGAGAACGACCCACTGCGCGGTGCAATCGCCGCACTCAAGCAGGGGTATGCCGGGGGTGCCCTGGCGCGTGCCAAGCCAGGCTGTCACGTCGGCAAGACTGAATGGCGTCGGCTTGAAGATCGCGACCACCCGCTCGGCCCCGGGGCTCGAGTCGAGCTCGATGCGCTCTTCGGGTGAATGCACCTCGCCCCCTCGAATCGCGACCGCCTGCTGCCCTCGGTACGGGTGAAAAGCAGTCAGGCGCTCGGCGCCATCGAGGTCGACAATCATCAGGTAGCCAGACTGCTTCGAGGTGAACTGAAAACGCAACACGTCGCCAGGGGAAACCCGGGCTCCCGAAGGCACCGGGCGCGGGGCCGGGCTCGATGGCGTGCTCACATAGACCGAGAAACCACTGCCGCCTTTCAGGGTGAAGGCGGGCTCGTTCGGTCTCCACAACGAGACGCCAAGCACCAGCGACAACGTCACCAATGCGAAGGTACCGACCCAGAGCCACCGTTGCCGTCGCGCGGCGTCGCTCCGACGAGCGAGCTTTCGGGCCATCAGCTCGGGCGGGTGCGCGAGGGCGTACGCGACTTGCTCGCCGCGAAGACCGGTCACGTAGCTCGCGCACGTCTCGCACGCCTGCAGATGCGCGGTGACAGTGGCGGGCACGGCGTCACCTGCGGCCAGAAACTCGAGTTGCCCCGCGGGCGGGCACCCCTCGCGGCGCACCGGAGGCTCGATGGCGCTCATGACCCGACCTCCCGCCGCACGGCGCTCAGGCGTTGCCACGCATCTTTGAAGGTCTGTGAAAACAGTGACAATTTTTTCCCAATCGTCTTTCGCGAATACCCGGTGTGGGCGGCGATTTCTTCCTGCGTCCACCCTTCGACGTGGTGGAGAATGGCGATCTCGCTCGTCTTCCGATCCATGCTCCGCAGCAGTTGGCCCACCAACGCGCGCTCAGGCGGCGGGGCAGATGAACCAGCGAGCGCCTCGAGTGCCGAGTGCTCGACCGGCGTCTGGCGTTGGCGTTGCTGCGCGCGATCGAAGCAACATCGAGCGGCGATCGCGTACAGCCACGACAAGGTCACCGGAGCCGTCAGACTCGACGAATACCGCTGCACCCGCATGAACACCTCTTGGGTGACGTCTTCAGCATCGGCCGAATTGCCGAGCAGCAAGGTGCAACGACGTTGCACGAAGTAGCCGTACCGCCTGAAGATTTCAGCCAACTCGTCGGGTTGCACGCGCGCTCTTTCAACAGGTACCGGCCAACCCGCTCAGAATGGGAACCTCCGCTCGCAGCCTCCGATACCGATCGCGACCGAGAGCTCTCGAGCACCAGCTGCTTCGCGAGCTTCCAATCGGTCTTGGCGGGGGCTCATTACAGAAATTGAATCGCAAATTCGGCGACGCCGACCATGGGCGTGCCGTCTTCGTCGAGCGCGGAGACATAGTCTTCGGCCGTGGCGCACTGCATCGCGCGGAGGTCGAAGATCTCGGCACCCGGTTGAACGATGACCACCCGGCTGGGTCTGCCGTCAGGCTGAACGGTCACCCGCACCCGAACCATCACCCGCCCCGCTTTTTCTTGGCGATCGGGCCGCTCGCACTTCCACTGGTTGGTGGTGAACCAGGCACGCCGCGCCTTCGAGCGAGGGCTCATCGCGCCGCGGCCGAAACCCGAGCCTGACGCCGAGCCTGAACCGAAGCCGCTGCCATGACCATCGCCGCCGCTGCCCAGCGCCGGGCCTTGATCTTCAACGCCATCGCTGTCTTCGGAGTCGCTGTCGGGCACGTCGACCGGGGTGGCGAACTTCTCGAGCGAGACGATCTCTCCGAGCACCGGCTCGGTCGATGGCGGAGCTGGCATCTCTTTGGGTGCGCGAAGCTCACGCCGCTTGGCGGTGGCCTCGGGCGCCCCGGTGGCGACACCAGAACCACCACTCTCGAGCTTGGGCATCGGCTTGCGCTTGGGCGGCGTTCTGAACACGACCTCTTCGTATTCTGGAGCCGGCGCCCGAGGGTTCTCGCTCTCACGCGCGCCCAGGGCGGCGATCAACGCCAGCACCGCGAGATGCGACGCGACCGCCAGCGCACCGGGCGCTCCCAGCGACTGCGTCTCTGTGCGGAGCTCGAAGAGCCGAGGGGCCTCGTTCACGGCCGCACTCTCTCTCTGACCGGGGCACGAGGTAAAGGGCCTCAAGCGTCTGACCGTTCGATGGTGTTTTTGCTACCAACCTGAACAGGTGTTCGGTATCAATTCGAGGCGCGCCTGCCTATCAGCGGCTAAAGAGAGCGACCCCATGGCCGAACCCGACTTCATTTCAGTGCGCGGTGCCCGAGAGCACAACCTCAAGGGCGTGACGCTCGACATACCCAAGAAGAAATTGGTCGTCTTTACGGGCGTTTCTGGCTCGGGCAAGAGCTCGCTCGCCTTCGACACGCTCTACGCCGAGGGCCAGCGCCGGTACGTCGAGTCGCTCTCGGCCTACGCGCGGCAATTCTTGGGGCAGATGGAGAAGCCCAAGTACGACACGATTCGCGGGCTCTCTCCGACGATTTCGATCGAGCAGAAGGCGGCTTCGAACAACCCGCGCTCGACCGTCGGCACCGTCACCGAGGTGCACGACTACCTGCGCGTGCTCTACGCGAACATCGGCATTCAGCACTGCCACAACTGCGGCCGCAAGGTCGGCAAGCAGAGCGCCCAGCAAATCGTCGAAGAGATCTTGAAGCTGCCCGCCGGCAGCAAGGTGCAGCTGCTCGCGCCGATCATCGTCAACCGCAAAGGCGAGCACAAAGACGTGCTGATCGAGGCGCAGAAACGCGGGTACTCACGCGCGCGCGTCGACGGCAAAGTGCGTTCGCTCGAAGAGAAGTTCGATCTCGACAAGAAGAGCAAGCACGACGTCGAGCTGATCATCGACCGCCTGGTGCTCAAGCCCGACATCAAGTCGCGCCTGACCGACTCGGTCGAGAACGCGCTGCGCGAAGGCAAAGGCGTGTTGATCGTCACCGACGAGGGGGCCGCGAAGAGCGCCGATCGCCCGATGAGCGAGCTCAATGCGTGCCATCACTGCGGGCTCTCTTTTCCCGAGACGACTCCGGCGAGCTTCAGCTTCAACAACCCGCTGGGCATGTGCACCGAGTGCTCGGGCCTGGGCACCAAACCGGAGATGGACCCCGATTTGATCGTGCCCGACAAGACCCGGTCGATCAAAGACGGCGCGGTCGAGATCTGGGCGTCAGGCGTGGCCCGCGGCGAAGGGTGGACGATGGATCTCGTCGACTCGTTGGCCAAGGTCTACGACATCGACCTCGAGACCCCCTGGGAGAAGCTGCCGCAGAAGCAACGCGACGTGCTGCTCTACGGCGCCGGCGGCAAAGAGATCAGCATGAAGTGGGGCGACGCCCGGTGGAAGATGGAGTGGGAGGGGCTCGTCAACAAGCTGATGCGCAGCTTCACCAGCACCTCGAGCGAGTCGCAAAAGCAGTACTACATGAAGTTTTTGAGCGACAAGCCCTGCCCTGTTTGCAGCGGCGAACGCCTGCGGCCCGAGTCGCGCGCCGTCAAAGTGCACGGCAACTCAATCGTCGGTTTGTCGCGCTTGACCATCGCCGAGGCGCTGACCTTCTTGGGCGACCTGCCGCTCTCGAAGAACGAGGCGACCATCGCCGCCGAGCTGCTCAAAGAGATTCGCAGCCGCTTGAGCTTCTTGGCCGACGTGGGCCTGACCTACTTGACGCTCGAGCGATCGGCGTCGACCTTGTCGGGTGGAGAGAGCCAGCGCATTCGCCTTGCCTCGCAGATGGGCTCCGAGCTGACCGGCGTCATCTACATTCTCGACGAGCCGAGCATCGGCCTGCACCAGCGAGACAATGGCCGGTTGATCGGCACGCTCAAGAAGCTGCGCGACCTGGGCAACACCGTCATCGTGGTCGAGCACGACGAAGAGACGATGGAGGAGTCTGATTACCTCGTCGACTTCGGCCCCGGCGCGGGAGAGCTGGGCGGGTCGGTGGTTGCGGCGGGCACCCCGAAGCAGGTGATGGCGAACCCGAAGAGCTCGACCGGCGCGTTCTTGTCGGGGCGTGAAGAGATCGAAGTGCCCGAGAAGCGGCGGCCGCTGGGCAAGTCGAAGATCGTGATCACCGGCGCGAAAGAGAACAACCTCCAGAACATCGACGTGACGATACCGCTCGGCGTGTTCACCGCGATCACCGGCGTCTCTGGCGCAGGCAAGTCGTCGCTGATCAA
>JANLPS010000326.1:0-4097 GCA_031367385.1 Archangium sp. | reverse complement strand
GAGGTGCGTAATTCAGGGGAACCGCGCTCGGCGTATCATCGCGCGTTGAGAGGCCGATGTTTCGGGGGGCTGCCTCGCGAACAGTCAGTGCGTTCTGAGCTGAAGTTCCTCGAGCGACGTCACCATCATGTGCAGCTGCGGCATCGCGCGATGAGACGCCGTGCGCTGTTCCCCTGATTGCCGCACCTCCGTCACGAGAGACCCTCGGCGCCCCCGCGTCGACCCGCGAAGCTGCCCCGGCGTCGGCCAGCCCGCCCACCAGCGTCAAAAGCAGCCAGGTCATCACGATGCCGCGGAGTGTGACATTGGAGGGAAGTGTGCGCACCACACAAACGCTCGCTCAATCGCTCGGTCGGTTTAGGCTCGGCCGCCCATGACTCCTGCACTCGTGTTGTTGCTGTTGTCGGCAAGCCCCGCCTCGGCAGAACCCGCGCGCCCCCGATTGGGCATCTCAGACTTCGCGGCGCCGAAAGAATCGCAGGCCATCTCGGCAGCCTCGAACTCCCTGGTCGCCAACGAGCTTCAGCGGCTCGGCGCCTTCGAGGTCGTCACCGCTGATCAGCTGCGCACCTTGCTGGGCTACGAGCGGCAGCAGCAATTGCTCGGGTGCGCAAGCGACACCTGCTCGTCGAACCTCGGCGCTTCACTGAACATGGACTATCTGGTCACCGGCCAGCTGACCCCGATCAAGGGCGCCGGCGGCGCGGTCAGCTACAGCCTCGACCTGCAGCTGGTCTCGGTGAAGACCGGCAAACGCGAGCGCGGCGAGACCATCACCGGCACAACCGAGCAGCAGCTGATCATCAACGTCACTCCGGCGGTGGTGAAGCTGGTGCAGTCGATTCTCAGAGAGCGCTCGGGCGCCCTGGTGCTGGTCAGCTCAGAAGCAGGGTCGACAGTGAAAGTCGACGACGCCGTCATCGGAGTGACTCCGCTCGAGGGCCGCGTGAGCCTGGCCGGTGGCCCGCACATCGTCGCGGTCGAAAAAGACGGCTACGTCACCTGGCAAAAAGAGGTGCGCATCAAGGCCAACGACCTCGACGAAGAGAGCGTGCACCTGGTACCCAGCCCCGACACCATCGCCGCCTGGGAGTCGAAGCAGAGCAAGCTTCGCTTCGGCGCCATCTC
The DNA here is from genome assembly GCA_031367385.1 of Archangium sp. Classification (GTDB taxonomy): domain Bacteria; phylum Myxococcota; class Myxococcia; order Myxococcales; family Myxococcaceae; genus JAEUJT01. The sequence goes on along the minus strand of JANLPS010000326.1, from coordinate 2,969 downwards.
AACCACCGCGCTGGCCGTCGTCGGCATCGCCACCGGCGTCGTGATGCAGGTGATGGCGGGTCGCGAGTACACCAACTTCGTCGCTTTTCGAGATCAACTCGCCGCTGGCAACGAGCTCGACGAGAAGGGCGGCAACAACCGCACCGGCGCCACCAGCTCGAAGGCGCTGGTCTCGGCCTACCAGACCGTCTCGCTCGTCGGCCTCGGAGTCGGCGCCGCCTCGGCGATCGCCGCCACCGTGCTCTGGGTGCTGTCAGACGACCCGGGCAAATACCGCGCGTACCGCGAGATCAACGTGGCCTTCGTGCCGACCAGCACCGGCGGCTTCGCCTCGTTCTTCGGTACCTTCTAAGAAGCCGCTCGCGTTACAGCTTCAACTTGCGCTCGAGCTCGGCGCGCTGCTCGGGGGTGAGCGAGGTGCGCGCCAACGCCTCGCGAAGCCCCTCGGCCTTCACGTCGACCACCCGGTAGCTGCACTCCTCGAACAGCACCGGGTCGGCTTCATGGGTCAGGTTGACCGGGTAATCGCGGCACATCAGCGGGCGGCTGCCGTATGAATCGCACTGCTTGGTCAAAGGGTCGTAGTGCGTGCACCTGAAGGTCATCGTGCGAAAGCGGGGGTCGACCGAGACCAGCTCGAAGCCGTTGATCACCCGCTGCCACCACAGGGCCAGGGCGCGCAGGGTGGGGAGCCTCCAGGTCAGCCGGCCCACCTGCATCGCGGGTGCCTCGCAGCACCGGCCGCACCCGTTACAGGTACCGGTGAGCCGGTACCGGGGCGCGCGCCCGACCTTTCGCGCCAACCTCAAATCGACGCTGGCCGCCATTCGGGCCCACCACTTCACGCTGCGTCGAACCAAGCCGTCGCGCATTTTTCGCCGAATCAGTGAATCGCCGCGCGAATCGGCAGCGTCGAGACCAGTTGCGCTTCTCGCTCGAGCAGCACCTCGAGCCTGGCATCGACCACCGCCTCGGCCTCGATGCCCTTCGCCAGCCGAACGAACAGCCGCTGGTGCCCGTCTTCGCTCTGCGCCAGCTCGTCGTACAGCTTGCGCAGCCCGGGTTCGCTCAACGCCTCGGCGAGCATCGCCAACCGCTCGTGGCTACGCGCTTCGATGATGCCCGCGACCAGCAACCGATCGAGCCGCCGTTCGCCAGCGCCGTTGCGCATGATGACCTGCAGGCCCTTGGCATACGGGTCACCGCCATCGCGCCCCAGGGTGAGGCCGCGCGACTCCATCAGCTCGAGCACCCGGGCCAGGTGGCCGCTCTCTTCACGTGCCAGCCGCGCCATCTGCGCCGGCAGACCTGGCACTTCGGGGTATGACTGCATCAGCGAGAGCGCGTTCGAGGCCGCCTTCTTCTCGCAGTGGGCATGGTCGATGAGCACCGAATCGAACTCGCGCAGCGCGAGCTCGAGCCACTGCGGAGCGGTGCGTGATTTGAGCAACATGGGGCGTAGAAGCTCCTTACCTCTGCGCGCGCCTCTCGTGTAGAGGTGCTCGATGAAGTTCGTGCCCTTGATGCTGGTGCTCGCCTGCGCCACGGCTCAGCCACTCACCGAATCGACCTCGACTCCGGCTCCGGTCGCAGCGCCCGCCTTTGCCGTCGATACCCACCTCCACCTCACCATGGCCAGCGCGGCGCACCCGTTCTTCACCGGGTGGCCTGGCCGTTCGTCGGCTGTCGAGAGCACCTCGTCGATTCTGCGCAACCAAATCGACCCGGCCCAGCTGCGAGCCGCCGGAGTGGGTCTGGTCTTCGCCGCCCTGTGGCCTCCTCCAGCGGCGAGACCAGGCCGCTCTGCGTTCGATGAGACCCTGCGTGAGGTCGAGCGCCTCGAGTGGTTGGTGGCCGACCAACCCCTCTTCATGCTCGTTACCAGCGCCGCGCAGGTGCCCTCGGTCATCGCCAACGGCCACATCGCGGTCGTGCCCCACGTCGAGGGAGGCGAAGGCATCACCTCACTCGACGACCTCGATGCGCTCTACGCGGCAGGGGTGCGAGGGCTGACGCTGGTGCACTTCAACGATTCGCAGGTGGCCGGCGCGGCGGCGGGGCAGCTGGGCTCGGTGTTTCTGGGCATCGCTCCGCCAGCGCACAACGAGCACGGGTTGACGCCGCTGGGCCGCGAGCTGATCACCCACCTGATGGACCTGGGGATGCTCATCGACCTGGCGCACAGCTCCGATGCCACGGCGAATGAAGTGCTCGACCTGGCCGAAGCGCGCGGAGTGCCGGTGCTGGTCACGCACACCGCCGCCCGTGCGTATGCGAACGCCGAGCGAAACATCTCCGATGCCTTGGTCAAACGCGTCGCGGCGGGAGGCGGGCTCATCGGCGTGACGCTCAACAGCCCGCAATCGTCGGTGCCACCGGGGGCGGTCGGCCCGCAGCACCAACCTCACACCTGCGACGACATCGTCGCCCAGTGGCAGTACCTCGCCTCGCTCGTGCCCGAAGGCCACCTGGTGCTTGGCAGCGACATGAATGGGCTCATCGTGCGCCCGTCGGCCGGCGGCGCGTGCCCCCACGGCGTGCGAAACAGCGCAGATCTGCCCGAGCTGTGGGCGGCCTTGGTGGCCGGTGGTATTTCACCCAAGACCCTCGATGCGATGGGCCCGCGGGTGCTCGAGCTGTGGCGCACCGTCGAGTCGAAGGCGAACCGCGCGGTTCAGCAGCAGGCGCTGCGCAAGCCTCGAGCCTCGCAGCGCCCGATGTTCACGGAGTAGACCCGAGACAGGCCGGCCCTTGACCCGTTTGAGAGCACGAGGGGAGGCCCAACGGTGTCTCTGCCGAGTACCCCGCAAAACGAGAGGCCCGGTCTCGTCGACCGGGCCTCTCCAACCAATCACTCTGTTTCCCCGCAGGGTGACGGCTGATGGAACGAGGAGGAGGCTACACGTTGAGTGCTGCTTTTAGCTCTGGCGGCGACGGCGGAGCAGACCGAGCATCGCCAGGCCCATGGC
>JANLPS010000320.1:0-14930 GCA_031367385.1 Archangium sp. | reverse complement strand
ACACGGCCGTGGCGGTGAACTCGACCGATGAGCGCTACACGCACCTGCATGGCAAGACGGTGCTGCTGCCGCTGACCAACCGCGAAATACCGATCATCATCGACGACGTGCTGGTCGACCCGAAGTTCGGCACTGGCGTGGTGAAGGTGACTCCGGCGCATGATCATAACGACTACGCGACCGGGCTTCGGCACAACTTGCCGATGATCAACATCTTCACCGAGACCGCGCATGTGAATGAGAACGGCGGCAAGTACCAGGGGCTCGAGCGGTTCGAGGCGCGCAAGAAGGTGCTCGAAGATCTGACTGAGCTTGGGCTGCTGATCGAGACCAAGCCGCACAAGCTGGCGCTGGCGATCTCGGAGCGCACCAAGGTGCCCGTCGAGCCCAGGTTGTCGCCGCAGTGGTACGTGAAGATTCAGCCGCTCGCTGACAAGGCAATCGCGGCGGTCAAAGAGGGCAAGACCACCTTCGTGCCCGAGACGTGGACGGCCGTGTACATGAAGTGGATGGAGGGGATTCACGACTGGTGCATCAGCCGCCAGCTGTGGTGGGGGCATCAGATACCGGCGTGGTTCAAGGTCGGGGCTGACGGCAAGCCTGACTTCGAGAGCACTCCGGTGGTGTCGCGAACCAAGCCGCCCGAGGGAGAGTGGGTGCAAGACCCCGACGTGCTTGATACCTGGTTCAGCTCGGGCTTGTGGCCGTTCTCGACGCTGGGGTGGCCGCAGAAGACCGAAGAGCTCAAGACCTTCTACCCGAACTCGGTGATGGAGACCGGGCACGACATCATCTTCTTCTGGGTCGCTCGAATGATGATGATGGGCCTGCACTTCATGGGCGAAGTGCCGTTTCGCACCGTGTATCTGCACGCGATGGTGCGCGATGAGAAGGGCGACAAAATGTCGAAGACGAAGGGCAACGTCATCGACCCGCTCGACATCATTTTGGGCGCTCCCGCCGCGAATTTGCCGGGGTCGATTCGCAATAAGTACCCGCAGGGGTTGCCGGCGCAGGGGGCCGATGCGCTGCGGTTCACCCTGGCGTCGCTGACGCAGCAGGGGCGTGACATCAAGCTGTCGATCGATCGCATCGGCGGCTACCGAGCCTTCTGCAACAAGATTTGGAACGCGGCTCGCTTCGCGATGATGAACCTGGGTGATTTTACCGACGACGGGTCGGTGTTCATCAAGGAGCGGTCGCTCTCGCTGGCCGACCGTTGGATCTTGTCGAGGCTGAATCGGGTGACGGTGGCGACGCAAGCGGCGTTGACCGCGTACCAGTTCGCCGAGGCGGCCTCGGTGCTGTACCAATTCTTGTGGGGCGAGTTCTGCGACTGGTACATCGAGCTGTCGAAGAGCGCGCTGTATGGTGACGACGCACATGCGAAGACTTCGACTCGCGCGGTGCTCGTGTTCGTGCTCGATCAGGTGCTGCGGCTGTTGCACCCGTTCATGCCGTTCTTGACCGAGGAGATCTGGCAGAAGTTGCCGATCACCCGCTCGGTTGAGTCGATCATGATCGCTCCGTACCCGGTCGAAGATGCGCGGCTGCATGACGCGGCGGCCGAGGCTGAGATGAAGCCGATCTCGCAGGCGATTGACGGCATTCGCGCGATTCGCGGTGAGTCGAATCTGTCTCCGGCGTTGAAGATTGAAGCGGTCATTCAGTCGGAGAGCCAGCAGGTGCGAGAGTCACTCGACCGGTGGCGCTCCTACGTGATGCCGCTGACGGGGTTGGCCAAGCTTTCGGTGACGGCGATGGGCGTGAAACCGCAGCAAGCAGCCGCTGATATTCGCAGCGACATGGAGATCTACGTGCCCCTCGCTGGAATCGTTGACCTCGCCGAAGAGCGCGAGCGCTTGAAGAAGGAGATCTCGAAGGCCGAACAGGAGATCGCCGCGATCAACAAGAAGTTCGAGAACCCGCGGTTCGTCGAGCGCGCTCCGCCCGACGTGGTCGAGAAAGACCGGGCTCGGGTGATCGAGCTCACCAGCCGCATCGAGAAGCTCAGCGAGAACTTGAGGCGAATCGCGCCGGTGGAGATGCGCATTGCACCTCCGGCGACCGGGTCGGTGAACCTGGGCGATGAGCTGCGGGCCGAGATGTCTGAGGCCTCAGTCTCGGCTGGGCCCGATGCCCAGGTGACCGAGGCGCTGGTGCAGCTGCGCGCGGGGACCAAGGAGGGCCTGACCTCGCGAGATCATTACGATCTCGGCGTGGCGTACATGGGCATGGGCCTGGTCGACGATGCCGTGCGCGAGTTCAACGCGGCGAAGGACGAGGTCAATACGCCCAACGCGCGGCCGTCGGTGCCGAGTGCTCCGGCGAAGGTCAAGGTGAAGGCGCCTGCGAAGAGCAAGGCGCGGGCGGCGGTGAAGGCCATCAAGGCCCCGAAGAAGAAGGCTCCGGCCGCGGCGAAGAAGAAGGTGGCGGTCAAGGCCAAGGCGAAGAAGGCGGTGGTGAAGGCCAAGGCGAAGAAAGCTCCAGTCGCGGCGAAGAAGAAGAAGGCCGTCGTGAAGACCAAGGTCAAGAAGGCCGCGCCGAAGAAGAAGGGCAAGAGATGATCGACCTTCACCTCGACAGAATGATCGACCTCGCGCTCGATGAAGACCTCGGCGCGGCGGGCGACATCACTACCAGCGCGCTCGTGCCCGAGAACAAGAAGGGCAAGGGCGAGCTGTGGGCCAAAGAGGAGATGGTGCTGTCAGGGCTCAAAGCATTCGAACGGGTCTTTCAGCGGGTCGACCCGACGGTGACGGTGAAGTTCTCGGCCGCCGACGGCGACCTGACCGACAAGAAGGAGCGAATCGCCACCATGACCGGCCCGCTTCGCTCGCTGCTGGTCGGCGAACGCACGGCGCTGAACATCGTGCAGCGCATGTCGGGCATCGCGAGTGCGACCCGTGAGGCGGTCGCGCTGATCAACTCGGTCAAGGGCACCCGGCTCAAGTTGCTCGATACCCGCAAGACCTCACCGGGGTTGCGCGCGTTGTCGAAGGCTGCCGTTCGACATGGCGGCGGGGTGAATCATCGGTTTGGTCTATTCGACGGGCTGCTGATCAAAGACAACCACATCGCGGCGGTGGGCGGTTCGGTCGCTGACGCGATCAAGCTGGCGAAGGAGAATTGCCCGCGGCTGACGGTGATCGAGGTTGAGGTGACTTCGATCGATCAGCTGCGCGAGGCGATTCACGAGGGTGCGCACATCGTCATGCTCGACAACATGAGTGACGCGCAGGTCAAAGAGGCCGTCGCGGTCGCGAAAGACAAGGTCGAGCTCGAGGTGTCTGGCGGCATTACGGCCGAGCGCTTGGTGACCTTGGCGAAGTTGGGAGTGACGTACGTGTCGATGGGCGCGTTGACCCACTCGTCGCGTGCGATGGATTTGTCGCTTGAGATTGTGTGACGGGGTCGAGGGCGGGCCCTTCGAGTCTCTCGGGACGAACGGGTCAGGGCAGGACCAGGCGTTTCATCAGTGACGTGACCATGCCTGCGGTGCTCACGCAGAGCCCCGAGTGCACGGGCGAGGTCTGAATCACGGTGCTCCGCGGCGCGGTCAGCCAATGAAAACGCTGAGTGCGCGGCAGTGACGCGATCGGCCCTGCGGTCAGATCGGCGGCCGCAATTCGTGGAAACACCGAGAGGTGCTCGGCGATGTCGTTTACATCGACCTCGGGCCACAGCGCACGAAGCCGCTCTGCATCGAGCCAGACTTGCGCCTCGAGAAAGTCTTGCGTCGGGCACTGCACGATGATGCCTGCGTTGATCAGCTCGCCTCGCTCGACCCGCGGTACGACCCGAATCACGGCGTAATCAAACGCGCTCAGTGCGTGCACGAATCGCCTCCGTCACGAAGAGGTCGCGGTGGGCGAATCGGGTCTCGAAAAAGTCGATGTAGGCAGTGCGTACCGCTTGAGCATTCACGAACCCTGGCTCATTCTCGAGCCACGCGTCGGGCACTTGCGCGACCACCGAGGTCAGCTGTTCTCGGGTCACCGTGAACGCGACGTTGTCGAGCTCGCTCGCGAAGGGCAGCAACACGTGGTTCTTGATCGCCGCGAAGGGGGTCTTCGCGCTGTCGTGCGGGGTGCTCCAGCCGTGGTGAAAATAGAGCGACGCGCCGTGGTCGATGAGCCAGAGATTCTTGTGCCAGGTGAGAAGGTTCGGGTTTCTCGCGGTGCGATCGACGTTCAAGATGAGCGCGTCGAACCAGACGATTTGCGAGGCGAGCGCAGGGGTGAGCGCGCCCGGCACCAGGCCGTCGAAGGTGATCGACCCCGGCAAGTAGTCGATGCCCAGATTCGTGCCGACGCTGGCGTTGAGCAGGTCGCGAATCTCGTCGTGTGGCTCGTTGAGCCCGAACTTCGCATCGAGGTCGAGCAACGCCTGGGTTGGCATTGGCAGGCGCAGCGCTCGGGCCAATTCGCCCGCAATCACCTCGGCAATCAACGCCTTGCGACCCTGGCCCGCGCCGACGAACTTCATCACGTACAGGCCCTCGTCATCGGCCTCGACGATCGCTGGCAGCGAGCCACCCTCGCGGAGCGGCTGCACGTACCGGGTCACCTTCAACGAGCGCATGAGTGAGCGGTTTCTAGCTGAACGCCTTCACGCCGTCTTGAATCGCGTAGGTGGCGACGGTCTTGCGGCCTCGGCTGAAGTCGGGTGAGGGCAGGGTGACGAGCGTCCACTCCGGGAGCACGACCGCGGTGAGGCCGTGACCGAAGACCGCACCGGTATCGATGCCGACCGCCCACTCGCTGACCAGGGGCCTGTCGAGCACGGAGTGACCGAAGATCAACCGCTCGGGGCCTCGCCAGTGGTTGGTCCAAAACGAGTAGCCCGCAGGTGCTTTCGACGGCCAGAACGACTTCGGCGCAGGTGGGTTGATGTGTTGAATGTGAAAGAGGTGCGCGTCGGTCTGCTCCTCGAGGGTCACTCCGGGGTAGGCGCCCGCGTGCACGACGGCGGCGTGATGCTCGGGCAGTCGAATGAAGCGAGGGAGCGTTGCGAAGTAGGCGTAGTGCGAATCGTCGAGGGCGTTTCTCGTCTCGAGGTGACTGGGCGCAAGCTTCTCGGCCGGGCGGCGACGGATCTGAAGATGTTTCTCTTCGTGGTTGCCGAGCACGCACTCGTGCTTCATCGCCAGCTCGACGCATTCGCGGGGCTTCGGCCCGCGGTCGATGAGGTCACCCGCGAAGATGACGCGATCACTCGAGGTGACTTGCAGGTGGGAGAGGAGCTCGACGGCGTGATCGAAGCAGCCGTGGAGGTCTCCGATGATGATGGTTCGTGATGACATGCCGCACTGACGGGGGGCGGGGGTAACCCCTGACAACAGACGGGTCCTTCGACTTGGCTCAAGAGCAGCGGCCTAGGGGGCGACGGTGGGCGGCTTGTAGAGCATCACGTTTTGATTCGCCGCGCGTACGAGCACGTAGACGTTGTACTTTTTGCTGTAGCGCATTTTGCCGTACACGCCGTTGACGGGGTGTGCCCCCGGGTCTTCATCGGTGCCGGTGCTCGCCGCCCAGGCCTCGGTCGCCGGGTTGAGCCAATTGACGGTCTTGCCGCCCGACCACGCGAAGTAGCGATCGAGCGTCGAGTCGTATTCGAAGGCCAGCTGAGTGGCGATTGGAGCGGCCAGGCCCGTCGTGGTGGTCGCGAGCCGCGCAATGACCGCATCGCTGAGGCGCCAGGTCTGAATGTCGACTCCGTTGGCGGTGACAATCAACCGGTTGCGCTTGGTGTCGACCGCGGCACCCGAGTAGTACGACGCCGTGTCACTGCTCCCAGGCAGGTCAGCCCACGTGTCGGCGATGGGGTCGTACTCAGAGACCGAATAGGTGGTGGTGTAATAAATGTGCCCCCGCCCGTCGGTCGCGCTCGCGGCGCCGATGTTGATGTGGTTGTTCTCGGCTCTCCTCGTCCACAACCGGGTGTCGAAGTCGAACGACATGACTCGCGTGGCGGTCGCTTGACCGCTTGGGTACAGCGCTGAGGAGCCCAGGTTGTAGAAGGCTTTGGTTGCCTGGCTGAAAGCGATGTTGCCGTACGTGTGGGTGCTGCGCGGCTGCTGCGGGTCCATCTGCGAGGCGATGCTGGGGTCGTCGCACTTGTCGCGCATCACGTAGCCACTGGGCGTCAAGAACTCGGGCGGTATCGTGAGCGTGGTGACGCTCGGGTACAGGCCGCAGGTCTCGAGGCGCTTGTCGAAATAGACCGCCGGCATCGGGCCATCGACATCGAGTGCCGGGGGCATCTCGCTCATGCGTACCCATTTCATCGGGCCGAGATCGAACGCGAAGACCGAGTTGACGAACGAGTCGGCGTGGCCGCCGCCGAAGATGATCAGCCGGTCGTTGACGGTGTCGTACGCGCCGCCGCCCCAGGCGGTGACCACGGCTTCGCACGGGTAGTGATTCACGTTCGAGCACACCGCAGACATGAAGGTGTTGGGTATCTCGCGCCACGAGTTGGGGTCCATCAGGGCGATGAAGTCGGCGACCACATTCGGGCCCCCGTCGTAGGCGGGGAGCGGGCCCGCATCTCGCGTCGGCAGACGCCCCGCATCGACGGGCTGAACGGTGGTGCCAGCGTCGCCCGCGGTGCCGGAGTCGATGGTGCTCACCACGCCCGAGTCTGCGCCGCTCAACACCCCAGAATCAGCGGCGGTGACCGAGCCGCCATCGCTGCCGTGCCCCGCGTCGTCTGACCCGCCTGCGGTGCCAACGCAGTGAACCAGGGTCACGACTGCCGCCAGCAAGACGAGCGCTCGAGAGACGTGCATCGTCGCAGTGAATCACTTTCTCCAAGCGAAAAGCCAAACAACTTCAACGGGTTTAGAAGCGTCGCGTCGATTTGAGGTCAGGAAAAGTGCGGGCGTCGCGTCATCGCGCGGGTATGGTTCGTGACCTCCTCCCATGCTTACCGACGACGAACTGTTCGCAGAGATCTCGAAGCGCCGGGCCGAAAAACTCGACTACAAAAAGCCCCTCGGCGAGCTGGTCTTTCGCTGGCGTGACCCTTCAGCGACCGTCATTCGGCGAGTGCAAGGGGCGTTCGTGAGAGGCTCCCCCGACGACATCGACGAGGTCTTTCAAGACGCCGTCGCGAAGTTCATGTCTCGGGGGCTCGATCAGTTTCGCGGGGTCTCTGAAGTGATGCCGGGCAAAGCGGCGTCTCCGAAGACTTTCTTTCTGCGCATCGTGAAGCATTGCGCGATCGACCGGTACCGCCGCCAGCGCGAAGACCTCGCCGAAGGCCCGCGAGGAGACGACGAAGACGAGCGTGAAGAGCCGGTGCACGAGGCCAACCGCGCCGTGGTCGAGGCGCGCGCGAAGTTCGAGGCCAAAGAGGCGTCTGAAGAATACTGGCTGGCGTTTCGGCGGCTGCAGCTCGAGCACCCCAACGAAGCCGCCGCGTGGGACCTGTACCACCACCAGGACATGGACGATCACCCCCGCGTGGCCGAGCTGCTCGGCATCACGGTGGTCAATTCATACAAGCGCGTGAGCCGGGCCCAGGCCTGGTTGAAGCTGTACCTCCTCGAAACGAGGAAGCGAGAGGACCCGACGTCATGACTGCCATTGCCCAGAAATACCGTTCGTTCGTCGATGAGCTCGAATCACTCAAGGTCGAGCTCGAGAACCCCAAACGCCCCGGAGACCCCGCGCCGATCGTGGGCCGGGTGCTCGAAGCAGCGGGAGATCTGCTTCGTCGCACCAGCTCGGCGCCGTGTGAGCCGTCGTTGATTACCGCGGTGCTCGCATTGGTGCCGGCGGCGGGGCTGAAGTCATGGAGCGAGGGCGTCGAGGTGCACGACGTTCAACAGAAGCTCGAGCGCGCGGCGTCGCATGCGGTCGAAGCGGTACTGCCTGACGCAGATGACGACGCGAGCACCTTGGTTGGTTGGGCGATGCAAGATCTGATGGCGCGTGACCGGCTCGAGTCGGCGTTGGTGGCCCTCGAGACTTCGGGTCGAGACGATGCGAGGGCGCTTTTCACCAAGATTCGTTCGGCGTTGGCCCCGATTGACGTCTCTGCCCGCAGACAAGTCGCGAGCCTCACCGCCTTGAATACCGAGCGCCGCGCCGAAGCCGGGCTGCTCGATGCGAGGTGTCGAAGCGCAGCCTGGTGGTTGACCGAGCGCAGTGGCATCGAAGACGACGGGTTGGTGAAGGTGTTGGGCGGCGAAGCGAAGGGCACGTTGGGCCCCGCAGAACGCCGAGCAGATCAGACCGTGCGAGCCAAGAGGCTCCGGTCAGCAAGCTTCGATGAGTTGTTTCGTTTCGATTTGGGCCTCTCGACTCCCGCTGAAGCAACGGTGATTCGATCGCAGGCCGAGCAAGACCCCGAGCTCAAATTGGTGATGGCCGCGATGGCCGCCGGCGACGAGGCGATTGACGAGCTGACCGCGGGTGAACCGCCGGTGCTCCAAGTCGTACCGGTGACAGCCAGGCCTGTTCTGAGCACGATCGACGTGGTGGCCGAGCGCGCCGAGTACAAGGTGTTGGTGTTTCGCACGAAGGCGCAAGTTCAGGTGGTGGTTCAACCCCGTCGCCAAGATCGCTTCGCCGCCGCCGCGGTGTACCTGGCACACGAGCCGACCCGCGCCCTGCCTTCGGCCCCTGGTGAGCACGGGCTGAGCTTCGACATGGGCCGCCCCGAGAAGGTCGCCGGAGCGGTCGCCCGAGTGATCGTCAAGCTGAGCGACGGTCAATCGGTGTCGTCAGAAATTCGACTGTAAAATAAAGGGGACAGGCTGGTTTAAGTGCCTGGCTCACGGGGACAGGCCGGTACTTAAACCAGCCTGTCCCCTTTATTTTACTGCACCCAGATGGCGCCGGTCATGCCGGAGCTTGCGTGGAAGTTGCAGTAGTACGGGTACAAACCGGCCGTGGGGAAAGTGACGACCGTGTTGTCGGTGCCTGTGCTCTTGCTCGGCACCGGGTTCGGCTTGCTGCCGCCGGTGCCCATGTATTCGCCGCCGACCAACGGGTGCGAGCCGAAGTCTCCAGAGAAGGTCACGCTCTGCCCCGCGGTGATGATCATGCAACTGGGCGAGTACTTGAGGCCGACGGCGCTGCCGAAGGTGATGGTGCGGTCGCCGGTGGCGCGATCGACGAAGGCGCTGGCCGCACAGCCGTTCAGGGTCGGCACGGTGCCGGCGTCGCGAACGGTGTTGGTACCGGCGTCGACTTTGGTGCCGGCGTCGATGCCGGAGAGCGGCGTTTCGCCGCAGGCGGCGAGGGTGATCAGCGCGAGTGCTGCGGTGAGGGTCGGTTTCATGTTGGTTTCTTTGTGAGGTGAGGGGTTACTTCGTGGGCTTGAGGTTGTCGCACATGGCTTTCGCGGCTTCGAAGTCGCCCCGATTCCACGCGCTGCCGACGCAGAGGTACTGCTTCTTGCCGAACTGACGCACGCCCTCGAAGCCATATGCGGGGAGCCCATGCTTCGGGGCAAGCGTGTATTCGACGCGCCAGGTCTTGCCGGTTTTTCGGCCCAGTTCCTTGAACGTGGAGTTGGGGCTCAATTCTTTGAGGTTCTTGATCACGTCGTCGGGGCCTTGCGGCTCGAGGTCGTCTCCGGTGTAGCTGGCGAAGTCGAGGGTCACTTCGGGGCGCAGCGAGTTGCCGCAGGTGATGTGCTTCGAACCGATCAAGTCCTCCGCGGTGCAGTCGCTGCTCGCGACGGTGGCGAGCTCACCGAGGGGCAGCGGTTTGCTGCTCGGCTTGACCTGGGTGATTTTGATCTTCGACTCGAAGGTGCCGCCGTGGCTCGAGCAGCTGCCCTGGGCTCCCTTGATGACCCCGGCCGACTCGCCGGCGCTCGTCTTCGAAGTGGCGGAGTAGATGAGCGTAGTGTCGCCCAGCGCGCACTTGGCGATGAAGCCCTCTTTCTCGCAGTGCGATTTGACGACGCCTTTGCTCCCGTCGCAGGTGTCGGTGAAAGGCTTGGGGTCTTCGTCTTTGCCCAGCCGCAGCTCGGTGCAGAGTGTGGCGGTGCCGATCGGCGCTTCGCACGCCAAGACAACCGGAGTCGCTGCGAGCGCAGCCAGAGCGAAAAGAATCATCGCGTGCTCGTAGATGACCCAGGCGCACGGGTCAACGCATCACCTCGCGGAGCAGGTCGGGGCGATCGGTCATCACGCCTCCGACGCCCTGGGCGATCACCCGCCGCATGTCGGCGGGGTCATCGACCGTCCACACATTGATCCACTTGCCGAGCTTGGCGGCCTGGGCGGCGAGCACGTCATCGAAGAGCGTGACCTCGGCATAGGTCAGCGGCATGTCGAGCACGGTGTAGCGGCCATCGTCTTCGGGCTCGTCACCTCCGCGCAGTGGCAAGACGAACCCGGCCAACGCATCGCGTGGAAAAAAGTGCAACGCGTCGGGCAGCGCCTCGGTCAATTGGCGGCCCAGGTCATCGCTCTCACTGCCGATGCAGAGCCGGTCGAGACACTGTTCTTCGCGCATGCAGGCAACGAAGGGTGCGAGCCCAGCGGCCTCTTTCAGCTCGACGTTGAAGCGCAAGAGAGGAAACGCGCGGAGCACGTCGACGAAGCGGGGAATGGTGATGTTTTGGCCGCGAAATGATTCGCCGGTGACGCTGGTGAAGTGAAAGCCCGCGTCGAGCTTGCGCAGCTCAGCCCAGGGCATGCTCGAGATGAGGCCTCGCCCATCGGTGCAGCGATCGACCGTCGGGTCGTGTGCCACGACGATCTCTCCATCAGCGGTGGCGTGCACGTCGAGCTCGATCATGTCGGTGCGGTAGTCGCGAACCGCGTGCTCGAAGGCGAAGAGTGTATTTTCGGGCCAGAGCAGCGCCCCACCGCGGTGCGAGATGTGCAGTGGTGCTTTGAGCGCGGTGAAGAACGGGTGGCTGAGGCTCATGGCGCCTCGAAGGTGGCGGCGATGCCTTGGCCGACTCCGATGCACATCGAGGCGAGACCTTTTTTCGAGCCCCGCGCCTTCATCGCGTGCAGCAGCGTGGTGACGATTCGCGCACCGCTCATGCCGAGCGGGTGGCCCAGGGCGATTGACCCGCCGTTGACGTTGACTCGCGCGGCGTCAAGGCCGAGCTCTCGAATGCAGGCGAGTGACTGAGAGGCGAAGGCTTCATTGATCTCAATCAGGTCGAGCTGCGCGGTGGTCCACCCGGCCGAGGCGAGGGCTCTTCGAGACGCGGGCACTGGGCCCATGCCCATCACGCGGGGGTCGACTCCGGCCGTGCCGCTCGAGACGAACTTCGCGAGGGCAGGGCGGCCAGCGAGAGCTTTCTCACTCATCAAGAGCACCGCCGAGGCACCGTCGTTGAGCGTTGATGAATTGCCAGCGGTGACCGACCCACCGTCACGAAATGCGGCCTTCAAGGTGCTCAACTTCTCGACGCTCGTCTCGGCGCGCGGGCCCTCGTCTTCTCTCACGATGACGGCGCTCGACTTCTTCGAGCCGGCAGGAATCTCGACGGGAATCAATTCATTCGCGAAGGCTCCGGCCTTGGCGGCGGCCACGGCCTTCTGGTGCGAACCCACCGCGAACGCATCTTGGTCAGCGCGCGAAATGCCGAATCGTTCGGCGACGTTCTCGGCGGTTTCACCCATCTGCTCGAGGGGAAACATCGCCGCGAGCTTGGGGTTCGGGTATCGCCAGCCGAGCGACGTATCGAAGCTCTCGAGCTTGCCCGACGCAAAGGCCTCACTTGGTTTCGGCACTGACCACGGCGCGCGGGTCATCGACTCCACTCCGCCGGCGATGACGATGTCGGCTTCGCCCAAACGAATCATTCGCGCACCTTGAATGATGGCCTCGAGGCCGCTGCCACAGAGGCGGTTCACGGTCGCTCCTGGCACCGAGTGTGGGAGCCCCGCCAACAACAGCGACATGCGTGCGACGTTGCGATTGTCTTCACCGGCCTGGTTCGCGCAGCCGAAGAACACCTCGTCGATGCCGGCGCCCTCGACCTGGTTGCGATCGAGCAGGGCCCGCATCACCAGCGCTCCGAGATCGTCGGGGCGCACGTCTTTGAGACTGCCGCGCAGCTTGCCGATCGGCGTTCGAACTGCGTCAACGACGAAACAAGTCTTCATGGCGTGAGCACCACATTCCCGAACGAGCTTCGATTGGTGAGCAAGGCGTGCCCTTCGGCGGCGGCGGCCAAGGGGAGCACTCGGTCGAGCACCGGCTTGAGCTTGCGCTCGTCGACCAGTTGCATGATGCGAAACAGATCGCCCTTGCTGCCCATGGTCGAGCCGAGCAACGAGATGCGTTTGTAGAAGAGCACCCGCAGGTCGAGCTGCACCTCATGCCCGGCCGTCGCGCCGCAAGTGACGAGGCGGCCGCCGTAGGGCAGGCACGCCACTGACTTATTGAAGGTGCTCGCCCCGACGTGCTCGAACACCACGTCGACGAGCTTCTTATGGGTGAGCCGCTTCACTTCGGCGACGAAGTCATGGGTTGCGTAGTTGATGACCTCGTCTGCGCCGAGCGCCTTGGCTTTGGCGAGCTTCGCCTCGGTCGACGCAGTGGCGATGACGTGGGCGCCGAGCAGCTTGGCGATCTGCACTCCAGCGCTGCCGACGCCTGAGCCGGCGGCGTGAATGAGCACGGTCTCTCCGGCTTTGAGCTGCGCGCGGCGAACCAGCATCGTCCACGCGGTCAAGAAGGTCAGCGGCAGGCACGCCGCCTCTTCGAATGAGAGTGCCTTGGGTTTGAGCACGATGTTTTGGCGTGGCACGCACAGGTACTCGGCGTACCCGCCGGTGACGTGCTCTCCGATGATCACGTACTGGCGACAGAAGTTGTCTTCGCCGAGCAGACAGCGATCACAAACGCCACACGAGAGGCCGGGGTTGATGACCACTTCAGTGCCCACGGCGAGATCGGAAACTTCGGCGCCGACCGCGTCGATAACTCCAGCGACGTCACTGCCCAAAATGTGGGGCAATTTGATCTTGAGACCGGCCCACCCGGTTCTGACCCAAACATCGAGGTGGTTGAGGGCGACCGCTTTGACTTTCACGCGCACTTCACGCGCGGTGGGCTCCGGTTTCGGGAGCTCAATCAGTTCGAGGACTTCGGGGCCACCGTGCGCCCGAAAACAAACGGCTTTCATGTGACGGCTCCATTGCTTGCCGCACTCTTGCCGGTCGTGTAGAGCCGGCGCGGCCGAGTGGCGTGCTTGTACGGGTGCCCAGCAGGAAAATCTACGACTCAGGGGTCCCTTCTCATGTCGATTCGATCAGCAGTTCAGACTGCAGTGTTGGCAGCATCATTGGCGCTCATCGGGTGCGTTGCGCGCCCCACGGCCGATGCCGGTACCGGCGGCGGCGCGGGCGGTGGCACGGGAGGAGGCACGGGCCAAGTCGACTCGGGCACGGTCGTCGACGCGGGCACCCAAGACGCGGGCACGCCGCCTCCTGAGACGGTCGCTGCAGCGAAGGCGATCAAGTTTCCCGGGCTGGTGAACCTGAAGGGCGTCGTGGTCACTGCGGTCTCGTTCGCGGCGCGTTCGAACTCGATGGGCGCCGACTGCAAGGGCACAAGCAGCAAGGGCACCACGGCGGAGTTCTGGGTCGCCGACCCGAACAATGCGCAGGCTGGCATCTACGTCACCAAGTTTCGCTGCGACACGATGGTCGATTACCTGCCGGCGGTCGGCGATGTGCTCGATTTGACGGGGTACATCGGCATTGAGTCGAAGTTCACCGACCGTGAGGCGTTTCGCTGGGTCGTGAAGCAGCAGTACGACTTCCTCCAGACCAAACCTCGCGCGGCCGCGGGAGAAGCCGAAGCGTGCACCGCGGTGAACAATTGTCAGGCCCTCGTCATCACCCTCAAGTCGCAGGGCTCGGCGTTGCCAGACAACATGGTCGCCTCGACCTTCGGCGACAACGGCGCGATTCGCGCCAACCCGACCTACGCGGGCGCGAGGGTGAAGATGGCCGGGCCGGTGACGATTTCAGAGGCGAACCCGGCGGCGCTGCGGCGAATCTCGCTCGTGCCTGGCGACAACCGCTACTTCGGGTTTCAACTCTCGAACGGGGTGCTCGTGAACAACTACCGCACCTACGCGACCTTTGCGCCCGATGGCGGCCTGCTGGCCGACGGCGGTACCAGCCCGTGCGACTTCCGTCAGGTCGTGCTCGACGGTGGCGCGGTCAGCTTCGCAAGCATCGCCGGAGTGTGGGACTCGTACTCGCACGCAGTCTGCGCTGACGGCGGCGTCGAGTTCGGGTGCTTCAAGGCTGGGGGGGGCTCGGTGCCCGGCACCGACGCGGGGTACACGTATGTTCTGTACCCGATGACCTGCGCCGACTTCGTCGTTCAGTAAGCGCTACAGCAGCCCGCGGGCCTTGATGTCGAGGTACGCGTTCACTGAAGCCGGGCCAAGCTCGGCGGCTGAGGTGCGAAGCACGCGGGCTCCCGCGTCTCGCAGCCTCGCCACCGTCGCGGTCGACTCGGCTTCGAGCCTGGCCGCGACGACCCGCTCGAGCACATCTTGCCGAGTCGCTGGCTGTTGACGCGCGACTCGGTGCAGGTCGTCATCACGCATCGAGACGACGAGCGGCAGATGCCTGGGCACCAGCCGCACCGTGCGCTTGATCAGCATCGATGAAGTCTCGGCGTCGACCAGGTCGGTCATCACCACCACCAGCGACCGCCGCGCCCCCCGTGAAAAAGCGAGGTCGAGGGCGGCCCCATAGTCACTCTCTTCGAGCGTCGCTTCGACCCGATACAGCGACTGGGCGATGGCCTTGAGCTGCTCCTGCCCTTTTCGTGGAGGCAGCCAGGCCTGAACCGTGGTCGCGAAGGCCATCACGCCGACTTGATCACCTCGGTCGAGCGAGACCTTCGCCAATCGCAGCACCGCATCGACCGCATGATCGAGCTTTCGCCGCTCGAGCACCTCACCGGCCATGTGCC
>JANLPS010000308.1:0-6202 GCA_031367385.1 Archangium sp. | reverse complement strand
CCGAGGAGAGGATGTCCGAGGAGAGGATGTCCGAGGAGAGGATGTCCGAAAAGAGCCGAAAGAATCTCATGGTGAGCCTGTCGAACCACGCGCTCCTCCTGCTCCTCGTCATCGGCTGCCCGAGCAGCGCTCCGGTCATCGACCCGTCGCTCGAAGGCGACGGCCACTATTTGGCGGGCACCTCTGCGTACCTGAAGGGTGACTTCGAGACCGCTCACCGCGAATTCGACGAAGTGAAACGCGTCAACCCGGGTGACCGCCGACTCCCAGCAGCGATGGGTGAGCTGTTCGTCAGCGAGGGCAAGACCCCCGAGGCCATTCAAGCCTTCGAAGAGGCCTCGCGCCTCGACCCCAAGCGCGCCACCACCTGGAGTCGCCTCGCCGCCCTCTACTCACTCAAGAACGAGAACGACCTCGCACGCCAAGCCGTTCAGAAAGCGCTGTTGCTCAACCCCCATGACTTCGACGCCCTCGAAGTCGCCGGCACCGTGGCGTTCAAGACCGGCAATCTCGACGAAGCCGTGCGCACCTGGTCGCTCGCCAGCGAATCGGCCCCCGAGGCGGCGCGGGTTGCTCTGGTTCAGAAATCAACCGCTGCGCTGATGAAGGCCGGGCGCCCGCGCGACGCACTCTCGGTGCTTCAGCGGGCCAAGACCTTCGGCATCGTCAGTGGAGACCTCGACTCCGAGCGCGGAGATCGCCTGGTCGAAATCGGCCGCCCCGCCGAGGCGATCGAGGCGTATTCCGACGCTGCCAGGCTCAACACCTCAGACCCGACCCTGTGGGAGCTCGTCGGAGAGCTCGAAGCGAAGCAGGGCAGGGACGACAAGGCTGCGGCGGCCTACCGCGAGTCGCTCAAAGTCAAAGACCGAGGCGTCGTGCACGTCGGCCTGGCCCGGCTGTGTCAAAAAACGAAAGACGCGGCGTGCGTCAAAGAGCAGCTCGACGCCGCGCTGCAAACGGCCTCGGGCGAAGAGCTCCGCGAGACGCTCGATCTGACTGATCTGCTGGTCGCGGTAGGCCGAAAGCACGACGCGCTGATGTTGCTCGCTGCGGTCAGCGCCGAGCCCGAACAACGCACCAACTTCGCGCTTCACCTGCGCGTCGCCCGCCTCGCCAAAGAGCTCAAAGAGAAGGCTGTGATGAAGAGCGCCTGCGAGCGTGTGCCCGCAGGCCCTGCGAAGTGCCCGTAAATCACACCACTTTGCGGTACACGCCGACGACCTTGCCCAAGATCATCGTCTGCTTGAACTGCGACTTGTTCACGTAGATCGGGTCCATGTCTTTGTTGGCGGGCTGAAAGCGAATGCGCTCTGACTCCGGGTAGAAGCGCTTCACCGTCGCCTCGTCTTCGATCAGCGCCACCACGATGTCGCCCGGGTGCGCGCTCGGTGCCTTGCGAACGAACAGAAAATCACCGTCGTGAATGCCGTCGTCGATCATCGACTCGCCCTTGACCCGCAGCGCGAACACCTCTTTGCCGCTGCCGCCCAGCAAGAAGCTGTCGATGCGCACCGAGTCTTCGATGTTCTCGGTCGCCAGCAACGGCGCACCCGCGGCGACCTTGCCCAGCAGTGGCACGTCGATGAAGGTCGAGTCTTTCTTCACGCCCATGCCAAGCACCAACCGCGCCCGCTTGGTCGGCACCAACGACCGGCTCTGCTGCTCGGCGCGGGTCAAATAGCCTTTTCGTTCCAACGCTTTGAGGTGGTCGTTGACCCCGTTGGTCGAGCGAATGTCCATCTGCTCGCCGATCTCACGAATGGTGGGCGGGTACCCTCGCTCCTCCGACGTGCTCACAATGAAATCGAGAATCTCTTTTTGGCGGTCGGTGAGCTCATCCATTTGCTTGCATCTCCCTCGGGGGTACGAACGTTCAGTATGGTGACTGAACACTCGTACAGAGTCAACTTTTCGTGTGTGTCACGGCAACCTCAGCTAAACCCGCGCAGTGCGAAGCGTTTTGGTTCTGGTCGTCGTTGCCTTGTCGGGTTGCGCCGGCGGGTTTCGAGACGGCGTGTTTACGAAAGACGACGTGCGCTACCGCATCGGCCCACCAGACGAATCGGTGTGGCGACGCGTCGGGTTCGTCAATGACGACCTCGCCTGGGTCAACAAGAGCAGCGGCCACGTCATCGCCACCAACGCGACGTGTCACGACCACGGAGACCCCTCGCTCGAGGTGCTCACGACGCACTTGTTGTTCGGGTTTGCCGACCGCGAGCTGAAGGAGCAGAAGACAGAGTCGCTCGACGGGCGCGAATCACTGCACTCGAAGTTCGAGGCCAAGCTCGACGGCGTGCCGATCGAAATCGAAATCATCGTGATGAAGAAGAACGGCTGCGTGCATGACTTCGAGTACGTCGCTCCGCTGGGCCACGCGGCCGATCAGCAAGCCGCGTTCGATCGCATGGTCGCGGGGTTCGCGCAGGAGAAGTCACCGTGAGTGACGACACCTCGCCGCACCTCTCGCACGAGCCGCCGGAGCCGACCGAGACGGCGCTCCCCGAGATGGTGCAGCAGGAGCTGGAGAATATTCTCCCCCTGACCGCCCGCATTCGACACGGGCTGATGCAGCTGGGTGGCATGTCGGTGATGCTCGCGCAGGCCCTTCGCCGCATGTTCTCGAGGCCCGTCGGCAGCGCCGAGATGGCGTATCAAATCGAAGCGCTGGGCGTTCGCTCGCTGTCGATCGCCACCCTGACCGCGGTGTTCGCTGGCCTGGTGATCGCGCTCCAGTTCGCCTTCTTTCTCGCGCGCTTCGGCGTGCAGCACACCGTTGGCAAAGTCGTCGTCTTGACGCTCTTTCGCGAGCTTGGGCCGGTGCTCACCGCGCTCACCGTCGGTGCCCGCATCGGCTCGGGCATCACCGCCGAACTGGGCTCGATGAAGGTGACTGAGCAGCTCGACGCGATTCGGGCCCTTGGTGCCGACCCGATCAAGAAGCTCGTCTCGCCCCGCCTCTTCGCCTGCATGCTCGTGATGCCTGCATTGACCGCGCTGGCCGACGTGCTCGGCCTCATCGCCGGCTCGGTGGTGGTGAAGACGCAGTACGAGATACCGTTCGATCAATACTTTCGCTCGGCGCTCGAGACCGTCACCATGGTCGACTTCGGCTCCGGCATCGCCAAGAGCGCAGTCTTCGGAGTGATCATCGCCATCGTCGGCTGCTTCAAGGGCTTCAGCGTCGAGGGTGGCACCGAAGGCGTTGGCCGGGCCACCACCGAAACCGTCGCGATTTCATCGGTCTCGGTACTGCTGTCTGACTTCTTTCTGACCAAGCTGTTTCTCGCCCTATGAGCATGCCCACCGAGAGCGACGGCGTCTTGATTCGCTACGAGGGCATCGCCAAGGCCTTCGGCCCCAAGCGCATCTACGACAGCCTCAACCTCGACATTCGCCGCGGTGAGACCATCACCATCATCGGCGGGTCGGGCACCGGCAAGTCAGTGCTGCTCAAGTGTTTGATCGGCCTGATGTACCCTGATGCTGGGCACATCTGGTTCGAGGGGCGCGACATGACGACCCTCGACGAGCACGAGATGCGAGACATTCGGCGCAAGGTCGCGATGGTCTTTCAAGGCGCCGCGTTGTTCGACTCGCTCAGCGTCGGCGAAAACATCGCCTACCCCCTGCGTGAGCAGCAGCCCGACTTGAGCCCGCAAGACGTCGCCGAACGCGTCGCGAAGAACCTCGAGATGGTGAACTTGCCCGGCATCGAGGCGCTGCGGCCCTCTGATTTGTCGGGTGGCATGCGCAAGCGAGTCGGTCTGGCCCGCGCCATCGCCGTCGAGCCCGAGGTGATCTTGTTCGACGAGCCCACCACCGGCCTCGACCCGATTAGCGTGCGAATCATCGATGAGCTGATCTTGTCGCTGAAGAAAAAATTGGGCTCGACGCAGATCGTCGTCACCCATGACATGGAGAGCGCCTTTCGGGTCTCAGACCGAATCGCGATGCTCTCACGCCGTTCGATTGTCGAGCAGGGCACGGTCACACAAATGAAAGCGTCTCGTCACCCCGACGTGCGCGCGTTTTTCGATGCGAGGGTTGCCTAATGGCGTCTCCACTCAACCCAGTTGATCGTGAACGACGAGTGATCGTTCGCGCGGGTCTATTCGTCGGCTTGGCGCTCGCGCTGGCCGGCGTGGTCGTCTTTCTCATCGGCAAAGAGCGAAACCTGTTCGAGAAGGCGGTCGTCTACCACGGGGCGTTCGAGAACGTCGACGGTCTGCAGCTCGACTCTCCGGTGCGCCTGGGTGGTCTGCAGGTCGGCAAGGTCTCGAAGATCAGCTTCGCCCCTGACCTGGGCGATCAGCGCATCGTCGTCACGATGGAGATCGGCAAGAAGTTCACCGAGCGCATTCGCTCCGACTCGATCGCGCGCGTGACCAGCCGCGGCGTGCTCGGCGACAAGGCGATCGATATTTCATTGGGCACCCCTGACAAGCCGCTGATCGAGAGCGGAGACATTCAGACCGGCACCTCGGGCGACCTGTCGTCGATCATCAAGGCCTCGGCCGAGATCATCGACAACGCGGTGAACATCACCCGCGACCTCCGCAGCGGCGTCAGTGTTTACACCAGCCCCGACATTCTCAAAGACGTGGTTGGCGTTGTGAAGAGCGCCCGCAGCATCATGGAGGAGGTCGAGACCGGCAAAGGCCTCATTCACACCGTGGTGTACGACAAGAGCACCAGCGAAGACTTCAAGGTGCTCATTCGCGAGGCCTCGGCCAGCGCGGCGCGGTTCGATTCGGCGCTCAACAAGGTCGACACCCTACTCACCGACGTGAAGACCGGCGACGGCACCCTGCACGCGATGATCTACGACAAGAAGGTCTCTGGAGCGGTCACTGACCTCGGCACCGCCGCCAGCGAGCTCTCGTCGCTGATCACCGCCGCCAAGACCAACAAAGAGGGCGCGGTGTATCAGCTGGTCTACGGCAACGCGCAGAACATGCTCGGTGACCTGGGCCAGGCCGCCTCTGACATCAAGTCGCTGACCTCGAAGGTGAAGTCAGGGCAGGGCTCGCTGGGCGGCATCATCAATGACCCGACGGTGTACGAAGATCTCAAAGAGATTCTCGGCAACGTCAAGCGCAACAAAGTGCTGCGCGAGCTCGTTCGCTTTTCGATCAGCAATGGTGAAGCTGACCGTGACGGCGCCGGCAAGAAGGTCGAGCCACAGAAGTAACTGTGCACTGCTGTGATCAATCGCAGCCGCCGAGCGACGCAAACATTGCAAGGTCAGTGAGGGCGCTGCTCCTCACCAGAAACCGCCAAACCTGATTCCGAGGCCGAGCTCGAACGGAGTGGACAGCGATTTGCACTGCGACGCTTCATGAGTCGTTTGTCACGTCGTCAGGTGCTTCGGGGTCTGGCGGCTTCAGCCTGGCGTTGCCGTGTCTGCCTTCGCTCCTGCTCCCCCACGAGGCGCGGGCGGCCCCAAGTCAGGTGCCCAAGCGGTTTCTCGCGGTCGGCAACTACAACGGAGGCATCGAGCAGGTGTACTACCCAAGCGCCACTGGCGCCGTCACGCGGCCACCGCACTCGAACTCGCCGGCAGACCTGTTCGAATCGATCTTCGGCACCCTCGACCTACATGCGGGCGATGGGCCTGCGACGCGATCACCAAGAAGGTGAGCGATTTCACCAACGCGATCAACGACGTGCAGATGACGGGCTACCAATCGAACGGGTGTCATGGGTTGATCAACCCGATCGGGTTCGCCTTCGAAGACTTCGACGGCCTGGCGCGGCCACGCTCGGTGGAGCAGTCGTACTCGACGACGGGTATGCCGCTGGCCCAGTTTCCCCTCCTGACGGCTTCACCGATGCTCAGCCTTGGAGATTGGTCGGGCCCGGTCACCGACGGCACCGAGGTGATCACTGGTATCAGCCAGACGACCCAGCTGCCGGCGTGTTTTCTCAAGCAGGTTCACCGCTTCTACACACTGACCGACGAGAAGCCAGACGACAGCTGCATGCTGCACGACGCCTACGACAAGCTCGTCACCACCGACGGCAACGCCTCGGTGCTCGAGGCCTTTCGCGCGCAGTTCATCAGCACGTTCATCTTCAAGCGTCGCTTGCAGTAACGGCCTTTACGGCCGACGCCCCTCGAGCTGGGCGAAATTATCGGGCGGCATCTGCACCGCCCCCAGGTGCCGGTTCGGCGCGACGGTGTGGCCGTGAAAGT